>CAJXLN010000003.1 GCA_913056255.1 uncultured Thermotogae bacterium | reverse complement strand
TTGATAAGGCTTCGAAAAAAATTCCTCATCGCTTGAAAAGCGAAAAAAGATTTAGTTCTCAAAGCTATAAAGTTGGCGCACAAATTAAGGACATAGTTCAAACTCACTCGTGTACTACGTTCCGAACAGGCACTACAGAGAGACAGTAGGGATGAAGTTGTTAGATCATGATCTTGTGACTTTAGGAAACATGTTCACTTGTGATGATCTTGTACGTATTCTCACCTTGTTCACAACATACCGCAAAATGCTATAATGCAAATATCTTTTCAGATTCACCAAAATGGATAATGAGGTAAGTGGAGGGAAACATGAAAAATTTTTGTGTAGTGGTGGGAGCCGGTCTCGCTGGTGCCACAGCTGCAAGGGTTTTAGCAGAAGCTGGAGAACGCGTTTTCGTAGTGGAGAAATTGAAACATATTGCGGGACATGCCCACGATGAATTCAATGAAGATGGGATATTGATTCACACTTATGGACCACATATATTTCACACCAAAAGCGAGAGGGTTTTCAGATTCTTGAGTAAATTCACGAGGTGGCATTATTATCAACACAAAGTGTTGAGTTATGTGGATGGGATGCTCGTACCTTTTCCGATAAATCGCGACACGATTGCACAACTTTTTGGATTAGAAATATCGGCAAATGATGTGGAAAAATTCTTAGCTCAAGAGGTAAAATATTCTGATTTTAGAGAGCCACCGGAAAATTTTGAAGATGCGGTTATTTCACAAGTCGGTAGAAGGCTTTACGAGAAATTTTTCATGAATTACACTCGAAAACAGTGGAATCGTGATCCGAAAGAACTTTCGGCTGAGGTTGCAAAAAGAATACCAACACGTTCAAACAGAGACAGCAGATATTTCTCAGATCAATATCAGGGACTTCCCAAATTCGGCTACACTAAGATGATCGAAAACATACTCGATCATCCAAAGATCTCCGTTCTTACTAATTGTGATTACTTTGAAATTGCTGAAGAACTGAAGGGAAAATTGATCGTGTATACGGGACCGCTTGATGAATATTTTGATGACATGTACGGTGATCTTGAATACAGATCTTTAAGACTTGTATTTGAAACTCATGAAGAAGAGCACTACCAGCCTGTGGCAGTCGTGAATTATCCCAACGACTACGATTGGACTAGGATCACGGAGTACAAGTATATGACCGGTCAGAAGTCGAGTAAAACGACTGTATGTTACGAATATCCAATCGATCGGGGTGAACCTTACTACGTTGTCATGACCGACGAAAACATGCACAGACGAGAACAGTACATGAAAGAAGTGTCAAAATTGGAAGACACAGGTGAGTTTTTATTCGTGGGAAGGCTTGCGGAATACAAGTATTACAACATGGATCAGGTAGTAGCACGCGCACTGGAAAAAGTTTTGAAATGGCTGAAGGAGGCTTAATATCTTATGGAAACCATCTTTTTGGAAAATGAAGGACAAAATATCTTTGGCATTGTTCACAATGTGGGTTCAAACACGCCCGTAGTCGTCATGTTTCACGGTTTTACCGGTAACCACATAGAAAAGAGTTTTATATTTGCAAGATTGTCAAGAGCACTCGAAAAAGCGGGAATATCATCCATAAGGTTTGACTTTCGTGGTTCAGGAGACAGCGATGGAACTTTTGAAGAGATGACGCTTACCTCTGAGATGTCCGATGCCAGGGCAATGATAAATTACGCGCGAGACAAATTCAAAGGTCGCTTAGGGATTCTTGGATTGTCAATGGGAGGTACGGTCGCATTGCTTACAGCGCCGACTCTAAAACCAGATGCTCTGTGTTTATGGGCGCCCGCTGCAAAGAACAAGGAAGTATTCACAATTGGAGGTATGCCTCATCAGATCGAAAAAGGTGGGCGTTTGGATGTGGGAGGAATCGAAATCTCCGATGTGTTCGTAAAAGAGATACTCACTATGAATGCCTTTGAAAATGCCAAGCGCTATTCAGGGCCCGTTCTCATCATGCATGGTACATCCGATCCCACCGTTCCATTCGAGCACAGTCAAGATCTCGTTAAAGAATTCGATCATGGAACACTTGTACCGGTGAAAGGCGCCGATCATGTTTTTACATCAGTTCAAGCGTCATCTTCAGTTATAGAAAAAACTGTTAGCTTTTTCTCTGAAAATTTGATGTGATTTTCAACAAGTCAACTTGATATTGACACTGTAAGAATTTTTGTGTATAATGCCTTTGAATCTTGGAGGTGGAAGATGCGTTTTATTCGCATTATCTTGAATTTAAGATCGTTACTCCTCTCTTTGCAAAAGGAGAAGAGGGAAAGATTTCCATCTTTATTGGATTCTTAGAATTTTATTTTAAGGACGCTTAAGCGTCCTTTTATTTTGCCAAAATGGAGGTGAACAGATGCGCAAGCTCCTTAAAAAACATGAGATCGAGTTGATAGTAGAAAGAATGTTTCATGAACTGGTTGAGAAATTGGATGGACAATCTCCGGTCTTGGTCGGAATACGGACAAGGGGAGTGTATCTTGCCAAAAGATTTTTAAAACTCTTCGAGGAAAAGGAGATATCTTACGATTTCGGCATTGTGGATATCACCTTTCATCGAGACGATGCGGCGTTATCCATTAGAGTTCCAAAGGTCAAAGGCACACAGATGAATGTGGACATAAACGAACGAGCAGTCATTCTCTTTGATGACGTGATACACACCGGCAGAACCATAAGAGCGGCTCTGGATGAGATCATGGATTTTGGACGACCGAGTAAAATCATCTTGGCAGTGCTTGTTGATAGAAACAGACGTGAATTACCCATACAACCGGATATACTTGGAAAATTCATCCCGACACGTAAGGACGAGAGAATCTACGTGAAATTCATGGAGTGCGATGGAGAAGACGGTGTATTCATAGGTGCCGATGACGCGCATCTTTCTAGCACTCGAGGAGAAGAAAAATGAGTATTGCGGGAAAAGATATCTTCGATGTGGATCTTTTGACTCCTGAAGAGATAAAACAGATCTTCGAAATGGCAAAGGAATTCAAGGAAGTCCTTAAAAGACCGATAAAGAAGGTTCCAGCACTTCGAGGGAAAACGGTGTGTACTCTCTTTTTTGAGCCATCAACGCGAACAAGAATGTCATTTGAGGTGGCAGCCAAAAGATTGAATGCCGATGTTGTGAATTTTTCTGCATCGACAAGTTCGCTGAAAAAAGGAGAATCTTTCAAAGATACGGTGAAAACTCTGGATGCCATGGGTGTAGATCTTTACGTGATAAGACACAGTGAGCCCGGTAGTCCAATGATGCTGAAAAGATATACCGATGCAGTGGTTATCAACGCAGGTGATGGCATCAGAGCACATCCCACTCAAGCGATTTTAGATGGGTATACCATGTGGGAAAGATTTGGAACTTTAAAGGGATTGAATGTGACCATTGTTGGTGATATTTTGCACAGCAGAGTGGCAAGATCCAATGCCAAGCTTTTAAAGATGATGGGAGCAAATGTCACATTCTGTGGCCCCAAAACAATGATACCTTTGGGTGCTGAGAACTACGGGGTGAGAATTTCTCACGATGTACGCAAAGCCGTAAAAGACGCGGACGTTGTGATGGGATTGAGAATGCAACTCGAGCGCCAATCAGGAGGATTCTTCTCTTCATTGGATGAATACAACGAGTTTTACGGTATCACACCGGAAATTATGAGATTTGCCAGTATTGGAGCGATCTTCATGCACCCAGGTCCCATAAACCGAGGTGTTGAGGTTATTACAGAGGTGGCAGACTCCAAAATCTCTCAAGTAGAAGATCAAGTTACAAACGGTGTGGCAGTAAGAATGGCGATACTTTACCTTACCCTCGGAGGTGAGAACTATGATAATACCTGAAGGTGCTATAGTGTTTGACGGTGAAAAATTTTCAGAACAAAATACCGATTTGAACGCTCTCTGGGTGTTACCTGGCCTGATCGATACGCACGCACATTTAAGAGATCCGGGTCAGCTTTGGCGTGAAGACATTTTTTCCGGTGCACGTTCTGCAGCCCATGGCGGAATAACAACTGTTTTCGCGATGCCAAACACAACACCGGCAATTGATACAGAACAAGCTGTGTTGTATCTGACAGAGCGTGCTAAAAAAGCATGTATTGATGTCAAAATTATAGGTGCGATCACCAAGGGAAGAGAAGGAAAAGAACTGGCTGAAATGGGTAAAATGGCACGTGCGGGTGTTGTTGGATTTTCGGATGATGGTACTTTCTTGAAAGATTCATCCCTCGCACGTCATGCAATGGAGTACGCGTCGGAATTGGGGCTTCCGATCATCTCGCACTGTGAAGACCCTTACTTAAAAGGTGGACACATGAGAGAGGGTTGGTATTCCACACTCTACGGAGTGTACGCCATTCCGAGTGTAACGGAATCGATCGCCGTGTCTCGTGAGATAGAACTTTCTTACCTCACCAAGGCTCATGTTCACATCGCACATGTTTCGACTGAAAGAAGTGTGAAACTCATAAGACAAGCAAAAGCAGATGGAATTGACGTAACATGTGATGTGTGCGTGCACCATTTGCTCTTCCAAGATGAAGATCTTTGGGATTACGACACATCAAAGAAAATAAATCCACCATTTCCAACGTCCAAAGAACAAGAAGAACTTTACCGCGGATTGGAAGACGATACGATAGACGCAATTATCACGGACCACGCTCCTTATGCGATCCATGAAAAAGAGGTTGAGTTTCAGTCAGCACCATTTGGAATTATAGGCTTTGAAACCCTCCTTAGCGAATTGCTGATGGTATCAAAAAGGGGATTATCGATCGAACTGTTACTTTCGAAGGTAACAAGTGTTCCCGCAAAGCTTTACGGAATCGAAGGTGGAACTCTCAAAGGGAACAATCCAACTGATTTTACGATTTTCGATCCGAATGCCGAGTGGATAGTCTCCGATAAAAGTCTTATCAGTAAATCACGCAACACACCATTTCTTGGAAAATCTTTGAGAGGAAAAGTGTTGGCCACTTTTTCGAATGGAAAGAAAGTTTACGGTGATCCGAAATGGAATGTAATGTGAAAGATTTCAAATATTCTAAAGATGGTGAATTTCTCCTTGTGGATGTGCCATACGATGATTTTGGGAGTGCCAAGGACACTTCCAAAATTCGAGAAAATGTGTTTCCAGGGCAGTTTTTTATGGTAAAAACACCTGTTGGACCTTATGTGCCAAGGCCCTTCAGTGTTTACGATTTGAAAGACGGGATGTTAAGATTTCTCATAAAATCCGGTGGAGAGTTTGAGCATTTTTTCAAAAATTCGTCAAAAATCGTGATCGATGGTCCTTTTGGAAATCCCATGCCAATTCTTGAGCATCCTTTGCTTCTGTCAGGCGGTGCTGGATACGCCCCCATACATTTCTACGCGATGAGGTACGAGTTTAAGGAAATGGTAGTTGGTGCTCGAGATGAAGCTTTTTTTGAACTGGTAGACGTGCCGACATCTTCCGTATCTACTGTGGAGCCTACCACTGTTCTTGACGTAGCAAAATTTTCGCCTCTTGAGAATGTGATCGCGTGTGGCCCTGTACCAATGTTGGAAAAGACAGCAGAAATCTTCAAAGACAGGAACCTTTATCTGGTTATGGAAGAGAAAATGGCTTGTGGCAGGGGAATGTGTGAAGGATGTGCTATTATGACTAAGTCCGGAATAAAGTTCGTTTGTAAAGACGGTCCGACATTTCCGGCAAATGAGATAATGGATGTATCTGCAGGACATTCAGCAGTTGAGGAGAATTCGAATGAACAAATTGAAGATCACGATCAAAGGCGTTGAATTCAAAAATCCAATCGTAATTGCGTCCGGGCCTGCTGGATTTGGGGAAGAATTCTTCGAATACCTTTCGCCATCTGAAATTGGAGGATTCACGACTAAAACGGTGACTCCTTTTCCCAAAGATGGAAACAAACCGCCGCGTATCGTTTACGTGCGAAGCGGACTTCTTAATTCCATAGGATTACAAAATCCGGGCATAAAGATTTTTGAGTCAAGGATCGCTCCAAAACTTCCAAAAACCACCAGAAGAATTATATCAATAGGTGGAGAATCTCCCGACGATTTTTCTGACTTAACCAGTCGAATTGAAGAGTTCTGTGACATGTTAGAGATCAATTTATCTTGTCCTAACGTACATTCAAAAGGTGTGATCGCTGCAGATGGCAAACTTTCAAAAGATATCATTTCAGCATGTCGAGAGCGGACAAACAAGCCGTTAATAGTCAAAATTTCACCAGACTTGAACGTTGTCGAACAATCTCGCGTCGCAAAGGAGTCTGGAGCGGATATCATCAATGTTGCAAATTCCATACAGGGTACGAGATTTAACGTGGAAACCGGACAACCGTTTTTGAAAAGGATAAATGGAGGACTCAGTGGTCCCGCTTTTATGCCGATAATCTTATGGAAGGTTTATCAGGTAAAAGAAGCCTTCCCTGATCTCCCCATAATAGGACTCGGTGGGGTAACCACTTCCAGAGACGTCGTAGAATACGCAATCGCAGGGGCTTCCCTTGTAGGTGTTGGAGCCGAAGCCATGATAAATCCAAAAGGGATACCAGCTATTGTTAGAGGAGTTGGTGAATTTTTGAAACGCAAGAAAATGAATTTTGAAGACATAGTGGGAGCTGCTCACAAAGGAGGTTTCGAATGAATTTCGTTGAGAAAGTGGAAAAGAGGAAAAAAGAAGTTAAAAATCTTCTGGTAATAGGTCTTGATACGAATGTTGAACGCCTTCCAAAATCTTTCTCAAAAGATTCAAAAGGCATGTACGAATTCAACAAATACATAGTAGAATCAACGAAAGACATCGCATGCGCTTACAAAATGAATTCAGCGTTTTATGAAATGCTCGGACCAGATGGAATGAGAACTTTGTTGAAAACACGGGAATTGATAGGCGACGACATTCCAGTTGTATACGATGCCAAACGTGGAGATATCGCTTCTACGGCTGAAGCTTACGCAAAAGCAGCTTTTGAATTCTTCGGTTTCGATGCCATTACCCTTTCACCTTACATGGGTTCAGACGCTATATCACCCTTCTTGAAATATGAGGACAAATACGCATTCCTTGTTTGTCTCTCGTCCAACCCAAGTGCTGCTGATTTTGAATATCACGGTAATCCGCCACTGTACGTACAAGTTGCCGTTCTTGCTGCTGAATACGGAAAAAGATGTGGTCTCGTGGTAGGTGCCACGGTTTCAAAAGCGCTGGATGAAGTGCACGAAATATCACCTAAGAGTTTCATACTCGTTCCCGGTATTGGAGTACAAGGTGGGAGTGTGAAAGATGTTATGAAATCTGCGGCACGTGAAAAGATTTTGGTCAACGTATCGCGTGGGATTATCTTTTCAGAAAATCCAAGAGAGACCGCTCTTAAGTACGCAAAAAGCTTATCTCTTCAATAGAGGCGCGGCATGCCGTGTCCTTATGCTGTACAGATATGTTTCACCGTACGGATGGTATCTCAACTAATGACTTGTACTCCACAGCGATTCGAAATTTTCAAGATAAAGCCTTGCAATTTCTTTTGAATGAATGACAATCAAGACTTCATCATTTCTCGATTGAGCCGATCGTGTAAGATTGTAGGAACCAGTTAAAACCTTTGCATCAGGTGAATTGGGATCTACGATAATATATTTGTCGTGAAGCAAACCGTAAGGATTGTCAAATTTTCTAAAGAAACTGAATTCTTTCATTTTTGGCAACACACTGTATCCAGAAGAATTCCAACTCTTGTCTGCAAGAACTCTCACTTTTATTCCTTGTTCATCGAGAGTCATGAGCAAAAGAGAGATTCTCATATCTGAAAAGGCGTACATCGCGACGTCTACCTCGTGTTTTGCACGCTTCAAAACATCTACGATTTTGTCGAAAATGCCGCCGAATGGAGAAAATCTTACCTCTAATCTCACATCTTCTGCCGTTAAACTCGTGGCTTCTTCGATTTTCGGATCAGAAAAATATCCCTCGTACATGAGATTGAACTCTTCGTTGAACACACGTGAAAGTAACCTGGAATCGAAGATCAAGGCATTGTTCAAGTCTTTGTACATAGAATTGGTAAAATTTGCAGAACTTATCCATACCCATTTATCGTCAACAACGACGAATTTTTCATGCATCAAACCACCATCTATTGGATCTGCAACTGTATTTATATTGGAGAAGAAATCGTGATTTGTTATATAATTTTTCCCTTCCGTGATGATTCTCACATTGATTCCTTCTGATTCTTTTTCCTTTAGTGCATTCGCTATTTCTGCGTCGTTCATGTTGTAAATGGCAATTGATATTGTGGATTGTGCAGAATTGATGAGGGCCAGCAAATGAGATTTCAACGCGCCAGGACTTGGTGGAGCATTGAATTGGAGATCTATGGCAAATACTTTCAAGATCGTTAGAATAAAAAATAAAAAAATGATGTATCGTCTCATATAAGTATTTTATCAGAAAAGGGCGCTTTAAGCGCCCTTTTCTACTTTGAACTATCGAGTCAGAATCTGAACATTCCATACTTTGCTATCTTGAGCATGTTTTCAATTTTTATCTTCTCAGCCATTCTTTTTTGAATCATCTCGTGAAGGAATTTTTCCGTATTCTTCTTTTTCATTTCACCAATTCCTCCTCTCATTTTTTTTGCACCATTATTCTACCTCTCATATCTTGATAATTCGTGTTGTTCAAGATCAAATCTCGTTTGATTTGTTAATGATTTTAATTAAGTTTTAGTTAACGCTTTTCTTAAGAGAAAAGATATGATCGTGGAGTTTAATCATGAACATTCCTCTTGGATTGGTAACTTAATTGAAAACATTTCTTTCTTTTTGTTTTCTACCTTGTTCGTGGTAAAATTTACGTGACGCACGATTCTGGTTTGAAGAGAGTCGACAGCTCCACCTTGAATCGGCGGGTGTTTTATGGGAGGAGGTGCAAAATGTACGCTATTGTTGAAGTCGGAGGGAAGCAATACAGGCTTTCCGAAGGTGAAGCGTTCAAAACTGAGCGCTTCAGGGACATCAAAGAAGGAGAACAAGTTGTCATTGACAAGGTCATAGCCATTAAGAATGATAATGAGACGAAGATAGGTTCTCCCTATGTAAATGGTGCGAAAGTTAAGGCCGTTCTTGTTAAGAACGGAAGATATCGAAAAGTATTAACGGTTAAGTTTAAAGGAAGAAAAGGGTATCGACGCTCTAAAAATCACAGACAGTGGTATTCTTTGCTGAAAGTGGAAAAAATAGAAGGATGACTCATTGCTATTTCCTTTTTCACAATGATCGCTACGCGGGTTTTAAAATATTCGGTCATGTGGGATTGGGAACTAAAGGAAAAGACGTTGTTTGTGCCGCAGTGAGTGCGATAACTCAGGCGACACTTGTAGGACTCGAAGAGGTTCTTGGAGAAAAGATAGTGTATAAAATAGATGATGGTTTGATTAAATGCGATATGAAAAGTGATGGAGAATGTGCCCAGAAGATGATCGAAACGCTTCATAAAACGATCTTGCAGCTCTCAAAGCAATATCCCAAGAATCTATCGGTTTCTGAAATGGAGGTGTGACTAACTTGAAAATAGAGCTTCAACTGTTCGCTTCAAAGAGTTCCGTCGGTAAAAACGGGAGAGACAGTAATCCAAAATATCTCGGGACGAAAGTTGGAGATGGACAGAAAGTTAAGGCCGGAAGCATCTTAGTGAGACAGCGCGGAACAAAAATATGGCCTGGCAAAAATGTTGGCCTTGGAAAAGATTTCACACTTTTTGCGCTTACAGATGGAAGCGTGAAATTCAAAACGCGCTATAACAGGAAGTACGTTAACGTGTATCAAGAGGCTAATTGATATGGTAACAAGGACTAAGAAATTAGCCATCATAGGCGTGTTTTCGGCCATGGCGACGGTGTTGATGCTAATAGAAATACCAATCCCCCAATTGGTGGGATTTAAGTACGATCCGAGTGACATTGCCGCTTTGTTAGTGGGCTTCATGATTGGACCCATCCCGGGTATTTTGACGGTGTTGATTAAAGATTTGCTCTATTTTGCCATCAGAGGAACGGATGTGGTAGGAATTTTTATGAATGCCGTCGCCGGAACATTGCTTGTTGGCTTTTCAGCATGGTTTTACTCGAGAAAGAAAACCAGAACCAGGGCAATAGCCGCTTTGAGTATTGCCTCGGCGATCGTGATAACGGGTATGGATGCTTTGAATATGTTGGTTTATCCACCGTACTTGAAAGTTTCATACATGTTCGTTTTGAAAAATTATCTTTGGGTGATAACGCTTTTCAATGTGGTTAAAGTAACCGTGGATGGATTCGTAACATTTTTGATCTACAAAAAGACATCTAATGTTTTTAAAGTGGAAGCATGGAAAACGAATCGTAAATGGAGGAGTAGCGAGTGATGACTCAAAAAACTTATTTTGCGAAAAAAGATGGATTGGAAAAGAAATGGTATGTAGTGGATGCAACTGAAAAACCAGTGGGCCGTCTTGCGGTAGAAATAGCTCGAATCCTTTCTGGTAAGAGCAAACCGACTTACACGCCACACGAAGATACAGGTGATTACGTGGTTGTTATAAATGCAGAAAAGGTCCTTTTAACTGGAAATAAGCTCAACGACAAATTCTATTACAGGCATACTGGATACATGGGAAATCTTAAAAAAATAAGTGCCAAAGATCTGTTGAAGACGCATCCTGAGAGGTTAATAAAATTCGCTGTACATGGCATGCTGCCTAAAGGTGTGCTTGGGAGGAATATGTTTAGAAAGCTCAAGGTTTATCGTGGTGCGAAACATCCTCATGAAGCTCAAAAACCTCAGCTCTTGGAGCTTTAATAGAATTGAGATTGAAGTAATTCTCGCTCGAGAGAGATTGTAGCTATAGAATAATGTTTTTACTTTCAATGACTGAAAGGAGTATCATGAATGGCTGAAAAAGCAGATTACTACGGTACGGGAAGAAGGAAGACTTCTGTTGCTCGGGTCCATTTGAGACCAGGAGAAGGGAAAATAATCATAAACGGTAAGAATTACGAATCTCTCAAAGATTACTTTCAAAGAGAGACGCTTGTTATGAAGATCAACGATCCATTCATTACTACTAAAACAATTGGGCAATTCGATATTGTATGCAGAATAAATGGCGGAGGACTTTCAGGACAAGCTGGCGCCCTTCGTTTAGGAATTGCAAGAGCACTACTGAATTTCAATGAGGATCTAAGAAGCGTTCTTAAGAAGAATGGCCTTTTAACAAGAGATTCAAGAATGGTTGAGAGAAAAAAATACGGAAAGAGAAAGGCCAGAAGAAGCCCACAATTCTCGAAACGTTGATTCGAGAGTTACTCTTGTGAAAAAAGAATTAGAAGATTTCAAATCGAAGTGCGACATAGTAAAAGTTGTGTCGCACTACGTTTCACTTGAAAAAGCCGGTTCAAGTTACCGAGGTTTATGTCCTTTTCACGAAGAAAGGACACCTTCTTTCTACGTTAATCCAGAAAAAAAATTCTTTCACTGCTTTGGATGTGGTGCTGGTGGTGACGTTATAGAATTTGTAAAAAAAATTGAGAACGTTTCTTTCATAGAAGCAGTCCAAAGAGTTGCAGAGATATGTGGAGTCAGTTCGCCTATTGTTACAAATGATGGTTTTTATTCAAAATACGTCCAGATGATGAAATCTGTGGCTGAGGCCTACAAAAATGCACTTTTTTCAGCAAAAGGAAGGCAAGCGCTTTCTTATCTAACAGAAAATCGTGGCCTTAGCAAAGAAGATGTGAAAAAATTCGATCTTGGATATGCTCCAATTAATTCAAACGTAGTTGGGGGCGTGGCTCGTCAACGAGGAATTGGAGTAGAAGATCTTATAAAGTACGGGCTGATTATCAGAAGTCGAAGTGGAAGATTGCGCGAGTTTTTCCAGAACAGAGTGATTTTCCCGATAAAGGACTCTTCAGGCAAAATCGTGGCATTTGGTGGAAGGAGCTTAACGGATGAAGTTCCTAAATACATCAACTCTCCCGAAAGTCGATACTTTTCAAAATCAAAATTGCTTTATCTTTTCAACATTGCTCGTTACAAAATAAAAAAATCTGGTTTTGCAATACTCTGTGAAGGATATATGGATGCTATAGCCTTTCACCGGCATGGATTTGATAACGCCTGCGCAGTGTTGGGTACTAATCTGACGAAATTTCATTTGAATATGTTAAGAAGAGTTACGAACAATCTGCTTTTTGTGCTTGACAGCGATAGTGCAGGTATATCGGCGATGCAAAGGATTGCAAAAGTGTTGGTGGGAGAAGATTTTAACGTCAAAGTGATGGTATTCAGAGATTCAAAGGATCCGGATGAGTTTTTCAGTATACATGGCAAAGAGGAATTTCAAAAAACACTCAGTGAAGCCAAGGATTATTGGGATTTCTACGTTCAACAGTCACTTGGAGAACTTGGTGATCCCCTCAAGGCGATTTACAGATTCAAACGATCAATTTCCTGGATTAATTCTTCCATTTTGAAACGACAACTCGTTTCAAAAGCGGCTAAGGTACTTATGATCGAAGAAAAAGATATACTGTACGAACTTCAAAACAAGAAAAGCAATGTTAATTCGCATGATTCTTCATCTGTACGAATGACAGTAGATGATTACGTTATTTATCTTCTATTTTTAAATGAGAATATGCGTTCTAAGGTAATCGAAAAGATAGATGCGGAAGTTTTGTCCCCGTTGGCAAGAAAAACATTTAAAATCGTATCTTCAGGCGTTACCTTACCACAAGAAGCCATGAGGTTTTTTGGAAGGGAAGAGGGAGAAAGATTCTTTCAGATTTTTACTTATGATGAGCACAATGTAGATGCTGACGACATACTCGATCTCTGCGTTTCAGAATTAGAGAGAAGAAAGGTAAAATCTCAAATTGAGAAATTGGAAAGGGAGATAGTTTCCACAGTCGATCGTGAACAAAAAGCAGAACTCATGAAAAAAGCCATGAAACTCCGTTCCCTATTAAAAAAAAGAGGAGATGCTTCAAATGGCAGCGAGTAACACCGCCTGGATAAAAAAGAAGCTTAGCACTTTGATAAAAAAGGGGAAAAAACAAGGGTATATAACTTACGCTGATATAGATAGCGCCATTCCTGCGAATTACGAGAAGTTCAATTCAGCATTTCTCGAAGATGTATATGATATTCTCGAAAAAGAACACATTACAATAAAAGATGATAGTGAAGACATAGCGAATACGCTTGAGGAATATGGTAGTGCCGAAGCATCCGAAGTCAAAAAGTACTTATCTTATCTTGAGCTCCAAAAACCAGAAGTATACGATAATTCCAATCTCAAAGACCCTGTGAAATTGTATCTTAAAGAAATAGGGAGAATTCCTCTTCTTTCTCCGAGTGAAGAGAGAAGACTTGCGCGCAAATCGGCAAATGGTGACCAAAAGGCAAAGCAAAAACTTTGCACTTCAAACCTCAGACTTGTCGTTAGTATAGCTAAAAAATACATGGGAAGAGGATTATCATTCTTAGATCTTATCCAGGAAGGAAACATAGGCCTTTTAAAGGCTGTGGACAAGTTCGATTGGAAAAAAGGATATAAGTTTTCAACGTACGCAACCTGGTGGATCAGACAAGCGATAACTCGTGCCATTGCAGATCAGGCACGAACGATAAGGGTACCAGTTCACATGGTCGAGACTATAAACAAATTAAACAAGATCATACGAGACTACATGCAAAAGCATGGCTCTTATCCAACTGTTGATGATCTTGCCGTTCTCATGGATAAATCACATGAAAAGATAACAGAAATTCTTAAAGCAGCTCGTGAAACCATTTCTCTTGAATCCACGGTGGGAAATGATGATGAATCGACTATAGGCGATTTCGTGAAGGATTCAAATGTTCTTTCTCCAGAAGATGCAGCTTCTCAAATGATGCTTCATGAACAGATAGAAAAAGTACTGAACACCCTTAATCCGAGAGAAGCCATGGTACTAAAAATGCGATACGGTTTGATAGATGGAAAAGCCAAAACACTTGAAGAAGTTGGACAATACTTCAACGTTACTCGAGAAAGGATCAGACAAATAGAAGTTAAAGCACTTCGCAAGCTTCGACATCCAAGCCGAAGTAAGCATTTGAAAGTCTTTATAGGATTGATCGAAGAAGATGAAGAAGAAACGGAAGAAGAAAATCAGTCACAACAGCGAAAAAACAAATAGAAGGAAAGGGCAATTGCCCTTTCTTCTTTTTCTGCAATTTTTATTTCTCAGCTCAATTTTATAAGACTGTAATCGCCCACGACAAGATTGTGAACTTTCGGTTTTGCTTCCATGTTCGAAATGGTTACGTTTCTTCCTACGATACTCGAATCTATTCGAACTGAAACGTTGCGAACAGTGGAATTTTCCAAAAGAATGGAGTTCTCAATCTCCGAATTCTCGATCGTAACTTTAGGGCCTATTGATGTGTATGGTCCCAAATAGGAATTGATTATCAAAGCACCCTCTCCTATGATGGTTGGTCCTCGAATGATTGAATCAACGATCTCGGCTCCTTTTTCTACCACCACAGGTCCCTCTAGGCTCGTTCCACCATCGATCGTTCCAAGATTTCGAGAATTTTTTACATTTGCAAGAACTCTACGATTAGCTTCAATAAGATCCCGAGGTCGTCCTGCGTCTTTCCACCATCCGTAAACAACATGGCCTTGAACTTTGTGATCATGATCTATGAGGTACTGAATAGCATCGGTAATTTCCAATTCTCCACGCCAGGACGGTTGAATGTTGTCAATTCCTTCAAAGATAAAATGATCAAAGAGATAAACTCCTATGATCGCAAGGTTGGATGGCGGGTTTTTAGGCTTTTCCACGACTTTGACAATGGCACCGCTGTCAACGATTGCTATTCCAAATCTTGACGGATCTTCGACAGGAGTTAAGAGAATAGAAGCGTTCAGATCACTTTTAGAAAAATCGTTAACGAATTTGGAAAGATCTTCCTGAATCATGTTATCTCCGAGATACATCAAGAACTTATCGTCACCGATAAAATCTTCCGATAATTTGACGGCGTGGGCCAATCCTTTTGGTTCTTCTTGAACTATGTACGTCAAGTGAACTCCAAAATCAGAACCATCACCCAGTGTTTCCTTAAAGGCAGATACATTCTCCGGATTGACGATAATGCCTATTTCGGATATTCCAGCTGCAAGGATCTTTTCTATGCTGTAAAGTATTACAGGCTTATTTGCCACAGGTATTAACTGTTTGGCATTCGTAAAGGTCAGTGGTCTAAGCCTTGTTCCCTTTCCAGCACAAAGTATTATGGCTTTCACTGCGCTTACTCCTCACAAGCATGTATTTTTGAGTACGCGTCCAATGCGGCGGTTATTATTGGATAAACCACAGGTGATGATGTGAGAAGAGGATGAGTTCCTATTTGAAGTGTAACGAGATCCGTAACTGTCATTCGGTTTTGAACTGCCATACCAAGAACATTTATCATCTCTCCAACCGATTTTCCTCCCATTATTTGTCCTCCAAGCAAAACGGCACTCGTCTTTGAAAACACGAGCTTAACTTTAAGTTTGCTTGTATTTGGAAGCGTTCCAGGATGATGATCTACAGCGGTAGAGTTTCCACAAAAAGTTTCAAAGCCACTTTCCATCGCATCTCTTTCCGTACTACCAGCAGCTCCCAGGGTTTGACCGAAGATAGACGTGGAAAATATGCCGATGTTCCCTTTAATCTCCCTTATCAACCTGATGTTGAAAAGATTAGCACCAGCGACTCTTGCATCGAAAGCTGCAGTTGAAGCTAATTTCAACTTGCTTGGCCTCCTTGAAAAGAACTCTTTATGTTCCGTGCAATCACCAATGGCAAAGATGTCCTTAGCACTCGTTCGCATGTACTCATCCGTCCATATACCGCCTGTCATTCCAATGAAAATGCCGGCATTTTTTGCAAGACTGGATTCTGGTCGATATCCTATAGAGAGCACAACACCATCTACATCTATACGCTCTCCAGATTCAAGAAGTACACCTTCTACCTTTCCATTGCCGAAGATCTCTTTAACCCTTGATGAAGTCATAACTCTTATGTGGTTTTCTTCCAATATTTTTTGAACTTCTAAAGAGAACTCTGGATCGAATGCAATGGGAAGTACTCGATTCATGGCTTCCACAACGGTAACATCTTTTCCCATTTTGTGAATTTCGTCGCTTACTTCCATGCCTATGAATCCAGCACCAACAACTACTATTTTTTGCATCTTCTTCAAGGCGTCTTTCATTTTGGATATTTTTGATATATCTTTTGGTACGGTAAAAACCCCATCAAGTTCAACACCGGGAATTTTTGGAACAATTGCTCTTGATCCAGTTGAGATTACCAGTCTATCGTACTCTATTTCTTTTTTTGAAGCGGTCACGATCTTCTTACCATCGACATCGATTTCTTTCACTTCATCGACGATAACCTCTACACCTTTTGATTCAATTCCTTTTGTGCTTAGAATATCACTTTCGACGGAATCAAGAGTTGCCAACGTGTATGGTATGCCACATGGTACTAAAGTTTGATTTTCTTTCTTAATAAGCGCGAATTTCTTCTTTGGATAAGTCGCCAACGCAGTTTCTGCTGCCGCTACTCCGGCGGGTCCTCCTCCAATTATTACCGCATCGAATTTCAAAATGTTCACCTCCAAAAATTATTTTACGAATAACATGTAGATCAAGCCAACGAGTATAGCCAACCCACCAATTAGTATGATTTGTTTCAGATACGTGTACCCACTTTTGTTTATCACCACGTTCAGGGATCTTGTCATCGTTTGACCGTAACTTTCTACTGTAACATTCACTTTGTAAATGCCATTTGGCATAGACTGACCTTCAAGGGAGTATCCGTCCCAAGAAATATTTGTGAGTCCATAGGAAGCATTAACTCTACGATACCATATTAACTGATTCCCAGAATAGATTTCTACCTTCACAGTTGCTTTTCTGCTAAGTTCAATGTGAAAGGTTGTTGTGTCCTGATACCAATCACCATTGGGACTGAATGGATTGGGTTCAGCTTCGATCGAAAGAGTTAAGGGCTTAAGCTTTAAAGAAACATCGATCTCAGTTGTGTGCTGAAAGTTAAAGCTCAACATACTCTGATAAGGCATGTATTCCGGGTTGGAAAGCATCACAGTATGGGAACCGATTGGCACGTATATTCCTTGTGAGCGATCTTTTAGCTCTCCGTAATCATGGCCATCCACTTCAACGGAAACAGGGTAAACGTTGGAGTGCACTTTCAACATTCCAGCTGCCGAAAGATTAACGGAAAGGTAATTGTCACCGGGATTTACATGGTAATTTATTGCTTGTGATATGTACCATTCTTTTTTAAAAACGATTTTGTGGTAGCCAACTCTCAATCCTGTAAGATACAAGTATCCGTCATATCCTGTGCCTCCCGCGAAAACGCCATCTATGAATACATTCACGTAGGGCTGAGAACGAATGTACATGTTAGCGGTTAACGGAATGAGGTGTACCTCAAGTGTGGTTGTGAGACCGGAATTTACTACAACCGAATCGTTGTAGTAAGATCGGTAACCGTCTTTTTCAACAACAACGGTATGATAGCCGGCTGAAACGCTCAAAGTTTGATCTCCGATACCCATATCTTTTCCATCCACGTACACGCGCGCACCGAGTGGATAAACATTTATCTCCAGTGTTCCGGTAAGATTTTGTTGAACTGGAACGAGTCCTACGCTTATCGATTTTGTTTGTCCGATCCCAACAAAAACGGTCCCTCTCCATGTTTGATATCCATTCATCGACAATGAAACTGTATGATATCCCGAGCTCACCTCAATCGTTTTAGGTGTAACGCCGTAATCTTTTCCATCAACGGTTATATAGGCTCCTTTGGGAATGCTTTGAACTTTTAAAAATGTTTTCTCTCCAGCGTTAAGGTAAAAATACGTCCATGCTGTCCATTTTTGAGGAACTACGGTTAACGACTTCATGAGCTTCAATTTGAAACTCACGAATTCTTTTTTGCTTGTTCCTCCAACAACAGCAAATGGAATTTTTTTGGTAGTTACCGTTTTCTGCAAAAAATTCAAAGGCTTGGAAGAAAGTATGAATTCCACAAACTCTATTCCTGATTTTGTACCAGAAACCTTAAAATGGTATCGAGAAGATGAGGGTATTCTGTGTGTTCCCGAATTGATGAAATTGTTTCGTTGGTAATAGTTTGGGAAAAGCTGAGTGATGTTTCCACTCTCTGGTATATCGAGTATGTAAAGGTATCCTGGTACTGTGTTTTTTACCGTGAACCATATCGTTTCTCCAACTTTGTATTCACTACCATTGGGCTTGTTCATCGTGACGGTAATGGTCTTATTCGGTACGATTTTGATCAACTTGGCAGATGCCAATGCTTTCACCTCTGACGGGATCTCCGGAGGTGAAATTCGCGTTGAAACGGCCAGTACCATCACGGACAGCGTAAAAATGGCGATCAACACAAGCGCTTTTTTCATAATCATCCCCCCTTAACTGATACCAGAAGGTATCTTAAAAATCAAGCGCCATATTTCTCGAGTCTCATCGCGTTAGCCAAAAGAAGAGTCATGAGATCTCTGGCTTCAACAGTTCCAAGGCTTCCACGAGCGCATTCTTTTTCATTGAATGAACTCGATAATCCGTAGCGAGAATATTTGGAGTGCATCAAGAATGGAACAGGATGCCAGCTGTGTCCTCCAACTAGAGCCGGTGTGGAATGGTCACCTGTGATCACGATGACATCTGGTTTGAGAGACATGATCTCAGGTATAACTTCATCTACCGTTTCTATGACATTCACCTTTGCCATAAAGTTCGAATCTTCACCGTAAGAGTCAGTATGTTTTACGTGAAAATAGAAGAAATCGTACTTGTCGTAGTTATCTTTCAGGACTTTTATTTCGGCTTTCAAAGTTTCCATTTCGCCTTCTGCATTCGGAACCTCCAAGACATCCATGCCAACCAACTTGGCAAGGCCACGGTACATTGGGTATGTTGCTATTGCGGCGCTTTTGATCTTGTAAACTTCTGGGAATAGTGGAAGATCTGGGTATCCAGAAAAACCTCTTAGAAGGCATCCCGATATTTTATCTTCGTTTTTTAAGAGATCTATAACACGATCCATGAATTCATTCACGACTTTCGCAGTTTTCTTTGAACTCTCGGAAAGTGCTTTCGCGTACTCAATAGGCTCGTTATCGTGTTGTGGATCGGCATCTGTAAGTTTGTCATCAAGTCCATCGCCGGTAAGCTTCAAAACAAATCTGTGTTCTTTTCCCGGAAAAACCCGAACCTTAACACCATCAATCTCGGATATTTTTGAATTGATCAACTTACAGACCTTAACATTCTCTTCAGTTGCCGGTCTTCCTGCTCTTCGATCGACGATTATTCCGTCTCGAATGGTTGCGAAGTTCCCACGGGCCACAACATCTTTATTTGAGACTTCAAGTCCTATCCCCAAAGCCTCAAGTATTCCTCTGCCTATTTGATATTTAACTGGATCATACCCAAAAAGTCCGAGATGGCCTGGTCCGCTGCCCGGTGTTATTCCGGGAATTACCGGCACGGTTTGTCCAAGATCCGAAGCGGAAGCAAGCATGTCCATATTCGGTGTGTTTGCAGCTTCAAGTTCCGTTTTTCCACCAATTTCTGGCGCACCCCCAAGTCCATCCATGATCAACATCAATATCTTAGAGTCATTCCTTATCGTGAGTTTGCTCACAAATTCCTGCTTATCCAATTTAAAAAACCTCCTTTATGCGTTTTCACTTCTGAGTTTCTCTTGATTATACCTCAAATCAATGAATCATCGCAAAAGTTTTAAAAGTGTGACTACGTTACGAAAAAATGGTAGAATGAGTCGGAGGTGATGTTTCGTGAAGATCACCATTTTGTGTAATGATAGTGCGAAAGATGGTTTCTTTTCGGAGCATGGCTTGTCTCTTTTGATAGATAACGAAACGATTTTCGACACCGGATCAACCGATATAGCCGTTAAAAATGCGGAGAAACTAGGCATCAATTTCAAACGTGTGAAAAGAATATTCGTAAGCCATGGCCATTACGATCATATGGGAGGACTTCTGTATCTCTTGAGGAAAACCGGAGAAGTAGATCTGTACATTCACAGAAAAGCACTTATTCCAAAGTACAGCGAAACACGTTTTGCAGGGCCTTCTTACAATTGGAAAGATGTCGAAAAGATGTCAAGAGTTCATCTGTTGGATGGGGATACGGTGATCGATGATTTTGAGATCATAAATAAGGTCAGAACCAATCCGGATATAATAGATAAACGTTTCAAAATAAACGGCATTCAAGACACCTTCGAAGACGAGATTAATCTTTTCAAAGATGGTGTGCTTTTAACAGGTTGTGCACATCGAGGAATAGAGTATATTCTTGAAGAAGCGAGCAGAAGACACGGTGTTCACAGTGTTGTTGGAGGCTTTCATTTGAAAGATTCTTCCACGTTGCGAATAGAAAAAGTTGCACTGGAATTTCAAAAACACGGTGTGAAGGTTGTTCCCTTACACTGTACCGGTAAAACAGCCGTAAAGATATTTGAACGTGTGCTTGGAGAAAAGTGCATTTTAAAAAACGCCGGAGACATGATTACCATTTAGTGATTTTATGCATCTAAACGAAAACTCTTGGAAGGTAAAAATTCAAGATTTTGAAATTTTATTTGCACCGCAGAGGGGTATAATGATTATTGTAGACTATAAAAGTAGACTATAGAAGGAGATTTTTGATATGCTCGAATTGAAAAAAGTTGGTCTTTCTCTTGAAGAGAAACCCATACTTAAAAACTTGAATATAAAATTTGATGATGGAAAGCGTTATGTTGTTCTTGGTAATAACGGAACCGGAAAGTCCACGATTGCCAATTTGATAATGGGTGTGGAGAAATACAAACCGCAAGTCGGTGGTGTTTATCTTGACGGAAAGGATATAACTTCTCTTGGCGTTTATGAAAGAGCAAACCTGGGTATAACGATAGCTTTTCAGGAAAGTGTGAGGTTTGAAGGTATCACAACTTTTGACTATCTAACACTCGGTGGAAAAATAAAGGCATCTTATGAAGATGCGAAGTGGGCGCTCAAATCTGCGGGATTGAACGCGGAGTATCTGAAGCGTCGTATTGATGACTCTTTAAGTGGTGGAGAGCGAAAGAGAATAGAACTCGCCTCCATGCTCATGCTGAAAATGCGCTATGTCATCCTTGATGAACCTGATTCTGGCATTGACATGATGTCTCTCGATACAATTTCGCGGATTATCAATATTTTGAACTCGAGTGGTACAACTGTTATAACGATAACTCACCGTGAAGAGATCGCCAAAAATAGCGATTACGCTTATCTTATATGTTCAGGAACAGTTCTGAAAGAAGGTGCTCCAGCAGATATAGCGTCTTATTACAAAAGAACGTGTGACAATTGTGGGCATCCCAATGAAATTATAGAGAGTGTAGAGAGACTGTAGAAAGAGCAAAAGTGTAGGGAAGGTGTGAAAATATGAGAATCACTCAAAATTATTCGAAAGAATTCGAAAAAATAGTCGAAGCTTATGAAAAAAGCGGAGGCGAAGCGTCGAAGATTTTAGATAAACGTGTGGCTTCGATAATAATAAGCGGCGATAAGATCATCGGTCTCAACAGTGTTGATGGTGTTGAAATTGAGTCTGGTAAGATGGAAAAAGGCGTGTGGGCAAAGATAAAGATTCTAAAGGGAAAGAAAATAGAGATGCCCATTCATTTGTGTACCGGTTTTCTTGGAAAAGAAGGCGAGCAACGCGTGAATTTTGATTTCAACGTGGAAGAAGGTGCAAATGTCAAGTTCATTTCACATTGTTCTTTCCCATGGTCTAAGAAGCTCACACACAAAATGCTCGCGACTGTACGTGTTGGGAAGAATGCCTCCATGATTTATGAAGATGCCCACTTTCACTCGGAAAGTGGCGGAGTTACCCTAATTTCTGACACACATGCAACGATAGAAGAAGGAGGCCGCTACAAAAATTCATTCGAATTGGTAAAAACAAGAGTTGGCGCTTTGAAAGTCAAAATGGACGTCGACTTGAAAGAAAATGCCACGGCAGAACTCAACAGCAAAGTACGTGGGAGAAAAGATGATGAAATTTCCATAGTAGAAACTCTTGGACTAAATGGAAGAAACGCTCATGGCATCGCAAAATCCACCGTTATAGCAACAGACGAAACACGCGCGAGGATAGTCAATGAAGCCTTTGGAAATGCTCCGTATTCAAAGGGACATATAGAGTGTAACGAGATCACAAAGGGAAATCATGTTGATGTTTCAACATTGCCCGTTTTAAAAGTTACCAACGATCTTTCTGAACTTACTCACGAAGCTTCCATAGGACGTGTGAATTCTAAACAACTGAATACTCTCATGGCTAAAGGTATGTCTGAGGAAGAAGCAACAGAATTCATAATCAAAGGGCTTTTGAGATAATTCTAATGTGCAGTTGGTACTCATACGATTTCATTTGATGAATTTTTTAAGATGGTAAAAGGCATCATGGCATCACTTCAGAATGGTTAGGATTCGAAAACTGTAAAATGTTATCGTACATCCTGAGCTGTTTGGTCTTTAAGATATCAGATTTATCGCAACGCATTTTCACAGTCGCGCTAAAAATCACTGTAGGGCTGCTCATACAAGTGGAAGAACGGCTAACTTTCGTTAATTGGATCAACGAGAGGATTTGAATATCTTTACATTTTCTACATTTTCAAGTTTCGATTTGAGAATATTGAGATGAGTGTTGTCAAAATCGAACCAAAATGCTTCTCCACGTGCAATAGAAATGATATCAGCCATGACGGCAAAAGCGGTGGGATTTTTACCGGCTCCCATACCACTGATGGAATTGACCCCATTTTCTCCTTCAACGATCAAGCAGTTTTCAGTTCCTTGAGTTATCCCTATTCTCGATCTCCTTGGAACGGCGGCCGGTCCAACCCAAAGTTCTACCCCTTCGTCTTTGACTTCCATATAGGCAAGTGGTTTGATCACCATCCTCATTTCTTCAACATATTTGATCACTCTTTCGCTGGTATTCAAAGAGATCGTTGGAATTGATTTTACTTTTGGAAGGCTTCCCGTGATGGAAGCACAAATTATTGCGAGTTTCCTTGCTGCGTCCATCCCTGAAAGATCATCCGTTGGATCTGATTCGGCGTATCCTTCGATTTGGGCGAGATGAACGGCCTCTTCGATTCTCATGCCTTCCATAACTTTTGACAGTACAAAATTCGATGTGGCGTTTAGCACACCGTAAACGCGCAGAATTTTACCAATGCTGTGGTATTTGAGATTTCTCAGAACGGGCATTGCTCCGCCGACACTCGCGCCAAAAAGCAAGAATTTTCCAACATTTTTCGCAAGTTTCAACAGTTCAACACCGTCCCTGGCAATGAGTGCCTTGTTGGCTGTAACGACGTGCTTTCCTAATTTCAAGGCATTTCTCACAACTTCAGACGAAAACTCAACTCCACCAACTGTTTCCACGACGAGATCGACGTTATTCAAAAGTTCTTTTAAGTCGTTAGCTATTAGACGACTTTCAACGTTGTGAATTCTGTACTTTTCTTGTGATCTGTTCAGAACCTTCGCGATTTCGAATTCCCTGTTGTTTTTTGATATCTCGTACAGGCCCCCACCGACGGTACCGAGACCAACTATTCCAACTTTGAGTTTTTGGAAATTCAATGTTTATACCTTCTTTTTCTAGAGAATATAAGCTTCATTTCTGAATTTTCAAGAGCTTTTTTGATCTCTTTATCCTCTTTAACTCCTCCGGGTTCAATAATCGTTCCTATTCCTATTTCTTTTAAAGTCTCAATGACCTTCATATCTTTTATCGGGCCATCGAAAGCGAACACAGCACCTTTAACAGTGTGAGAGTTTCTTTCGGCACGTTTCAAAGCAATTTCAAGTGCGTCGATCTGATCGGGCTGCCCGCTACCAAGCGATATCATTTCGTCACCTTTGAAGATGCAACAAGACATGGAATTTGACAAAGCAGCTATGACATTTGCCCATCTGTATTGAGAATCGTTGTTTTCTGAAAAAAATCGCATATCTTCAAGATCGTCGGGAGTTTGAACGATGAAATTTCCATGGAGATATCTGTACGATTTATCCAACGAAGGGATGGATATCTCGTTGATTTTTAGGGTTTTACGAGCTTTCACTTTTGAAACATCTGGTAATGCCACAACATCCAGATCATTTTTTTTAAGGGCAGAGATGAGAGCGCTGTTAACAAAATCCGCGACAACAACACCTCTTGCGCCGTCAAAATGGAATTTATTTTTCCTTGCGTCTACGATAGTTCCGTGATGAACGTGAACGACAAATCCCTCTCCCAGGTGTTTCAATGTGATCATTGCAAGGTGGAGATCTATTAGATTGTTGTAGCTCAGACTTCCAAGGGTATCTTCTCCTACAAAATCGAAAAACGCCTTTTCTTTGGCTATTTTTGCAATGTATGCGAACTGATGAGGATTTTCACCGTAACGTAAAGGGGTGATCTCCTCGAGTATGAGAGTTTCAAATTTCTCCGTTGCAAAGAGTTCACTCAATTCCTTGTGGGTTAGAGAGCCGATCCTTAGCAATCTGTACAAGGCCTTGAGAGATAAGAGCCTTCTGTCTTGAAGTGTAATATCTCCACAGTCATTTAGAGATTCTATTACCGGATCGAAATCATCTGGATCCACTAAAACGAGGGAATTTCTGTAATTCTTGACTCCCGAGTAGATTAAAGAGTATTTCCATGGTTCTATTCCATCCAATATGAGTTTTTCGTCGAGCTTTTGTGAGTGTACTTCCAGATCGATCGCAGCAAGATCAAGCCCCTGAAATTCCGCTCTCCCAGCTTTGGCCACCTCATTGTTCAACTCAAACAGATCTCTAAAATCTTTTGGCGTGATAACGTCTATACCGAATTGTACTAATTTCTCTGCAAATCGTTTAAATGGACCATCACTTCGCTCCAAAAAAGCTTTGTTTACGTTCAATGAACGCGCCTGACACCCTTTTTGGGTGCCACACTACCCCCTTTGAAATCCAATTCGCTCTTCAAACTTTCTTGATGTTTGAGAGATCAATTGCTTCTTTTTCAGTTAATATCTTATCAACATCGAGAACGATTATCATTCTTCCGTCCATGTTGGCAATTGCGCTTATATACTTGTTAGAATCACTTGAGATCTCATCTGGTGGTTCTTCCAAATTTTCTTGAGAAAGCGATAGAACCTCTTTGACTTCATCCACAAGAATTGCAACTTTTTTCTCTTTTGTGTTTATAACGATCGCCCTGTTACTTTTTTCTCTGTTGGATTCCTCTTTTGACGAAAACGAGAATTTTTTTGCACCACTTATAACTGGTATAACGATTCCTCGAAAGTCCATAATGCCCTCGACAAAGTCAGGTGCTTTGGAAATTTTCGTGATTTTGTCAACTTCCACTATACTGTCGATTTTCATTATGTCCATTGCGTATTCTTCGTTTCCTATTTTAAAGCTTACAACCTTGAATTCGCTCATCTTTTTACCCCTCCTTGTGTGGAATTCTTATCACTCCATAAAAAGAGCCTAAAAACTTAAAATCATCATACTTTTCATCTTTAAGCGTCACGAACTCTTTCCTCTCAAGGATTCCAACGATACGGGTATCATTTACCTGGCATACAGAAAGACCTGATTTTTCCTTTTCACTTTCAAAAACAACGTAGTCTCCACTTAATATATCAAAATTCGATAATTCTACACAACTTTCGACAGCGAAACCTTTTAACTCTTCGGACGGGATGGGAATATGTACCTTTTCATGTACGGAAGAAATTATCCCGGTTTTTGAAAATTTTCCTATAACCTCAACGAAATTCACAGAAAGCGGGCTTTCAGCTATCAAACGAATTCCGCGAGAAGCGTGATCGCGTTCTATATATCCTTTTTTTTGAAGGGCTTTCACATGAATTATCGAACCTGACGGAGAAGAAAATCCAAAATGTTTGGATATCTCGCGTATTGTGGGTGGGTACCCATTCGTCTTTGTAAATGTTTTTATAAAATCGTAAACTTCTCTCTGACGATCTGTTAATCCCTTGATTTTTTTCACAACTCCCTTAGAATTTATGGACAAGCAATCCACTCCTCAATTTCGGTTCAAACCACGTGGATTTTGGAGGCATGAACAGTTTTGCATCAGCCACGTCCATGATATCTTCAACACTCGTTGGATAAAGCGCAAATGCGACTGCATATTTCCCACTGTTGACAAGGCTTTGAAGTGTTTCCGTACCGTAAATACCACCCACGAAATCTATTCTTGAGTTCGTTCGTGGATTATCGATTCCAAGTATTGGTCCAAGTATTCTTTCTTGAAGGATCGAAACATCCAAACGTTTTATCGGATCCGATTTGTCCACATTATGAGCGTAAAGTTCATACCAATAACCGTTCAAATACATACCAAAGTGGTGTGCGGCAGCCGGCTCCACTTTTTTTGAAACTCGAGTGATGTCGAATCCCATGATCTCCAATCGTGCAATAAAATCACCTGCACTCATGCCGTTCAAGTCTTTGACAACGCGATGATATCCCATGAGTTGGAGCTCATCATGTGGAAATATGGTTGCCATGAAATAGTTCCATTCGCCATCATTTCCCAATTCGTGTGCTGTACGAACGGAAGCTGCCGCTCTGTGATGACCGTCTGCGATGTAGAACGCTGGGATATTTTTGAATACTTCCTGAATTCGTTCGATCAAAGTCGGATCATCGATAGAATATATTTTGTGCGTAACTTCAGGATTATGACTTTTAACTTCGTAAAGCAGATTCCCGTTCTCGATTTTAACGAGTTCTTTTACCTCTGGAATGCCTTTGTAAGTCAAAAAAACTTGACCTGTGTGAGCTCGCGTTTTGAGAATATGTTCGGTTCTCTCTTTCTCCTTCTCAACTCTTGTCAATTCATGGCGTTTTATACGTTCAGGATATTCACTTGCAGCGACGCATGCAACAAGACCTGTTTGCGTGTGACCAGCCATTGTTTGAGAGTAAATGTAAAATGCGGGCTTTCCATGATGAACTAACGCCCCCTCTTCGATAAGCCTATCGAGTTCTCTTGCCGCAACCTCATATATGTTCTCCTGGGGATTTGCAATAACATCCGGTCTGACAACTCTCATAAACGAATGTGGATCTTTGGCAAACCTCTTTGCTTCGTTAAAATCCACCACGTCATACGGTGGGCACTGAACCCTTTCAACTTCTTCTTTTGTAGGCCTGAGCGCGTCGAAAGGTTTTATTATCATGTACATCCTCCTCCATATTTTCAAGACTTAAAAGCCATTTTTTTCTCCATACTCCAGCACTAAATCCTCCGATCCCTTTTTTCGAAACAACTCTGTGGCAGGGAACTACTATGACAAATGGATTGGAAGCAAGAGCATTTGCGACCGCCCTGTAAGCTAATGGATTTCCAATATCTCTTGCGATTTGAGCGTAAGTTCTGACTTCTCCGTAAGGGATCTTAATAGCCGCTTTCCAAACTGAACTTTGAAATTCAGTTCCCCTAGAAAGATTCAGAACAAGATCAAAATTTTTCCTTTCTCCATTGAAATACTCTTCGAGTTGTCTTATCGCCTTTTTCATTATCGGCAACAATGTGGAAAAATCATTGGAGTTAGTGGAATCCTCCACAAAACTTATATTGTTGATCTTATCTTTAAGTACTGAAATTCTGAGCTTTCCGATAGGTGTTTCTACGGTATATTCACTCAAGTAGTTCTTCAATGTGAATTGCACATCCCGTTCTAGCTGAATTTATTCCGGCTTCTATGATTGCGAGATCTCTTAAAGCTGATTCAGGCCTTCCGAGTTCTATTGGAATGCCTTCGTTTATCGCGGAGTAAAATTCTTTAAACTCTTCCACGAAAAGATTTGTTAGAGGTGAGGGATACTTTTTGGTGCCATTTTTTTTGATCACCTCAACTTCGCGGGGAGTGGCACGAATTTTACCACGTGTCCCATAAATCTTCAAACTCTTGTGAGCTGGTGCATCAAGGGCATAACTCACGGAATAATTTCCTATAACTCCGTTCTTGAATTTCATGTTCAACACCATGGTGTCATCTCCGCCTATGTAATCACTCACCTTGGATACCATGCCAGAAACACTTTCCACTTCGCCGAATATCGCACGTAGCACCGCGATGTTGTGTACTCCACCGTCTGATAAAAATCCACCTATATGTTTTGGGTTTTTGCGCCAGGATGTGTTGACGTACTCGTTGTCTTTTCCGAAATTAACGATGACATTCCAATCAAATAGCTCTGGTGTTCCAATTTCATCCATACGTATCAGATCAGTTATCTGCTTCAATTCTGGATCGTAGCGCTGACTTTCGGCTACCATGAACACTCGATCGTACGATCGAGACATGTTGATTATTTTTTTTGCCGATTCAACATTTTCCGCTATAGGCTTTTCACATATCACATGAATGCCATTTCTTAGCGCATCTTGCACGATCTCAAAATTAAATTGAGGTGGCACGGTCAAATCAACAGCGTCCACCAATCCAGATATCATCATGTGATGGTAATCGTTGAAAACACGTGGTTTCTTTTCAAACAAATCAGCAAATTTTTGAGCGTTTTCCACATGCCCGCTTGTAACTGCCGTTATCTCGTAAAATTCAGATAACTTTCTAAGAGCCGGAAGGTGCAGCTTTCTTGCGGCTATCCCAGAACCTACGATTCCTAAACGAATGAGCTTAGCCATAAGTGATTACCCCCTTTAGTGAACTAACCTTATTTTCAACTACAGGTTTACTGTTAAACAAATCGTTGTTCATTTTGGCGTACACCACTTTTGTCGCATTTCTGATCATGAAGAAATATCCAATTTTTCCATGATCGTATTGACAGCTTTTTGAAATTCTTCTCTCACATCACCCTCACTTCTTGTTAAAAATAAAGCAGCCCCGAATTTCTCTCCTATCTCTGGGATCAAAGGAATTCTTGCAATCACATCAATATTCGTTTTTTTCGCAAGTTCATCTGTGTTTTTCCCAAATAGATAATGTCGTGCCCCACAATTAGGACATGTGTAATATGACATGTTCTCCCAGAGTCCAATAATGGGAATTTTCATCTTTTTCAAAAAGTTTATGATTTTTTCCACATCACCAAGCGCCACTCTTTGCGCCGTTGTGACGATTACCGCCCCTTGAATGTTGTGAAAAAGAGTTTCATTCTCACTTCCAGTTTTGTTGACCTTGTTTTCGTAAATCTTTAGAACTTCGAGAGGCTCGTCGCCACTTCCCGGTGGGAAATCAATGATCATATAGTCCAAATCACCCCACAGGGTATCTTGTATGAATTGATCTATAAGCTTGGATTTCAGAGGGCCTCTCCATATCACCGGATCTTTTCGATCAATCGCAAAAGCGATCGTCATGAACTTCAAATTTCCAATCTCAACCGGTTTGAATTTTTTACCATCTGTCATTATTTCAGAATCCTCGACGCCGAGAATGATGTGATCGTTCGGGCCATGAATATCAACGTCGAGTAGTCCAACTTTATTTCCATTGAGAGAAAGTTCCATCGCGAGATTGACCGCAACCGTGGACTTTCCAACTCCACCTTTACCACTCATTACCATTATTGTTTTCAATTATACCCTCTCCTCTAATTCTAACAATTTTTCAGGTGCAATTCTCGAGAGACCTTCAAGTGCTACAAGTCTGAACTTCAAAAGATCGTACGATTCCACGTAATTTTCCAGTTCTGCATCCGTAACTTCTTTAGTCATAACAAGCGTTTTTAGCGCCTGTATCCTTACATTGGAAGGATAACGTTTGTCGATGTAATCTCTCACCGCTTCCTCTTTTAGTTCAAGTCTCCTCAAAACTTTCAGGGCTGGTACAAGTGTTTTTTCGTCGCCTTCCTTCAATATGCGCTTTACAGCCTCTACGTTTTCTTCAGATGGATATTTGTAAACGAAAGGAATGGCAACTGCTTTCATATCCCGATCGCCAGAATTCAAAAAATCTTCAATGGCATCGAGAGTGTAAGCTCCATCCGAAGTCATTACGACTCTAAAAGCTGCTATTCTCACTTTTAACGAAGGGTGATCCAAATAATTAATGGCCAATTTTTCTAACTCTAACTTATCACTGCAATTTTTAAGCGCTCCGTTCAAGGCAGAACAGATTTTAGAAGGAAGATTGCCACGATTTGAGAGAACCAATTTGAAGATTTCCCAAACATCATCGCATTTCATGTTTCCCATAAGTTCAAGAGCCCCAGATGAAAGTGGCGGGTAAGAAGAATTAGCCGCTTTTTTCAGAACACTTAGTGATTCTACAAAGTTTAAAACGTACAGTTTCAAAGCTGCAAGTCGAATTCGATCTGGAAGTGATGCGTTAAAAATCATGTCAACGAACCTCTTGTCTTCAACATTCTCACCTAATTCAAGAAGAGTCTTGATCGACTCGAGCTTGACTTTTGAATCTGAATTGTCAAGTAATTTCATCACTTCTTCGCTCAGGCTGTCACATCCAATTTTCGAAATGGAGCGAAGTGCAAAAATTCTCACGTCCGAAGATACATCGCCAAGAAAAACACCAAGTAATTTGCAGGCTTGACCAAATCCTATAAGGTTGATTGATTTTGCCGCTTCTTTTCTAACTTTTACTGATCTTTTTAGAAGTGATTTCATTTCTTCAACTGAAATTGGATGGTTCATGGCATTAAGGTATTTGAGTGCAGCCGTTACTACAAGATCGGATTCGTGCGAAAGCAATTCCTTCGCTCGGTACATATGAAGGGGATCTTTTAACTTTTTTAACTCATTAAGAGTCGTGGCTATTACAATTGCATTTGAAGAGTCCAAACCCTCTGAAATCTTTTGTACCTCGGATTCGATCAGATTCCTCTTCAGCCTGTTCAGTGCTTTACGCGGATTCTCTCTCATTCATTATTGCCTCTCTTTTTTTTTCATCAAATTCTCTTCTGCAATGGGTCTTTGTACGTAAAAGGGTTTGATACTCAAATGATCGTAGATGTGTGCCTTGTCTTTGAAGGCATCTTCCATTGCCATGAGCATGTCGAATCCTGTGAATAGCGGTCCATCGTTTATTTGAACATTTGTACCTCTTATCTCTTCTTCAGATATTGCCTTTTTTCCACTCAAGAGTTCCGGAATAGAATCGAGTGAATTCATAGAATAGGTCCAGGATTTTCCATCGTATTCTGAAACGTACACCCATCCCTTTCGAGCTCTTCTCAACAGAATTATCGACTCTTTCGTCCGAAAACATTCTGCATATGTCATTCCAACCACCGGAATGGAATTGGCAAAAGATATCGCTTTTACAGCGGCAATTCCACTTCTTATCCCCGTAAAATGGCCTGGCCCAATGACACATCCAACCACGTTCAGATCCTTCGTTGTGATCCCAACAGATTTTAAAAGGTGATCTACTTCAACCATTAAAAGATCAGAATGGCGACTTCTTGATCTCAGGACCGATGAATGCACTTCTCCATCAACATCTACTGCCACTTTAAGCCAGTTCGAAGAAGTGTCTATTGCGAGTAAGTTCAAAAGAACCATCCTTTCCACGTCATTAATCAATTATAACACTCTTGAATGATTTGTACGATGCCATCATTTTTATTTTCAAACGGTGTTGCGTCTCTTAGAACCTATCCTTAAATAATCACGATACCTTTAACTCTCAAATATTATCGTTCTCAACTTTACGGCTACCGTTTCTTGGCTGCCGTCAAAACAAAGATTTTTTATTCTACTCTCCCGAAGTCTCGGCTATCGCTTCGCGATGTGAACTGAAAGATGGATAAACGAGCGATTCGGTCTTGATAAGGCTTCGGAAAAAATTCCTTAGCCATCTTTCTAATAAAATTGCTTGTCAAAGAACACTAAGTCTGATCTTAACATTCCTTGTTACATTCACGCACATTAGGATTTTTTGAAATAGATGACGTAGCGTGTTGTACATCCTGTTGAATTTCTGCGTGTAAACTTCTCTTAAATTGTTTCATCCCCAAGGAAAGATTACCATTGGGCGTTTCCACCATGAGATGACGATGATCATCCATTAGACAATAAGCGTGAATGATCCAGTTGTATCTTTTTGCCGCCATACTCAATATCTTCAAAAATGCTTTTCTATCTTTATCGTTTTCAAGCATCTTTTCTTTCCTGACCCCTCTTGTAATTGCTTCTTGTAATTGATATATATGTTTAACTTTAACTTCATTGAATTTGATGTAAAATCATTGGAATTTTAAAATAGGAGAGTTCATGATGATCAAAAGTCTAAGAAAATGGTACTTTTCATTTGGGTTCCAAGGGGCAGCATACGGAATGGCAAGTCTTGTTATAAGTTTGTTTGTAGTCACTGTCTTGGGAGGAAATGTGGCCAGCGCAAGTCTTACCATGGGAATGTTTTCTTGCGGTAGTCTCATCGGATCGCTCTTCACGGGGATATTTTTAGACAAATACCCATATTTTTTTGCAACTGTTTTCGTAAGTGCCTCGATGGATTCCATAATCTCCATATTCATGTGGCAATCGCACTACATTACATTGTATTACATGCTTTCTTTAGCAATGGGCTTTTTCCTTTCAATGACGAGTCCAGCCATCATAACCTATCTAAATAAAAAATTTGACAACGAGACACAGAGAAAAGAAGTGAATGTTTTAAACATGTTCAACAGCGTTGGCACCACCATAGGGATATTTGGAGGTGGTGGATGGTTAACGCTGACTCTGCCATTTTTAAACGAAGATGCCGAGAAAATGAGATGGATTTTTGCAATTGTCGCACTCTTATTTGGAATATCAGCTGCCTTCGCTGCCGTTTATTTGAAAAGAAAATCGAAGAATATTGGTCATGTTTCAAGACGTTTCAGAATAAATGTACATTCGCTTGCTGGAAACATCATGTCGTTACCACACAATGTTATTTCTCCATTCAAGGCTTCTAATTTCAAGCCTGAAACTAAACGTTACATGTTGGGACTGTTCACGATATTTTTTGGAGCCAACATGTTCTTCACGCCTTTTCCGATCTTCCTCAGAAATGTCCTTGGAATACCAAATGGGTTTATTTTTGTGATTTACGGATTTGGAAGTATTTTCACGAACATAGCATATCTTTTTACTAATCGAGCAATGTCGAGATTCAGGGATATGTCAATCATGGGCGTTGTAATATGGATAAGGATTTCCATGTTTATTCTGATCGCCTTCATTGGGTTGTTCGGCCAAGATCTTTTTGGGATTTGGCTTACAATAGCTTTTTTCATGATCATTGGGTTTACATGGCCCTTCTTCTACATACCTGCAACAGTTCAAGTAACTGCTCTTGCCTTACCTGAAAACAGGGGAAAGATCATAGGTTTATTCAACATGGTGATCAATCTTGGAGCGATTTCATCTTCTTTCGTAGCAGGGTATGTCGCTTTGAGGTTTGGATATTTTGTGGCTTTTAGCGTAGGAGCTTTGTTTCTTTTTATAGGGAGTGGAATACTTCGAAAAATAGCTTTAACTCATCCCATTCGTCGTGATCTCATCAAAGACGAAAAAAAGAAGATGTTCGCCGATTTGCGTGATATAATGACAAAAAATGGGAAGCGATTGAAATGGGAAATTTGGAAGTTGTTGAGCTTGAAGCGAAAATCAGCGGCTTCACACTTGGACCACTAAATCTTTCCTTCAAAAAAGAAGAATTTATAAACAGTTATTCTCAAGCCATCAAGTTCTGAAACGCGAAGAAAGTTAGATTTTCAAGGAGGAAAATATTTGAACGTACTCAAAAATCTTGTTAGCATACTCGACAGGGTTCGAAAACCAAGCAGGTATATAGGAAATGAATACAACGCCATTTATAAGAAAAACGCTGATGTGCGATTGTGCCTTGTCTTTCCGGATCTTTACGATATTGGAATGTCTCATTTTGGATTACACATATTGTACGACATCGTGAATTCATCTGACTTTGCCAGCTGTGAGCGATCGTATTTACCGTGGATGGATATGCAGGAATTGATGAGGGAAAACTCAATTCCGCTGTATTCTTATGAAAGTTACAGACCTTTGAGGGAATTTGATGTCGTTGGGTTCACTTTGCAGTACGAAATGTCATACACAAATGTTTTAAGGGCTTTGAGGTTAAGTGATATACCCTTACACAATTCAGAAAGGTCAGATTCCGATCCGATAATCATTGCTGGTGGTCCGTGTACCGTTAACCTCACTCCAATGAAAAATTTCATAGACGCATTTCTGGTTGGAGATGGAGAAGAAGCGATTTTGGAAATGCTCGACGCGGTGAAAGCTGGAACACGAGAAGAAAAGCTGAGAAAGCTTTCCACGATCAACGGTGTTTATGTTCCTGAATACAATGATGGAGTTTCGAGAAGGATCATATCCGAAATGGGAAAAGCGCCACGTGCGCAGATCGTTCCGTATACCGATGTGGTTCACAATCGGGGCGTTGTGGAGATTCTCAGAGGATGCACACATGGTTGTCGCTTTTGTCAGGCAGGAATGATATACAGACCCGTCAGAGAGAGAAGTGCCGAAGAGATCTACGACATTGCGAATGACATAGCACATCTCACAGGTCATGAGGAGATCGGCCTTCTTTCTCTAAGTAGCGCAGATCACTCCCAAATTAACGAGATCATATCTCTTCTCAAGAACTTGAACGATGTTTCGGTTTCAATACCTTCCACACGTGTTGATGCTTTCAGTGTGAAACTTGCCAATGCTGTAAGTAGTGTAAGAAAAAGTGGAATCACACTCGCGCCGGAAGCCGGAAGTCAAAGACTCAGAGACGTCATAAACAAAGGAATAAACGAGAAAGAAATATTTGATGCTTTAGAACACGCAAGGAAATTTGGTTGGAAAAGAGTGAAGTTGTACTTCATGATTGGTCTTCCAACGGAAACCGATGAAGATGTAATGGAGATCGGTGAAATGCTCAAGAATGTCAAGAAGATGGGATTCGGAAATGTTTCAGCCACCCTTGGTGTCTTCGTTCCTAAAGCTCACACACCTTTTCAATTCTCCGAGCAAATAAAACCCGAAGAGGCGCAAAGAAGATTCAAACTCATAAGTTGGGCGAGGAGATTTGCCAAAATCAATTTCACAGATCCTAGGAAAGCTCTGATTGAAGGTATATTATCAAGAGGTGGCGAAAACATGTCCAAGGTTATTGAAATGGCAGAAAAGCGAAATCTTATCTTTTCCGATTGGAATGAGATGTTCAAGCCTAACGAATGGTTTGAAGTCTTTGAAGAGAGTGGTATAAATGTCGAAGAAATCATGTCAGCGAAGGACATAGAGTACGAATTCCCATGGGATTTCATCGATGTTGGGATATCCAAAGGATATTTATGGTCAGAGTATGAGCGTGCATTAAAGGGAATTCTCACTTCAGACTGTAGAAAAGGATGTACAAGATGTGGAGTTTGTATGAATTTTGATGTTAGAAATGTACTGAAGGGAAGAATAGCCCCAAAGCCAATTGAAGGTGATGCGATTTGAGTGAAATTAAAAAATATCTTTTTCATTACAAACGATACGGACTTTTGAGATATCTATCTCATCTTGAAACAACGGCCATGATAGAAAGAGTTTTAAGGCGAACCGGTGTGCACTTTGAGCAAACTCAAGGGTTTCACCAAAGGATGAAGTTGTCCTTTGGCCAAGCGCTACCGACAGGTATAATAGATCTCTCAGGGCTATTTGTGGCGTCGAGCGATCGTCTTTCCAGCATTCAAGAATTGGATTTCATAAATCTTGTGAATTCAGTATCTCCAAGAGGATTTGAGATTTCGAGTTTTGAAGAGATGCCTAAAACTTTTAAACTTTCAAAGGCACTAAGTGGGTATGAGTTCAAATTGTTGTTCAAGACGGTTCCACCATCGAACATGATCGATAAGGCATTGAAGGTAAACGATGTATGGATAGTCGAACTCTACAAACCATTCAACTCGTCTGTCCCTAAAAACGGGGAATTTGGACAGTATCTTACATTGAGAAGCAAAGCACTGCTTTCGGAGGTGCAAATTGATCAAAGTATTGGTAGTAGATGATTCGGATGTCTTGAGAAGAATAACGGAATTTAATCTGAAGCGCGCTGGTTTTGAGGTATACGAAGCTGTGGATGGATTGGATGGATTGGAAAAAATGAAAGAAATTAAGCCCCAGGTCGTCGTTCTTGATGTTATGATGCCAAATCTCGATGGATTTGGAGTTTTAACGAAGATGCATGAGAATCTAGAACTTTCAAATATAAAGGTTATAATGTTAACTGCAAAAGGCGGTGACGATGATGCAAAACATGCCATGAAATTGGGAGCAGATATGTTTCTTACGAAGCCTTTTAGTCCTAAAAATTTAGTGGAGGCCGTTAATGAGCTTGCAAGAAAACGATGAACTGAAAAAACTTTACAGGCTCATTTCCAAACATTACAAGCAAATCATTGGAAAAAATGTCGATCTGGACAGTGATGAAGTAACGGTCGAAACCATTGCCAATATGTTCGAAAGGTTGATGAGCAGCGTTCAAAAATATCGACAGGAAATTGAAGACACCTCGCTCATGATGGAAGCGAATTTAGAGGAGATCTCGAACACTTACGATCTTCTCTCAAGCCTTTTGGAAATAACGGACGTGTTGTCAAAAAGTGTGAATCCGTTTGACGTTGCGGAAGAAGTGATAGACATAATTCAAAGTAACGTACCCTCTGAAGAGGTCGTGCTTTTCACGCTTGAAAATGGTAAGGTTAAAGAATTCAGTAAAACTGGCACAAAAACTTCTCGAGCCTTTTTTAACTCTTACATGTTGAGCGCTTCTCACAAAGTCGTTTTAGATGAAAAAATTCCACTTATGGCAATTCCCATCGAATCGAAGGATGAGTTTTACGGTGCATTCTTGTGTGTTGGAAAAAAGAACGGACCTTTTTACAGCGCTGCAGATAGAAAATTGGTTGAATCCGCGGCAAAACAATTGAGAATTGCCTTCAGCAATTACAAGTATTTCAAAATGGAATTGAAACGAGCCACGATTCAGAAAGAACTTTCGATTGCTTACGATATTCAACAAAGCCTTTTTCCAAAAGTTTTTCCAAAAAATTTCGACGTGGCAGGAGTGTCAATACCAGCCCACGATGTTGGAGGCGATTACTACGATGCCTTTGAATTGGATGGAAAACTCTTTATAACAGTGGCAGATGTTTCTGGGAAAGGTGTTCCCGCGGCTATAATAATGAGTTCATTCAGAAGTTATCTCAAGGGCATCGTTCGGAGCAGCAAGAACCTTGAAGAACTTTCCAATTCTTTGAACCATTTGATATCATCTGACATATCCGAAGATAGATTTGTTACAGCTGTCATTGGGATTTTTGATCCGAAATCTCAAACTTTTGAATACGTAAATGCTGGTCACGATCCGATAATTCACGTAAGCGAAAAGAAATCACGTTTTCTCGGTTCTAACGTTATTCCATTTGGCATTATGGATACGCCGGGGATGTACAAAACAGAAAGGATCAGTGTTAAACCCAATGACATGCTTATTGTATACACAGATGGAATTGCAGAGGCAAGAAACCTAAATGAGGAAGAGTACGGTCTTGATAGGCTCATTGAGTTTGCAAAAAATTTCAGTGACCTTTCGCCACATGATATGCTTGATATGCTTATGAAAAACGTGGCGGATTTTTCACATGACGCTGAACAACACGATGATATAACGGCCTTGATAGCCAAAACCTAAGTGTTTTTGTGGTAAAATAATGGAAAACTATAAGAATTCAGGAGGAATTTTAAATGTCTGGACATAATAAGTGGGCTAATATTAAGCATAGAAAAGCAGCCCAAGACAGTAAGCGTTCGAGGGAATTCACAAAAGTAATAAGGGAGTTGACGGTTGCAGCTCGAACAGGGGGTGGTGATCCGAGCTCCAACTCAAGATTGAGAACTGCGATTGATAAAGCGCGTCAGGTAAACATGCCAAAGGATACCGTCGAGCGTGCGATCAAGCGTGGTACAGGTGAACTTGAAGGCGTGAATTACGAAGAGATAACATACGAAGGATACGCGCCAGGTGGAGTTGCAATGTACATATCCACACTGACGGACAACAAAAACAGGACAACGGCTGATATTAGGCATATACTTTCCAAATACGGTGGAAATCTTGCTGAAGCTGGAAGCGTTGCGTGGCAGTTCGAAAGAAAAGGAGTAATAAACGTTCAAAAAGAAGCTGTCTCTGATAGTGATGAATTCATGATGGAGGTCATAGATGCTGGAGCCGAGGACATAAAAGAGGATGATGAAGGTTATGAAATTATCACCACACCGGAAAATCTCGTCAAAGTCGTTGATGCTTTGAAAGATTCCAATTATGAAATAGAATCGTACAAATACAGTTTCATTCCCAAAATGACTGTTCACGTTACCGGCAAAGATGCCGAGCGAGTTCTTCAAGTTATGAGTATGATAGAAGACCTGGACGATGTTCAGGAAGTTTACGCCAACTTCGATATCGATGATCAAGAATTGGAAGAAATAATGTCTAAAATAGGCTGATGGAATGTTGAAAAGGGTAGACTTACACTTTCACAGCAACTACTCAGATGGTGCTCTTGGTGTTAGAGAACTCCTTGAGATGGTCGTGCGATCGGGGGTTGTACTTGCATCACTTACGGATCACGATACGATCAGAGGAGTATCAGAAGCACTTGATCTGTCTAAAGAATTTGGAATAAAGTTGATACCTGGTGTGGAAATATCGACTATGTACGAAGAGGGAGAAGTTCACATTTTAGGCTATAACTTCGATCCTTACGACAAGGAATTTTGTGAGTTTTTGGATAAGAGATTTGAATTAAGGACAGAAAAGGTTGTTGAAACGGTAAAGAAGCTGAACTCTCTTGGATATGATGTGACTTTCGATGACGTGATCAAAGAATCTCCTGGTCCCTTTGTTGGAAGGGTAAATGTTGCCAAGGCATTGATTGACAAAGGATATGTTAAATCAATCAAAGACGCATTCACCCCTCAGCTAATAGGTGATAAAGGAGCCGCTTATGTGGCTCCACAAGGATTATCTCCAAAGGATGCTATTGAGAAGATTCATAGAGCTGGTGGATGGGCTGTTCTTGCTCATCCAGGCCTTTACAAAGGACCCAAAAAATACGGACTTGACGAATCTGATATTGATAAGATGGTAAAATGGGGTCTTGATGGTTTGGAAGCGTACCACTCAAAACACTCGAGTTCTGTTGCGAAGTACTATCATGACATGGCACGTCTACGCGGCTTAAAAATCACTACAGGCACGGATTATCATTCGGGTGTATATCCCATAGAATTGATGGACGTACCTAGGGAAGTTGTACTGGAACTTTTGAAAAATACTTGATTGGAATGATTTTGGTTGAAAGGGGATGCGCCTTATCGTTACTGTAGATGATGAAAGATCCGGTGCATGAAAAGATGAAAAAAATCCTTTTAATATCCATAATGCTTTTTCTCGTGGTGTTTGTCTCATTTGCAAAACCGATAAGCCATGCTTCTTTTAGAATCGGACCATTTTTTTCGCCGAATGGAGTTTTACTTTCCGGAAGTACGGATTTTTCCCTTGATTTTTGGATCGCCCATGTTGAGTCGAAGTTTTCGATAGGTGTGACAGCATCAAACAACACTTTGGTGGTTACTCCAAACGCATCAGAAATTTTCAAGTACGTCGATTTCAACTGGAAGACTTTTAGAGTTGAGTACGGTGCAACGGGAACACTCTCCTCCCTTTTCCCCACAGCTTGGGATGTTGGGGAACCGCCTATTGGTTGGACGATAACGCTGGCCGCCTCTGCCTTGAAAAATTCGTTGTCCTTTTCTGCGGATAGAGGTTCTTACATTGCAAAGTACAAAGGTCCGATTTTTATCGACGCTTTTTGGTATAAAGACTCCTCCCTCTTTACCGTAGGAACTTCGAAAGGTGAATTTTTTCTGAACGGAGGAAACTCAGGAGATGCATACTTCATCGGTGTAGGAGGAAAGTTGGGTAATCTTTCAATGAGTTTTCTTGGGTTTTCAAATGCAATTGATGTTTTTCCCAATCTTGAATGCCAAATTCCATCAAGGTATGCTGGGATATTTGAGTATGATTCCGAGAAAAATCATGCAATTCTGTCAATTACCGAAAATGAGTTTAGCCTAAACGATACATCGATTTTCAAAGTATTTGGAGGAAGCTTGAAAGTTGGAATTCTGGCCAATTACACAAATGAAACTATTCCATATTCGAGCTTGGAGGCTGAACTGAGTTTCGAAAAGTATCTTGGTGGCAAGCTGTTTTTCTTGAAAGGTACATATGGAAAAACGAAATCCTTGTGGGGTGGAATGGAGTTGAGATTTTAGGATGTTGGATGAAGCCTCTTTTATGAAATTCGCAAACGGAATAAGAAAAAAGATGGGTTTTGATATGTCTGGATACAAACTTGTAAGGATGAAAAGGCGCGTTGATTTTCTCATGAGGAAGTACAATTTCGATGATTACAATGAATATTTGAGAATTCTTGACAAAGATCCATCCAGGCAAAAAGAGTTTTTCGACAGAATAACGATAAACGTCACGGAATTCTTTCGAAATCCAGATAAATGGAAACGATTTGAGTATTATATTTCCGAAAAAATAAAAAAAGAGCGTGGAGGTATTATTTGGAGTGCTGGATGTGCGAGTGGAGAAGAGCCTTACTCCATAGCAATTGTACTTGAAGAGCTCAGAGCTCCGTCGAGTTTTAGAGTGCTTGCAACGGATCTGGATCCAAATATCCTTGAGAACGCAAAGAGAGGTATCTATGAGGAAAAAGCTTTGGTAAATGTGAACTCCTCTCTCAGATCGAAGTATTTCAAGAAATTGGACGATGGAAGGTATCAGGTTCTCGAGAAGGCAAGGCGTCGTGTAACTTTCAAGAGGCATAATATGCTCTCCGATCCATTTGAAAAAGAAAACATCGCTATTTTGTGTAGAAATGTCGTTATCTACTTTGAAATGGATGCCAAAGAAGAGCTGTACAAGCGATTTTCAAGAGCGCTGAAGCCCGGAGGAATTCTGTTTGTTGGAGGGACGGAAAGGATTTTTAACAGCCGAAAGATAGGACTTGAACCGATGGAACCGTTTTTCTACAGAAAGGTTTGATATATGCTTTTTCAATGGATCGTAGTAGTGTTGGTGATCGCGGCAGATCAATTTACAAAGCATTTGGTTGAAACGAGAATGCATTTGTGGCAATCTGTTATCCTCATAAAGGGTTTTTTGAAATTCACGTATGTTAGAAATACCGGGATGGGGTTCAGCTTTTTAGCTAACGACGCTAAATTGGCCGAATACATCGCTTTGATTGTTATAGCGGGAGTGATAACATTTTCATTCATGTGGAAGAAGAGAAATACACTGTTCAATCTGTCAATGGGTTTGGTCATCGGTGGTGCTCTTTCGAACAATGCAATAAGCAGAATGATTTTTGGCTCTGTAACTGACTTCATACAATTACCGTATTGGCCGATTTTTAACGTGGCAGATTCGTGTGTTGTGGCTGGGGCCATCGGCATTGGACTTTATTTCTTGAGAAGAGATGGTAAAAGTGGAGAAGATCGAATTGAGGGTTACAACCAGAGAAGCAGGTAGAAGAATAGACATTGCAATGATGGAATTCGCCCCTTCCCACACCTCAAGAACGGTGCTTCAGAATCTTATCCATATCGGGAAAATAACCGTCAATTCAAAGAAAACAAAACCTTCATACAAATTGAAAAAGGGGGATTTTGTTGAGGCAATTTTTCCACCTCCAGAAATTCCGCAAATTCCAGCAGAAGAGATACCGCTAAATGTGATTTATGAAGATGAACACATGATAGTTGTTAACAAGCAGCCAGGACTTGTAACACATCCAACTTTAAAAAGAACCTCTGGAACTCTTATCAACGCTTTACTCTGGAGATTCAAGGGTGAAACCCAACCCTTCATCGTTCATAGGCTGGATAAGGACACTTCTGGAGTGATTGCTGTCGCGAAAGATCCAGAAAGTCAAAGAATACTCTCCGCACAATTCAAGGCTAGAAAGACAAAAAAAATTTATTTTGCTCTTGTAGAAGGCATCCCCAAAGAGAACAAAGCCGAAATCGATGCCCCAATAGCCCGAAATCCACAAGTTAGAACAAGAATGGATGTTCTGAGTTGGGGAAGAAGGGCCCTTACTTCTTATGAGATAATGAAAAAATTTGATTCGAGTGCTTTGTTGAAGGTGAGGATAATGACCGGTCGTACTCATCAAATAAGAGTGCATATGCGGCATATAGGATGCCCCGTTGTTGGAGATAAAATATACGGTGCAAAACCAATCCATCCTTTAGAAAAGGTAAAGCGTCAGATGTTACACGCGGCAGTACTTGAACTTCATCATCCTATGACTGGCGAGCCAATGAAGCTCATAGCTCCTTTAGCTGAAGATTTCAAGAAGGCTTTAAAAGAGCTGGCTTCTTTTCAAGAGATAAGACATGTTCAATAATATAAGACTTTTTCTCATTCAAGCGTTAGGTGCCACACCTGGTGTACTCATAGCTATTTCACTTCATGAATACTTTCACGCTCTGAGCGCTCATTTTTTCGGTGATGATACGGCAAAAAAGGCCGGACGTCTTACTCTGAATCCTATAAAACATTTAGATCCTCTGGGAACGTTGATGCTGGTTTTTTTTCATTTTGGATGGGCAAGACCAGTACCGATCAATTTCTGGAAATTCAAACACCTCAAACGTGACATGATAGTTGTTTCTTTGGCGGGTCCAATTTCCAATTTAATAACTGGTTTTATCACGGAATACATCTTCGTAAAAAGTGGTTTTTATGCTTATGCGCGATATTCTTTTCCCCTTTTAGGTCAATTTCCGAATTTCACGGCAAGCCCGTACATCGCGTATTTGGCAGATGTGGTGGGATGGTTTATACTCATAAATTACGTTCTGTTCATTTTCAACTTGATTCCCGTACCTCCGTTGGATGGTTCAAAGGTTTTGTTAGCACTTCTTCCGAGTAGGTATATGAATTTGATGTTAAAATACGAAATGTACGGTACAATAATATTACTTGTGCTGATATTCTTTGGGATTGTAAATGTCATACTGAACCCAGTACTTTTTTGGATAATGAACGGAGCGGCCAATATCCTGGTGGGGTGATTTGATGAACGAATACATAAAGGTTTTTGTGCCGGAAGATATGAAATGGATCCTCGATAAGATAGAACCCTTTGCGGAGATCGTAAAAATGGAAAAGGCTTCCGTTATATTCTCGAAAGTTCCAATCGAGTCGGAACTTCCCGTTTGCGTACAAAACAAAGATAAATTTGATGTGTTTTACAAAGGAAAAGTTTCGCATATTGAAAGTTCAGATCCTGCACTGGCATTGGCCGTGGCGGCTTCTGTTGATAAAAAATTCGAGAATTTTTTCGTCTGCCGGCACAGAATGAGAGTTTTGATCAGTCGGCTGCTTCAAAGTTTTGTGACAAACAGCGAAGTTGAAGATAGAAATTCGATGAGTCATTCTGAACGTGTGACGTTGCTGGTGAAAAAATTCGCCCCTTTACTTGGTATAAAGTCTAAAGAACTTGATCTGCTTTTGGAATATTCCATGCTTCATGACGTTGGGAAGATAGGAATTGAACAGTTAATGCTCTACACTCCAACGAGGTTGAGAGGATTTCTACACAATGGTCACGATCATACAGTAGTTGGTTCCATTTTTCTCGCCACAACCTTTGTGTTGCAAGATGCCGCACCTGTAGCGAGAAGTCACCACGAAAGATGGGATGGCAAAGGATATCCGGATGGATTAAAGGGAGAAAAAATTCCATATTATGCAAGGATCATCGGTATATGCGATTTTTACGATGAAGCTCTGAATACCGTTTCTTCAGAAATACTGGGAAGGCCTTTAAACGAAAAGGAAACTCTTGAACTTATAGAATCCGAAAGTGGCAAGATGTTCGATCCGGAAATTACAAAGAAGTTTGTGAATTTTATGCGTGAAGAGTTGGGAATGAATTAAAAGACATCGTGCGATCGATTTCGATCGAGTTGCTACAGGGCGGTACTCATTTTAGAAGCTCCAACAAAGCTACCCCACGTCACCCAGAAGTGGCCACTTATGGCTGCTTCCTTTCGGATCTGACCAGGTTCGTGGTTTTCCGCTGCGTGGGACTCTGCTTTCAACACTTCAAAATGAGCCCTTTCCGTGCAGCAGCTGACCTCAATCGATCATCAGCCCCGCGTAAAGCGGATTTCGGGTACAGGGAACCGCTAACTCCCCACTTAGCACGATGTCCGTGTTTATTTTATCATAAAAACGAACCAGTTCAAAGCTGAAAGAGGTGGAAATCATGAAAGTACTTGGAATAGACCTCGGAGGAACGAATGTATCCATGGGTGTTGTAGATGATTCTGGAAAAATAATCGCGAGATTGACAATCGAGACACGCGTGATTGAAGGATTCGCGTCTGTGGTAAAAAGAATTTCTGAAGCATCTTTGAAATTGATCGAATCAACAGGTGGTGTGGATGGTATAGGGATTGGTTCTCCTGGTTCGATAGAACATAAGCGGGGAGTGGTGAGATTTTCACCGAATTTTCCCGACTGGATAGATGTGCCTTTGGCTCCAGAGCTTGAAAAGAGACTTGGAATCAAAGTTGTTCTTGAAAACGATGCCAACGCATTTGTCGTTGGCGAAAAGTGGTTTGGAAAAGGAAAAGGATACACGGATATTATTGGAATAACCCTTGGGACTGGCGTCGGTGGAGGTGTTATTTCAAATGGACAGTTACTTCGAGGTTCTACCGGAATAGCGGCAGAACTCGGCCATATTGTAGTGGATCCCGATGGATATCTTTGTGGTTGTGGAAACCACGGCTGTCTTGAAACCATAGCATCTGCCACTGGGATATCGAGACTGGCAAAAGAATGGAAAGAGAGATATCCGAAGAGCGATCTAAGAGATTTCAGCGCTAAAAGCGTGATGAGTGCTGCGCGGGATGGAGACGCGCTTGGATTAAAAGTTTTGGACAGAGTATCAAATGCACTTGGAATTGCAATTGGAAATCTTATCCATATTTTTAATCCTCAGTTGATAGTCATTGGAGGAGGAGTTTCGCGGGCAGGTGAAGTGCTACTTTCTGCTGTAAAGAAACGCACACGTGAAAATGTCATGAGATCTTTCTGGGGAACTTACAAAATAGTGCTTAGCGATCTCGTCGATGACGCCGGAATATATGGGGCTGCCTCAACGGGATTTGAAGAGATCAGCTCTCCTTCTTCCAAAGAAAATGATGCGTAGATGTGAACCGTGTTCCTTCCATACGAGAGTGATCAGTTTTTGAGTACGATCTTCAATGGCAGAATATCTGTCTGAAACATTCACATTTGTGATAAAATATAAAGGGTTGATTATGAAAGAATACATTTTAGTTGACAGCATGTGGAAATTAAAAAGATATTTGCTTGATTTTGACGATCGAGAAAAGATCGTGATAGATTCTCGCACCGAATCCAAGCAGGATCGATTAAACGATCTCCTTTTCTCATATCGGCTGTTGGAAAAACCGATTGTGATCGTAAAATTCGTTGATGAATGGGAAAAAAATGAGATAAAATGGTTGATAGCGGCATGTAAAAGAACAGATTCCGATGTAATAGTGAGCTCTAAAAACTCGGAAATTCTGAAAAAATTCGGTAATTTCGTTGATCTATCCAGCCCTAAACCTTGGGATGTTAAAGGATGGATGAATTTAATAGCGGAGATCTCTGAATCACTTTCAATGGACGTAAAGAGTGATCTTAAAATTAAGATATTAGAACGTGTCGGTCCAAATATCGATCTTTTAGCACAAGAGTTGAAAAAGCTATCCATAATATCTAAAAATCCATCATTGGCCGATGTAGAAGAATTCGTTGCAACCTACACAAAACCAAATCTTTTCGAATTCTGTAGGAGCTTCATGGGAAGAGATGTAGAGTCAGTCGAGTTGCTGAAGAGAATTGTCGATACTACACATCCTCTCATCGTGATAAGAACTCTTGAAAAGCAGCTTATGACATTGGCACAAATGATCGCTCAGAAAAAAACATCGTACTCCTGGGATGATGTGAAGAAAGCATCTAAAAATTTTGATGTTTCTATTCCACAAATTGCGGATCTGGTGGGATTTCCTTTGGGAGAAAAGAAGGGAAAGAACCTTTTGAAGCTCTGGGATTTTGAAAGCGTCATTAGACTTCTTAAAGATGTTCAAAAAGTTGAAATAGCCGTGAAAAGGGGAGAAAATCCGAAATTTTCATTGATCGATATGGTGGGAAAATGGACATTGTCATCTGATCAACAGTGAAGATATTTTGATTATCGTCAATTACCTCCTGTACAAATGTGTGGGGCTTGTAAACGAAAGTGCTTATTTTAATGACTGTAACTATTCTTTTTTAGAACGATACGTCAGTTCCTTGAGGCGAAATTCTATGATTCGTTTGATCGAAGGGAGCGCTTTCTTATGAACATCGAAAGTATTTCTCAATTTGTAGGGCAATATTGGACAATTGCTTTGATAATCAGCCTGGCATTCGCTTTTTTTGGATATTACCTTTTACGTGTATCTTTAGCACTTATCGGTTTTGCCGGAGGTGTTTACCTGGGGCAATACCTCTGGTTACAAATCATTAACAGATACAATTTTCAGGTTAGCTCATCAAACGAAAAGATGATTCATCTCGGTGTAATACTGATCGTTGCATTTCTTTCCACAGCACTTTTTATTTCTTTTTACAAGCTTGCCATCTTCATTGTCGGCTTTGTAGCGGGAGGTGTTGTAGCTTATTATATTTACACTTGGGTACTTTTGGCTTTTAATATAAGTGTGAAATCATATCCGGACTTGATAAGACTGGGCGTATTTGTAACTTTTGGAACCATAGTTGGTCTTGTTATTCTGAAAAGTGAAAGAAAAGCGATGGGAACTGTTCTTGCAACCATAGGCTCTCTTGGGGCTTCTTACTCAATTATGGTGCCCATTTCAACTTATTTCTTCAAGATAGATCCGAAGAATCTCCTTAATGATCTGACAAATAGAAATCACATTTTTATGATCACGATCTTTATTTTGATCTTCTTAAGTCTTTCCATCATCTCAATGAGACTTCAAATCGGAAAAAATAAGGAGAAAAACGATGCCAAAGGTGAAAGTAAAGATTGAACGCTGAAGTTTGGGGAAATTCGAAAATCAGAGGCGAAGTTTCGGTAGGCGGAGCCAAAAATGCTGCCCTCCCCATTTTAGCAGCCTCTCTTTTGGCCTCTAAAAGGATTGAGATTTCAAGAATTCCAGACCTTGCTGATGTTAGGGAAATGATTTCCATGTTGCGTGCTCTTGGAATGGAGATCTCATTTGTAAACAACACCGTTTCTCTGTTACCTAATGATTTAAAGGGCGATATATCTGGCTTTTCTTCTGGAATAAGGGCTTCCATACTTTTACTTGGTCCTTTGACTTTAAAAACTGGTAAGGCTAAAATTTCATATCCTGGAGGATGCTCTATAGGCCAAAGGCCTATAGATATACACTTAAATGGCTTAAGGAAGTTGGGATTCAGAGTTTCAGTGAAGGGAAAAGTCGTTGAAGCTGTTCCCATGCGCCGACCCAGGCAAGTTAACATTCGTCTGAGTTTTCCAAGCGTCGGCGCAACTGAACATCTTATGACAACTGCTTCGATAATGAAAGGAACGGAAACAGAGCTCTTAAACTGCGCAAAAGAGCCAGAGATTGTTGATCTGCAAAGGTTTTTGAATTCTATGGGTGCACGCATTTTGGGTGCCGGAACTTCCAGGATTCATATCAAAGGTGTTCCGCGACTCCTAAGTGTACACCATGAAGTGATTGGTGACAGAATAGAAGCTGGCACGTATGCCATTTTAACGATGGCGAGTGGTGGTGATTTGATCGTTAAGGGAATTACACCTTCTACTCTGAATTTTGTAGATGTTTTGCGAAAAATGGGAGGCGTGATATCAATACACGATAATTCAATGCGAATAAGGGCATCTGAACTTATGCCTATGGAAGTTGTTACAGCTCCATATCCTGGATTTCCAACAGATTTACAACCTCAAATCACCGTACTTGCATGTAAAGCAAAAGGCATTTCGAAGATAACTGAAAAGATCTTCGAAAACAGACTTGGACATGTTGAAGAACTCAAAAAGATGGGAGCAATTTTAGATGTTGTGGGACAAGCGATTAAAATAAATGGTCCGCAAGTTCTTCATGGTGCAAAGGTTGTGGGTAAAGATCTGAGAGAAACTGCAGCCATGGTTATAGCAGCGGCAATTGCTGACGGACCAAGTGAGATCGAAAATTTTGAGATCCTCTTTAGAGGGTACGAAAATGTTGTGGAAAAGCTCAACAAAATAGGGGTAAGAGTTATCACTTCATAAAATAAATCTTTTATTCGTATACTCGACGCTTTTCTCAAAAGAAAAAGTTGATGGTCTCTACTCAAATCCAAGACACCATCTCTTGATCATCACCATTTTAATAGAGGTGAGTCAATCAGTGCGGCATTTGAAAAGTGTTTTGAAGATTTTCTGTAGTCGTAGAAATTGAAACACCTACCTCGTAAGATGGATTTTCAAATACAAATGCATCCGAAAAATGAAGTTTCATGTGTGTAAAAAGAGTGAATTTGAAATCTTTATAACTGTTAAGAGAATAGGAAGCGTACATTGAGAGTACATTTGGTTCTTCTCCGTTGTAATTTGGAGGGGCAAGAAAGATCATCTTTTTAGATGAATTATAATTGAAACTTGAATAAAATCTCGAATATTCCATTTTCAAAACGGCTCTGGAGAACGACAGCTCCGTGTTTGCAGTGATGAAATTTCTTCCTATTTCCAATATCTTTCCATTATCAAGCCTGCCTTCAAGTTGCCCGAATTTCGACGTTTCTCCGAAAGATAAGGACCATATTTTGAAGTTGATCGAATTAACGGATGTTTTTAAGGACACAAGAGGCGTTGACTCGTCAGTGGTAATCTCAATATACGTATTATTTCCTAAGAGTACAGATGATCTGGGATAACCGATTTCCATTCTTAACGGAGTGGCTGTTAAACCTAAAAAAGCTTCGTTATTCGATATGGAAAGATCAATGGGAATACCCATCGCAAAAGTTGAGAACATCAAAAATGCTATCAGAGGCAACCTTTTCACTTTTCTCCTACCTTTCCATTCTGACAAGATTTCTGATAACTGATATCACAACACCAAAGATCATGAGTGTAATCGATACGAATATAATCACCTCTTGTAATTGTGGAATTTCATAGGAAATTAAAAATTTGAATGACATCAATGTGAGAAGTTGTGCGATGAAGAAGTTTGCCAATGCACTGAACCACATTCTCTTTGACTTTGGAAAAAGATACCTAAGAACGTATTCCTGGCGCGTGTAACCAAGTGAAAGGATCGTGGCACGATGAGTGTTGTCGTACTTATCGACACTTGGAGCTATGTATGAAATTATGTAAATAAAGGCCGCCACCGCCATAAAAATATTCCCAATTGACAGATCAACAGACACTATTAAATAGGAACTGAGTAACATCATGCCTATTGGGAAAAGATCCTGAAAGTATCTCAAAAAGCTCTTGCTGATACTCTTTTTATCAACTACACGACTCCGCACGTACCAAAGTGCGAGCACAAAACCAGCCCCGCTGACAAGTGCAGAGTTTACGGATTCTTTCCATAAAGATGTCCACACGTTCAACTAAGATTTTTCCTCTCCTTTTTTAGTATCATCTTTTTTGAACATCTCTCCAATTGCCCCTAAACTGGACAGTATACCGGATGTCTCAAATGGAAGAAATATCTTCGTAGATTTACCATCTGCTATCGTCCCAAGTGCTTCAAGGTATTTCACCGTCAGAAGATCTGGAGTCGGGTTTCCAGAATGTATAGCATCGAAAACGGTTTTTATGGCAAGTGCTTGACCTTCCGCTTCAATTTGGAGCTTGTATTTATCTGCGTCGGCCATTTTCTTAATTGCCGCGGCTTGACCTTCCGCTTTGAGTATTTGGGATTGCTTTTGTCCCTCTGCTTGAAGAATTTGGGATTGTTTTACTCCTTGTGCCTGAAGGATAGCAGCACGTTTAGTACGTTCGGCTTTCATTTGTTGGCTCATGGCATCGGTAATGTCTCTTGGCGGATCGATCTTTTTGAGTTCTACCCTTGTAATTCTCACGCCCCATTTGTCAGTTGCATCGTCAAGAACCTCACGGAGTTTCAAATTCACCTTTTCTCTGGACGTCAAAGTTTGATCGAGCTCGAGCTCACCTATCACGTTTCTCAAATTGGTCTGTGCCAGCTTAATTGCCGCACTCTCAAAATTCTTGACGTTGTACACTACCTTAAAAGCATCCGAGACTTCGTAGTATATGATAGCATCAACAGCGACAACGACGTTGTCCTCCGTTATGACTTCCTGAGGTGGAACGTCTATGACGTGTTCACGCATATCGACTTTGATAACTCGATCAAAGAACGGAATGATCAAATTCAAACCAGGTTCGATCTGATGTCTGAATTTTCCAAGACGCTCGACCAATCCCTTTTGGTAAGGTCTTATGATCTTTATGCCGGTTATAGCTAAAATGAGCAAAAATACGAATATTACAATCACCAGTACTGAAATACTTATGATATCCACAACTATCCTCCTTTTGAAATTGACGAAGTGCGTTTTTATTTGAAAATGGCAATCGTGTTATTGTAATTTTTTAACCACTAATTTTGTACCATCGATTTTTTTTATCAAAACGCGATTACCAATTTCTACAATGGAGTTGTCTTCGGTAACTGCTCGCCAGAGTTCTCCGTTTATTCTCACCATGCCCGTTCCTGCTGTCGGATCTATACGCTTCACAACCTCTGCACTCTCTCCAATTATTGAGTCTATGTTGATCTTCTCGGGTGATTCTTTTCTTAGAAATGTCTTAACGGCTATTGGTCGCGTGAAGATCAAAAGTAAAGCAGAGACGACGATAAAAGCAACAAGCTGGGGTACAATGCCATAGAAGACAGACACAACGGCAGCCGAAAATGCTCCCAATCCAAACCAAAAGAGAAAAAAGGTTGGAATGAAGATCTCTGCTGCACTCAGAGCAATTCCCAGTACGATCCAGAATATCAAATACACCATTTTCACATCTCAATTCAAAGTAAAAATTTTGGATGGATGAACGTACATCACCGGAATCTCGATCTCTAACTCTTTTATTGCCCTACCCACAAGACGCCTTATATTCCTCTCATATCTTGTAGATATGTGGTAAAGAATAACGGCTTTGACATGAGCCAACTTTGCGAGTTCCAAAACCTCTTCGATCGAGGAATGATTGTTTCCCCTTCGATCGTTTTCGTTTAAAAAAGTGGACTCATGAACGAGTAAATCCGTTTCAAACGCATCTTCAATGGATATGGGAATAGAATCCCCGCTAACCGTGAGTATTTTATGCTCATACTCAACGGTAACGGCATTTCTTCCGAGCTTTTTAACGAGTTGCAATATCTCTACTTGTTCTAAATTTCTGTATTCAGGTTTGAGATGTTTTCGCTTTTCGTAAATATTATACCCAAAGCTCTCCTCACTGATCGTGTGATGAGTCTTGAATGGTCTTATGACACGTTGTGCTGAACCAGTTCTGTGAAGAATCACTTCTTCTCCGACATCCAGAGGCCTGATTTTCAAATTGTACTTGAGATTGCTGTTGACCCTCACTATGAAGTTTAAAAATTTTTCAACAGATTTTCCGCCTCTCGGGTAGTATATTTCCAAACCCTTTTCTTTGTTGCCCATGGCATTATTTCTGGTGTTAACCAATCCCCAAAGACCTGCTATGTGATCAGCATGTCCATGAGTTATGAAGATCCGTTTGATTGCGAAAGACTTGTTTCCAAGATGAGTACTTGCACCTTCTCCACAATCTATCAACATTCTGTCCGGAGAATAGTACATCCATGTCGAATACAATGCTTTTGAAGATATTATAAGTTTCAATTCTTAACTATGCTCCTCGCGTTCCACCTTTATTTTTATTTTTCCAGAAACGCCGTTTCCAAATTTGACCTTGATTTCATGGAGACCAAGTGATTTTAAAGGCTTCATTTCTATGTTTTTTCTATCGAATTTCTCTCCAAGGTACTCGGATATCTTTTCGGCTACATCCGAAGATGTTATGGCCCCATAAAGTTTTTCGCCATTTCCGGCTCGGCTGCGTATGGTGATCACTTCTTTTAGCAAAGTGTTTAATTTCTCATTGGCTTTTCTTATGTTTTCCTTACGCTTTTTTTCTTCGATGCGTTTTTTCCCCTTCACTTGATCGACGATATTCGTAGTAGCCACTGCGGCGAGACCTTTGGGAATCAGATAGTTTCTTCCGTACCCATCAGAGACTTTAACTATTTCTCCAGCTTTACCAAGTGATTTAACGTCCTTCAAAAGAAAAACCTTCACAAAATCGCCCCCATACTTTTAAGAGGCCCAAACGGCCTCTTAATCAGTTTTTAGTGTAAGGTATCAATGCCATCTGTCTTGCACGCTTTATCGCTTTTGAGAGCATTCTTTGATGCTTGACACACGTGCCGGTAACACGTTTTGGTAATATTTTACCCTTATCACTTACGTATCTTTTTATCGTTTTCACATCCTTATAATCTATGTAAGTAATATCGTTTGAACAGAATGTACATTTCTTTTTCTTTCTTGCTCTGAATTTCGTTGCCATTTTACACCTCCATGAATTCAAAAGGGAATTTCGTCACTTTTTTCGGGATTATCATCGTCTTCATCGTTTATCTCAGGTATTAGCCCTTCAGGTTCTGCTTTGAATTCTTCGTTATTTTTTTCCGGTGATGGTGTTGCGCCGTGCTTTTCCATAGGCTGCACGCGATTTGCCATCACTTCAATTGAAGAGCGCTTTTGCCCGGTGTTATCTTGCCAAACGTTATTTCTCAAACTTCCCTCCACAAGCAAAAGTCTACCTTTGGTTACGTAATTGTTCACAAATTCGGCAGTTTTTCCAAAACATACTATTCTGAAAAAATCCGCCTTTTGATCTTTACCGTAACGATTAACCGCAAGCTGAAAATTGACAACTTCGGTGCCACTTGTCGTAACTTTCAGTTCTGGATCATGTGTTATCCTTCCAACAAGTATTACTTTGTTGTAATTCACGAATCTTCACCTTCTGAACTCCCCTTTGATTCACTTTCGTCTGGTGACGAATTTTCAACAGGGACTTCAGATGTTTCGGAATTCACATTTTTCTCTTCATTGGATGTTTCTTCTGCTTTTTCAACTGGTGGATGTTTTTCAATGTCTTCTCTTCTGAATATCATCCATCTGAATATTTCTGGGGTAATCCTGTACATTTCTTCAAGTGCTTTCAAACTGTATGGTTCTGCGTCAAAAAGTACAACCGTGTAATCTCCTTGATAGAATTTGTTCACTCTGAAAGCGAGTTGACGCATTCCCCATCTGTCGAATTTTCTAATGGTGCCTTTGACTTTCTCCTCAATCCAGGTCTTGACACGATTAGCTATATCTTCCCTCGTTTCATCGTCAAGTTCCGGATTGACAATGAACATTGTCTCGTAGATCCTCATTTTTTACCTCCCATGGACTTATTGGTCCTGCACAAGGCAGAACGGGTATTCACATTATACCATCTTTTTACTTTTTAGTATGTACGATTAAACATCAAATAGATCCCTGGCATTTTGAGTTGTGATCTTCTCTATTTCTTCAAAGGGCATGGCAAAGAGCACGGAAAGAAGTTCTGCTACGAATCTTACATATTTGGGTTCATTTCTGTGTCCTCGCACATTTCGGGATATTGGATTCTCCTGTGGAACATGTCTTTTTGGCATTCGAGGAAAGAGGTAGGGAGAATCCGTTTCGATCAACAATCGATCGATTGGAATTTCAGATATGATCTGACGCAGAGTATCACTTTTTTTATAAGTGGCTATTCCTCCAACACCTATGTAGAATCCCATACTTAGAAAATCTTTTGCGTCTTCCAATGTTCCGTTGAAACTGTGAACGACTCCTCTAACATCGTGTTTTTTGATGATTTCACGTGCATCGAGGTAAGCATCACGTATGTGAAATATGACGGGAAGATTCAAATTTTCAGCCAATTCAAGTTGCTTCTCAAAAGATTCTTTTTGAATGGCACGAGGCGAGAGATCTCTGTAGTAATCGAGACCTATTTCCCCGATCGCGACAACCTTTTTATTCTTTGAAAGCATCCTTAACATCGATATCCAATCTCCATGAAGCGTTTTCACATCGTGAGGATGAACACCGATAGCAGAGTAAATTTGCGAATGTGATAGCGCGAATTCCACCGCTCGTTTACTTGATTCCATGTTGTAACCGACTTCCACTACAAACTCGATACCGTCCTCATCAAAATGGTTGACTATTTCTTCCCTGTCTTCATCAAAATCTTTCATGCTGAGGTGCACATGTGTATCTACCATTTCAATTCCTCCAATTTCTCGGCAAATTCATGCGCCGCATTTGTAATCTCCCCAGCGCCCATGAACAAATAGGCTTCGCTTTTTGGAGCTTTCAAGAGCTTCGTGGGGATCTCTTTCATTTTCGCAAATTCGGCGTTGGTATTCAAATTTTTTAGTTCTTCGACCAAAAGATTCGAATTCGCATTTCCCGCTTCAAAAGCTCCGAATATGTCCGTCACAAAAATTTTGTCCACTTCTGATAGAGAGATGGCAAATTTTTTGTACTCCCGTACAAATCTCGTGTAACGATGAGGTTCGAATATTGCCGTTACTTTTTTGAAGTAAGGCTTAACCGCTCTTATTGCAGCGTACACTTCATCTGGTGTGTGCGCGTAATCATCTATAACCACGACGTTTTTGTTGAAGTAGAGTGTCTCAAGTCTTCTACGCAATCCCGGATAGTCTGAAAGAGCATCGGCACAATTTTTTAAAGATATTCCCATGGAAATTCCGCTACCAATGGCCGCAAGTGCGTTGTAAATCTGGTGACTGCCAGGAACTGGAAGGTGAACGATCTGTTTTTCTCCCTTGTACTTTACCTCAAATACTTGTTCTGAGAAAGTCGAATTCAATTTCTCAAATGCCAAAGTGCCTGATTTCCCAAATGTGATCGACGCATCAAAATCGAAGTTGTCTGGTACCACTGTACGGTGAGCGTTATTCAAGAATTCTTTGATCGTTCTGAGTTGGTTTTTGGGATCATTTCCGTATCTCTCGAGGTGATCGTATCGAAGATTGGTCAAACACGCGATTTCCGATCGAACTCTTCCCATTTTGGGATCGGATTCGTCAACCTCTGCAACGATCCCACCTTTTCCCATTCTGAAGTTAGTATCCTCAAGATCTCTGGAAATCGCACCGCACAAAAGAATCGGATCCATTCTATTTTTAAGAGCTATCCATGCCGTCATGTGAGTGGTAGAGCTCTTTCCATCAGTTCCTGTGATTCCCACAAAAGGCTTGATGTATTTTGCGAAAAAAGTCATTCTATCGATCACTGGAATTCCAAGTTCGCTGGCCTGCAAAATTTCTGGATCATTGTTTGAAACGGCTGATGACTTCACGATCAAATCGATACTCTTATCCACATGCGCATGTCCGATTTTAACATTTACACCATGATCCATCAATTTTTTCACCATTAATCCGGATGACACATCACTTCCAGACACATCATTTCCAAGCGATTTGAAATACATCGCGAGGGCACTTAAACCCATACCTCCTATGCCTATGAAATGTATTCTCAATTCTTCGTTGCCTTCTTAGATTCAAAATATCCAAGTATGCCTCCCAAAACGATTGACCACAAAGCGGCCAAACCGATTTGGTAAGTTGCAGGTAAAGAAAATGTTAGGGTGTGTGCCGGTATCCAAAACCAAACAAGTGTCCAAAGTGCCCCGTTGATGTTCGAGTAGTTTCTACCCCTTCTCATGAGAAGATTGTCAAGAAATCTATGCGAGTAGATCATGATAGGACCAAAGATCAAATTCGTGAATGCGGACACGAAAAATGCACGAACGAAGATCACTTTATCGGCCGATTGAGGCAAAAGATTGGCCAAAACGAGCGAATGAGTGAACCCAAAAAATCCCACAAAAGCGTACTTGATCATGATCGCCAAAATCGACCACACAATAGCTTTTCTCAGTCCAACAAAGAAATTGAAAATTTTCTGGTGAGCAACCTTCCGAGACACCGCTTCGCCCAGTGTTCCCAGAATTGCAAATTGAATCACAGCCGAAAACAGTGGATAATTTTCTACAAATTGAATGTAGCCATGCAACAAAATTCACACCTCCAGCCTTATGAGCTTCGGTGTGATTTTACCATGAATCAAGTGATTGTGTGGTGTGCAGGTGCGACATTCATACTTATTAGAATCTCGTCAGGTTGATAGACAATTCATAATTTTGACATATTTCTATTGTACACTGTAGTTGTTATTGCTTATTAGAATGCTTAAAGGTATACTCTTTGTGATCTTCATTCAGTGTTAGCGTAAAGGAGGTACTTATGATAAGAATTGCGATATTGACGGCAAGCGATAAAGGTTCAAGAGGGGAAAGGAAGGACACGAGTTCTCAAGTCATAAGAGATATGATCAAGAGCATTGGAAAAGTCGTGGCGTACGAAATGGTTCCAGATGAAAAGGAAATGATTTCTGGGAAATTGAGAGAATTCTGTGATGATCTGAAAGTTGATCTTGTACTCACCACTGGCGGAACGGGCTTCAGCCCAAGAGACGTTACTCCAGAGGCTACGAAAGAAGTGATAGAGAAAGAAACACCGGGACTTCCAGAAGCTATGAGAATGTTCTCGTTTAAAAAATCTCCACAATCCATCCTTTCAAGAGCAGTTGCAGGGATAAGAAAACAAACGCTTATCGTAAATCTTCCGGGAAATCCTAAAGGGGTTCAAGAAAATCTGGAAGTGATACTTGACATGATACCTCATGGCATCAACATATTGCAAGGAAGGAGCTTTTAAAGTGGAAAAAAGGGAAATGACCGAATTCGATGAAGTCATGGATATTTTGAAGAACAAGTCTGCCGAGATCGAATCTGTTGAAGAGGTGGGACTTTTAGATGCGGTGGGTAGAGTAATCGGGAGGGATATAATATCCGACTACGATTTCCCGCCATTCAATCGTTCTGCAATGGACGGATTTGCATTTCGATACGAAGATGTTGAAGCAACTGAAAATCCGGTACTTAAAGTCAAAGGATCCGTACTTGCCGGACATCCAGGAGATGAAGATGTGAAGTTAAAAGCCGGGGAATGTGTGAGGATAATGACCGGTGGCTCCGTTCCAAAATTCTGTGATACAGTCGCAGAATTCGAAATATGTGAAGAAAAAAACGGTGTTGTGAAACTCTTGAAGATCCCGAAAAAATTTGCGAATATTGCGATAAAAGGCGAAGATCTTAAAAAGGGGGAATTGGCACTTAAAAAAGGGCAATTGATAGAGCCAAAAACGATCAACCTTGCAGGCTCGTTGGGTTTAAAAAAGATACCTGTTAAAAGGAAATTGAAGATAGGCGTCATATCAACAGGTGATGAACTCGTCGATGTGGATGAAGAGATAAAAGACGGTAAGATCAGGAATTCCTCCAAATACTCACTCGGTGCGCAGATCAACGCGATTCATCAAGAATTCGTCGATCTTGGGATGGTGAAAGATAATGAAAATGAAATACACAAAGCGATTGAGAAAGGGCTGAACTTAGACATATTGTTGATCACGGGAGGATCATCTGTTGGAGATAAAGATCTCACGCTAAAAGTTCTTAACCAGTTTCATGCCGACGTGATGGTAAAAAGGGTTGCCATGAAGCCGGGAAAGCCGACTGTAATTGCAACGATCAATCGTGATGGGAAAGACGTGTGGGTATTCGGAATGCCTGGAAATCCCGTTTCCACCTTTTCGGTTTTCAGACTGCTTGTCACCTATCTTGTTGAGCAACTTCTCGGAACTTCCGGACTCTACCCGACTGTTTTTAATGGCACTTTGAAATTCAACTTCAAAAAGAAGATAGACAGGATGCACTTCGTGCCGTGTAAAGTAAAGGTAGGCGATGGACATCTGGAAATCGATCGTGTGAGATATAACGGTTCTGGAGATTTTACAGCTCTCTCAAAGGCAAATGGCTTTTTCATCGCGCCAAAGGAAATCGAAAAACTTTCAGAAGGAAGCGTTGTGAAATGCTTTTTCATTTAGGTATTCAAGATTTGTAAGCTACAATAAATTGAGCCATGCAATTTGAAAGAAAGTTTCTAAAGTTTTATTGCACCGCATCCGATACTATGATAGAATATTGATAGATCTTTGATTTCAAATTTCGAAAATGGAGGTGTTAGTTGTGAAAAGAAGAAAAGAAGGTTTTACATTAATTGAACTTCTCATAGTTATGGCCGTTATAGCCGCATTGATGGGAGCGTTGGTTCCAGTAGCACTGAATGCCATAAATCATGCGAATGCGACAAGAGTGGCAGAAAACATGAGATCTCTGCTCACAGCAGCGCAACAGTACGCTTACACAGATCATGTAATACCATCGATTGGTACGATCAAATCCAAAAACCTTGTAACCGGTAAAGTCGACACCAGTAAGTATGATATTGTTGACGCCACTCCCGGGCAGTCACTTGCAGTGGTAAGCAGCGATGGGTGGCCGAGTGGTAGTACTGCCGTGACTATCGGAGTTGCCTATAAAGGCGGAATACCGGCTGCTGATATTCACAAGGTGTGGTCAAGCGCCACTAGTGCAGATGCTCCTCATGGCTATGATGTGGTAGCTACAACCACAATTGCCGCGTACTGGTGATCGTCGATTTTGTTTGAAATATCTCCCACCCATTGTGGTGGGTTTTTTTGTTTTGTGAACGTGGGTTGTAGTGGAGACAGACGGCTTTATCCATCTAAGATCTCTCATTAAGAAGGCAATGGGCCTATTTAAGCAGGAAGCCTTCAGCTGAAGCTGAAAGCAGTTCAGTGAGGAGAACACGTACGCTTTGTTTATCACTTTTGTGGTAAAATATCAATGGTGTAGTGGTCAAATGTGTTGAGTTGATCGGTATGCCAAGAGATGATAAGATGAGAAAAAATGGGTTCACATTAATCGAACTTCTCATTGTTTTGGCCGTTATTGCAGCATTGATTTCGGCAATGGCGCCAATAGGAATTAACGCTGTTAAACAAGCTAAGGCTACCACTGTGGCGATGAACCTTTCAAGTCTCTCTGCTTCGGCTATGTCTGAATTCTATCTCAATCATAATACAGCAGTCACCTTAGACGATCTCAAATCATATTTCACTGCTAAGAAAAGTATAAATGACTACGGAGTGAAAACCACATTAGGTGCCACTGTCGGTTATATTCATATATGGTACAAAAAAAGTGACGTGAGCGCTTCCGAGGTAAAACACGTGCTTTCTTCTGTAGTTGCGACTGATGATGGTAAGCCTATGGTGGTCATAAAGGTAGCAAAAAGTTGGTGAAATACCATCAAGCTGCAACTCTTCGTTAATGAACTCCGATGATATCTAATGCTAAAAATTTCACAAATCTAAAATCAAGCATTCACCATTTTTATGGTAAAATATGAATGGTGTAGTGATCAACTGTGTTTATCTGATGGGTGGTCTAAAAAATCGTGGAAACTCTTTATTTGAAGTACAGACCAAAAAAATTTGGCGATTTGATATGGCAAGATCACGTGAAGAGGCTCTTTGCCAATGCAATTTCGTCTGGTGAGATCTCTCACTCTTATTTATTCAGTGGTCCGCGAGGAACGGGAAAAACGTCGACGGCACGTATCCTGGCGAAATCTTTGAATTGTGAAAAACCTATCGACGGTTATGAACCGTGTAACGAATGTGAATCGTGCAAGGTGATAGATTCTGGGAAATCAATGGATGTCGTTGAAATGGATGCCGCATCGAATCGTGGAATAGATGAGATCCGTGCCATACGTGACAGAGTGGCGTATTTACCCATCGAATCGAAGTACAAAGTCTACATCATAGATGAGGTCCACATGCTCACGAAAGAAGCTTTTAACGCGTTGCTTAAAACTTTGGAAGAGCCTCCAAAGCACACGATTTTCATCCTGGCAACGACGGAAATACAAAAAGTTCCAGATACAGTTGTATCAAGATGTCAAGTCGTAGAATTCAGAAGAATCCCAGTTGAATTCATAAAAGATCACCTCGTGAAAATTTGCAAAATGGAAAACATGAAATTCGAGACCGAGGCCCTCGAGCATATAGCTAAAAAATCGATGGGAGCGCTGAGAGATGCCATAGGGTTGTTAGAAGAAATCGCGAGATTTTCCGCCGGAAATGTGACACTTAAGGATACGCTCTTTGTACTTGGAGAAGTTCCAATAGAAACTGTTGAAGAATACGTGTCATCTTTATCAAGTGGAAATGCAGAATCATTGCTTCGACTCATGGAAACGATAGAAGAAAATGGGATCGATCCCATGAATTTTGCCCAAGAAACGTTGGAATTCGTAACGTCCAAATTGCCAGATCCTGTGATTGCGAAAATCGGAAAATTCGTCTCTGATCTCATTCAAAGGCTTAAATTCGAGGAAAAACAATTCGATACTTTCAAAGTGCTAAGTGTATTTGAAGCTTTGAATGATAAAGGGGAAATCCTTCCAGAAAGATCCGTTTTGAAAGTTCCAAAAGCTGAAAAGGCAGTTTCCGTCAAAACAGATGTGGATCGTTTGATCGATTGGTACGCAAAAGAAGGAGACATGTCCGTTTTTGCGTGTTTGGCAATGTCGATCGTAAAAGATTTCGGAGACAGGATATTGGTGATATCCAAGATTCCACTTCATCATGAACTTTTAAAAGAGAAATCGAAAACAATAGAAATGGATTTCAAGCGCATCACTTCGAGAGATGTGAAATTCGTAAGCGCCTATTCGGAAATTCCAATTGAGAATATAGAGCCCGAAATAAGGGAATCGTTAGTGAGGACATTGAGTATATCCGGAGGAAAACTTCTTAAGGAAGGAGGAGGAGAAATTGTCTAACAAATTCAAGATTGCTGGCAGATCTGGCAAGTCTCATCATTCCAAAGGTGGAGATATGGGTGGTACGAAGAACATGTCCAAACTTCTAAAACAGGCTCAAGGAATGCAGAAAAAAATAGCTGAAACACAAGAAAATCTCAAAAACATCGAGATCACCGCTTCAGTGGGAGGAGAGGCCATCACAATTAAGGGAAATTGCGATTATGAAGTCAGAGAAATAGAGATTAAAGAGGATGTTGTTGAGGATACTGATATGCTAAAAGATCTTTTGATCACGGCATTTAACGAGTACGCACGAAAGGTCAAGGAACGTGCAGATAGCGAAATGAATGCCATAACGGGTGGCATGAATATGCCATTTTAAAATCGATATGAAATCAATTCTGCGTTGCCTAAAATAGCACACAGATGAGATGATTGTACAAATTTCTAAAAAAACAAGGAGGCATGCATTATGTCAAAGGTAAAGGTTGGTATTAACGGTTTTGGAAGAATTGGGAGACAGGTACTTCGCATCATTCTTGAGCAAAAAAGAGACATCAACGTGGTTGCAGTCAACGATATTACTGATACAAAGACGTTGGCACATCTTTTCAAGTACGATTCTGTTCACGGGACTTTTAACGGAACCGTTGAACACACGGACAATTCCATAATCGTCGATGGAAAAGAGATAAAAGTTTTCGCTGAACGAGATCCTTCTAAGCTTCCATGGAAAGAATTGGGTGTGGAATTGGTAGTCGAATCTACAGGACGGTTCAGAACCCGCGAAAAGGCTTCTGCACACTTAACGGCTGGAGCTAAAAAAGTTATCATAAGTGCACCGGCAGAAGGCGTGGATTGCACTATCAACCCGCGTGTTAACGATGAAGTTCTTAAGAGAGAGCACACTATCATTTCCACAGGTTCTTGTACCACTAATTCTCTTTCTCCGTTGGTGAAAGTACTGAACGATGAATTCGGGATCGTCAAAGGTTTTATGACAACCGTTCACGGTTACACGAACGATCAAAGAATTCTCGATCTTCCCCATAAAGATCTGAGACGTGCAAGAGCAGCCGCAGTGAACACGATTCCAACGACAACGGGTGCGGCAAAAGCCATTGGGCTTGTCGTTCCAGAAGTTGAAGGCAAATTGGATGGCATGGCGATAAGAGTACCAGTACCGGCTGGTTCAATCACGGATCTCACCGTTGTTGTTGAGAGACCTACAACTGTTGAAGAAGTCAACGCGGCATTCAAAAAAGCATCCGAAGGTCCTATGGGAAGGGTTTTGATGTACTGTGAAGATCCCATTGTTTCCTCTGATATTATCGATAATCCGCATTCGAGCATATTCGATTCCTTGTTGACAAAAGTCGATGGAAACCTCGTCAAGGTGTTAGCTTGGTACGATAACGAATACGGTTATACTAACAGGGCTGTGGATCTCATAGAAATGGTACAGAATTTAATGTAAGGTGAGCAATATGGAAAAAAAACTCACCATACGTGATCTCGATCTCAAAAGTAAGCGCGTTTTGATGCGCGTGGACTTCAACGTTCCGATGGAAGATGGAAACATCACAGATGACACACGAATTCGTGCTGCCATTCCAACCATAAAATATGCTCTTGAAGAGAATGCCAAGGTGGTACTCATGTCCCATCTTGGCCGCCCAAAGGGCGAGAAAAACTCAAAGTTTTCCCTTGAGCCCGTCGCAAAAAGGCTCAGTGATCTCTTGGAAAAAGATGTTAAATTCTGTCACAACACGATCGGAGAAGCCGCCGAGAAGGTGGTGGGAGAGATGAAGCCGGGCGACATCGTTCTTCTGGAAAACACACGCTTTTCCCCTGGAGAAAAGAAAAACGATCCTGAGTTTGCTAAATCGCTTGCAAAGTTGGGTGACATACACGTTAACGACGCTTTTGGAACGGCGCATCGTGCTCACGCTTCAAATGTAGGGGTAGCGAAATTTCTTCCATCCGTTGCCGGATTTTTGATGGAAAAAGAGATAAAATGGCTTTCTAAGGTTACGTACTCTCCAGAAAAGCCATACGTAGTTGTACTTGGAGGAGCCAAGGTTTCAGATAAAATAGGAGTGATAGAGAATCTTCTCAACAAGGCAGACAAATTGCTCATTGGTGGAGCCATGATGTTCACCTTCCTTAAAGCTCAAGGGTATGAAATCGGTTCTTCAAAATTCGAAGAAGATAAACTCGATCTTGCACGTGAAATACTTGACAAAGCGAAAAGATCAGGTGTTGAATTCGTTTTGCCAATTGATACTGTATGTGCAAAGGAGCTTAAAGCCGGAGCCGAGAAGAAAACTTTTGGAACTCACGAAGGTATACCAGAAGGTTGGATGGGACTTGATATAGGTCCTAAAAGTATTGAATTGTTCAAATCCAAGCTTTTTGGTGCAAAGACGGTCATGTGGAACGGGCCTATGGGAGTTTTCGAGATTGAAGACTTTTCAGTTGGCACTCGTGCGATTGCCCAGTCCCTTGCGGAACTAAATGGTGCGCTTACCGTTGTTGGTGGTGGCGATAGCGCCGCAGCCGTTACGAAATTCGGATTTGCCGATAAGGTTTCTCACGTGTCAACAGGTGGAGGAGCATCGCTGGAATTCTTGGAAGGGAAAGAATTACCGGGAATAGCTTCGATACTTGAAGCGAAAAAGAAACGTCCGCTAATAGTGGCCGGTAATTGGAAAATGAATAAGACTCCGTCCGAAGCACGCACATTTTCAAGAGAACTCCTTAAAACACTGAACAAGAGCGGAAACGCGAAAGTCTGGATCTTTCCACCTTTTGTATCCCTTGCGGACGTTCAGGAAATCTTCACCGGCACATCTGTCACGGTAGGTGCTCAAAATGTACATCAAAAGCCTTTTGGAGCCTTTACGGGTGAAGTGAGTGTGCCTATGCTCACGGATTTGGGAATAACACACGTGATAATTGGTCATTCAGAAAGACGCCACATATTTGGAGAGTCAGATGGTCTTATAAACGAGAAAGTGAAAATTGCACTTGATGAAGGAATGGATGTCATCTTGTGTGTAGGCGAAACTCTCGAAGAAAGGCAATCTGGGAAAACATTTGAGGTCCTCGAAAGGCAGTTAATGAATGATCTCGATGGAGTAAATCTTTCAGATGCATCCAGGCTGACCGTTGCATACGAGCCAGTATGGGCAATAGGTACGGGAGTTGTTGCACTGCCCTATCAAGCACAAGAGGCGATTTCGTACGTGCGTGAAATGCTGTCGAAGATTTACAACCCGCAATTGGCTGAGAAGATAGCGTGTCTTTACGGTGGAAGTATCAAAAGTAGTAACTGCCAGGAACTCTTTCTTCTCCCGGATGTTGATGGGGGATTGATAGGTGGAAGTTCTTTGAAAGTTGATGAATTTTCTGAAATACACAAGATAGCGTCGAAGTTTTGTTAGAAAGAAAAAAGGCTGACCTTTGATAGGGTCGGCCTTTTGAAAATAAAAAAACTTTTGAGGTGGGTATTTACGTGTATGACAAGATTATTTTATATGGACTCAAGTTCGGCTTGATGGATGCTCGTGGTATAAAAAAATCTTATGATGATGGATTCGCAAGAAAGTTTATCGTTTTTACATCACATTCTCCAGTTGGTTCGGCAAAAAAACTTTTAACTGAGATGCCTTACTGTGAAGTGAAGATCACGTCTCATCCGTTAAAGGATGCTAAAAGTTACAAAAAAGAACACAAAGACGCGTACCTTTTACAACTCGATGATTTTGGCGAAAGGGGAATAAATAGGGATTTTGACTGATATGGGGATGTAAAAAGATGAATTCAGCAATTTTTGTACTTTTCGAAAGAGCTTCCGTTATGCTGGTGGCAATGTACTTCGCATTTCAATTCCAAATCACCAAGAGAATATTGAGAAAGCCAACTTCTCTTTCTCAGTCTTTGTGGATAGGGGTACTCGGAGGAATTCTTGGTATTCTGGGAACTTACCTGGGAATATTCTACAAAGGTGCAATTTTAAACTATCGCGACACGGGTGTCATAGTTTCTACCATGATAGGTGGATTACCATCTGGATTGATAAGTGCTGCCATAGCAGCTGTACAACGTCTTTCACTTGGTGGTACTACTGCGTTTCCTTGCTTTCTTGGGACTTTTACAGTTGGAATAGTCACAGGCATTCTTTCTCTAAAATACGGACGAAGAATTTTCAACGTTCCATTTTCAATCGTTTATACTGCTATTATAGAACTTGTTCACCTTTCTTTTGTTTATTTTATAGTTCAACCTCACTATTTAGCTGTCGATATAGCTAAAACTGTTATGTTTCCCATGGTTTTCACGAACACTTTTGCAGTTTCCATGCTGATCGCTATATTTTCAGGTACGGAGAAGAGTTTTGAAGACATTACCGCAACCACTACGTCTTCTCTTTTCAAAATCGTTGAAGATAGCATGAATATAATCGATCGAGGACTTTCCATGAAAACTTCAAAGCTCCTTGCAAAAAAGATAAAAAAGTATACAGACTTCAATGCGATTTCCATAACGAACAAAACTACTGTGTTGGCCCATGTAGGTGCAGGTGAAGATCATCATCTTCCTGGATCCTCAATAATGACCAAAGCCACGAAAGAAATCTTGTCTCATGGAAAAGAAAGAATTATCGACAAAAAATCTGACATAGGCTGCCCAAAAAACGATTGCCCTCTCAGATCTGCCATAATAGTCCCACTGAAATCAGTGGATGGAATTGTCTTTGGAACCATAAAATTTTACAGAACTAAAGAATATGCAATAAGTAAATCAGATCTCGAATTTGCAAAGGGACTTGCTCAGATCATATCAATTGAGGCAAATCTATCGAGAGCACTGAAAGATTCTAAAATGGTTTATGACATCAAATACAGAGCTCTCTTGTCAAAGTTCAGCCCGCATTTTCTTTTCAATGCTTTGAACGCGATATCTTACCTCATCAAGAATGATCGGGAAAAGGCGAGAGAGATGATATTGGAGTTGTCAAGACTTCTTAGATACACTATTAAAGAGGAAAAAGCCGTAGTAAGCTTAAAAAAGGAACTGGAATTCGTGGAACACTATCTAAAGTTCATGAAATACAGATATGATGACGAATTTAATTATGAAATATCATCAAATGCACCAGAAAATCTGATGGTTCCGTTTTTTCTCTTTCATCCCATCGTTGAAAATTCTGTGAAACACGCAAAAATTCCGTCTAAAAAGTTGAAGGTAATTGTGAAATGTATTTATAACAAATCAGGAACTCTTACCTTTAGTGTTAAAGACAATGGAAAGGGATTCAAAATCCAAAAAATACATGAAGGTCTGGGAACAAAGTTGATCAAAGAAAGGCTTGAAAATTTGTATGGTGATACTGCAAAACTACATATCCGTTCAAATCTTTACAAAGGAACCAGTGTGAAGATAGAGATCCCTGTGATGGATACACAAAGGGTGAATGCCTCTTGAAATTCAAAACAATGATAATAGATGATGAGAAATACTCGAGAGAGAATATCAAAGATCTTCTCAGTTCTTACGATCAATTCGAGATTGTTGGGGAATCGAGTTCTGCTGAAGATGCCATTAAAAAAATAAGGAAGTTAAAGCCTCATCTCCTGTTTTTAGACATTCGACTTTCAGGTATCAATGGTTTGGATTTTGCAAAAAAGATCAAAAATTTTCCACATATGATGATCGTATTTGTAAGTGCGTACGATGAATATGCGCTTGATGCTTTTTCCGTGAATGCGATAGATTACATAACAAAGCCAATATCTCCCTCGAGATTTGAAGAGACTGTACAGAAATTAGAACAATATGCGGAGATGTTTTTTCCAAAGATAGATAAGATACCTGTCAGAGACAAAGACGAGTTCGAATTCGTTGAAGTAAAAGATATTTGTTACATAGAAGTCATAGGAAAAAATGTAGTTGTACACATGGAAGGGGGAGCCGTATGGAACTTGCATCGTACGACGCTTACAGCCCTTCAAAAAAGTCTTCCTGAAAGTTTTATAAGGACACACAAATCGTACATCGTGAATATGAAGAAAGTGTGTAAGATGAAAAAGGAGTTCGGTCTATGGGAAATCATCACCATATGCGAAAATTCAATTCCTATAAGCAGGCGCTTTCTCAATTCTGTCAAGAAAAAATTGCACCTTTGATACCTGATTTTTGCATCTTATACCTAAAAACTTACCTTTCATCCCACAAATTAAAAAATATCGTTAAAATGAGGATTATCATTAACAATACCAAAATCGTAAGGAGGGATGAAATTGGGCTTTTTAGTTTTTCTGGTAGCAATTATTTGGTTCTTCGTGATGTACAAATTGTACGGCGACTATATAGCCAAGAAAGTCTTCAAATTGGATGACAAGAGGATTACTCCTGCTCACGAGCTTGAGGATGGTGTTGATTATGTTCCTACGAATAAATGGGTTGTATGGGGACATCATTACACTTCAATTGCAGGCTTAGGTCCGATCGTCGGGCCTTCCATAGGAGTTATATGGGGATGGGTTCCGGCTTTCCTGTGGATCACACTTGGGACCATTTTTGCAGGCGCTGTTCACGACTTTTCAGCCCTTGTAATCTCAATGAGAAACAAGGGGAAAAGTATTGGGGAAATAACGGCAAAGATTGTGGGCCCGAGGGCCAGGTACTTGTTCTTCATCGTGATATTCCTTGAGCTGTGGATTGTCATAGCAATTTTTGCTTTGATAATGGGAATTCTCTTCAACATGTATCCCTCTTCCGTTTTTCCGGTGTGGATGGAAATTCCAATAGCCATGTTGCTGTCACACATGGTATTCAAACGTGGGAAAAGTCTTGACAAATGGTCATGGATAGCTTTATTCGTAATGTATTTGACTATTTTCATAGGTGTATTCGTGCCGATCAAGCTTCCGGGAAACGCAGTCGTCATATGGCTCATGATAATGCTTGTGTATTCCTACATTGCTTCTATATTACCAGTCGAAACTTTATTGCAGCCTCGTGACTACATAAATGCTCATGAACTTGTTGTTGCCATAGGACTGATCGCTATTGGAGCAGTAGGGGCTCTTATAGCTTCTCCACAACATCTCGCAATAGTGGCCCCATCATTTAATTTTCACGCAAAAGGAGCCCCGTCATTTTGGCCGTTCATATTCGTTACGATCTCTTGTGGTGCTATCTCTGGTTTTCACTCTTTGGTTGCATCTGGCACTTCTTCCAAGCAAGTGGATAAGGAAAGCGACGCGAAATTGATAGGATATGGAGGAATGGTTTCTGAGGGAATATTAGCTGCCATTGTCATTCTCGCAGTATCTGCTGGAATTGGAACCGATGCATCGACCAAATCAGCTGGAATCGCACTTTGGAATCAACACTATGCAAGTTGGGCAACTGCTTCTGGACTTGGTGCAAAGATAGGAGCGTTTATCAATGGATCTGCAAAAATGCTCAGTTATATTTTTGGAAGAAGTGCTTACATGCAAGGATTCGTAACAACGATTATGGGTGTTTTCATAGTGAGCTTTGCCGGAACAAGTCTTGATACAGCTACGCGTGCCCAAAGATATATTGTTCAGGAGTTTGGAAAAGATATCCATGCAAAATGGATGACGAAGAAACATCCAGCTACTTTAATAGCAGTGGTAAGTGCATTTGCTCTTGCAATGGCGGCCCCAAATGGAAAAGGTGCTCTAATTCTTTGGCCCCTTTTCGGAACGGTTAATCAATTACTTGCCGGCCTTGCTTTGCTTATAGCGACTGTATATTTGATAAAAAAGAAAAGGCATTATCTTGTAGCGGCGATACCGATGGTCTTCATGATACTGATGACCATTTGGGCAATGGTGATGAACATTCAGCATTTTGGCAAAACGCATAATTGGTTGTTGTTGACCATAGGCATTATCGTTTTTGTGACAATGCTCTGGTTGATAATTGAGGCTATATTAGCAATCGTTAAGAATTATTCTAAAAGTGGAGTTTCAAAAGAAGCGGAAGAGTTCGATTGAAGAAAGAATCTTAAAAAGTAAAAAAACAAAAGCCCGACATTTGTCGGGCTTAAATTCACGATTCTTTATCACCAAGCAAGTTGAGTCTGTCGTTTATGTACTTCAGATCCTCTTCAAGTAAATGTTTTCGATATTCGAGGTAGGCTTTTTCGTCTTCCACGGAGGGGTATGGAGCGCCATAGCCTCCACCGAAGTATCCTCCTCTTCCATAACCGCGACCGTAACATCCCCATCCGTAACCTCGGCCATAACCCCACATACCTCGTCCATAACCATTCCATCTGGGACCTAATCCATCACCGTAAGGCATTTTCAACACCTCCTATATATGTTTTATACATATATATTATCATTCAAATCCTTCTTTGTCAAGTTCGTAAGGTGATGATCGGTTTACATTCAATCGTCAAAATGATTTCTTTTGAGTATCGTGAAATGTGTCTGATTTTTTGAAATCACCAAAAGATGATATCATCAACGATATAGGTTTCTAATGAATCAACAAAAATACCAGGATATGATGGTGTTGAGATGGAATCCGAAAAACTGAAAAGTACGCTTTTCTTGATCTTGCTTGTGAGTATTTGGGGAGTAACTTTTCCCTTAGAGAAGATCGTGATGAACGATATTTCACCGTTTTCGTTGAATATCTTGAGATTCTTCATCGCAGATATAGTTATGCTTTTTCTCTTTTTTCCAACTATCAAGCGTGACTTTGCAAAAACGTGGAAAGCTGGTTTTATTCTTGGTATTCTCTTATCTCTCGGTTATACCTTTCAGACTTGGGGATTAGCTCACACAACGCCGGCAAAGAGCGGATTTATAACATCCTTGTATGTCGTGCTTGTTCCAGTGTTCTCTTTTTTCATTGAACGAACACATTTGAGAAAGAGAATGATTTTCATACTGGCATTAGCCGCTTTTGGAATATACCTGTCGGAATTATCTGGTAAAATCTTTTCACCTAATTTGGGAGATTACCTGACCCTTGCGTGCGCCATTGCTTTTGCTCTTCAAGTTGTTGCGACAACTGTTTTTACCACGAAACTGAAAGACAATTATGTAACTCTCGCGTTTTACCAGACCATATTTGTCACTCTTACGAACATTCCATTCTATTTTTTCAGTTCACATGAAGACAGATGGACTTTTGAAAATTTGGCGATCATCGCAAGCATTGCGATATTTGTAAGTGTCATCGGAATGCTAATTCAAATGAAGCATCAAAAGCATGTTGGCACTATACCTTCGGCATTTATTTACGCGGGTGAACCTGTCGCCGCGGCAATTTCTTCTGCTTTAATTGTGAGAGAACACTTCACGATTTTACAAATCGTAGGGTTTGGTGCCATAATCCTTTCAGCGATACTCGCTCAAATGAATTATTCTATTTCTAATGTCAAAAATAAGATGTGAACCCATTCAGGTTCACATCTTTTGCATCGTTGAACATATTTTAGGATGATCAACTTTTCCCGCATCTTTCAAATTCTTTTTGTATAACCCTTTCGAGTGTTATTCTGCTGATTTTTTTATGTTCTTTGAATAGATTGAAGGCGGCTTTTATTATGATAAGTCGGGAATACTTGTGAAGAAGGGTTTTTACAGGATCTGCTTTGTAAATCATTGCCTTTCAATCACATCCTTTCTTAATAAATCCCATCTTCTTGACATAAAGACCAGATTGGTTTATAATTACTTGTCTCAGGGCTCATAGCTCAGTTGGTAGAGCTCCCGGCTCATAACCGGGCGGCCGGTGGTTCGAGTCCACCTGAGCCCACCATAGAGTTAGTGAAACTAAGCAAAAAACCACTGCGGTGATGCACACCGCTTTTTTGCTCTACTACAAATATTACCACATTTTAACTTTAATGTCAAGTTTTTACAAATTGGAAACACAAGGAGCATTCTAATTGGAAAGATACGATGTTGTCGTAATCGGAGCTGGACATGCAGGAGTAGAGGCAGCTCTTGCCAGTGCAAAACAGAATTTGAAAACTTTATTGTTGGGAATAAATCTCGATACAGTTGCTTGGACACCGTGTAATCCAGCTATAGGAGGTCCGGCTAAGGGACAAATAGCCAGAGAGGTTGATGCATTGGGCGGGGAAATAGCACGCATTACAGATCGTTCAATGATAAACATCCGTGTTTTGAATACATCTAAAGGACCGGCGGTGCAAACATTTCGTGCTCAAGTTGATAAATACGTGTACTCTCTTACGGCTAAAAGTTTTTTAATGACTCAACCAAATCTCACATTGCGTCAAGGTGTTGCGACCAAAATATTCGTTGAGTCTGGAAGTGTAAGGGGTGTGGGAACAGCACTGGGTGTACGTTACAATTGTAGGGCCGCGATCGTTACAACCGGAACATTTCTTGGAGGGAAAATATTCATAGGTTCAAATTCGTTGTCCGCAGGTCGAATGGGTGAGCCGGCAGCAGAAGGGCTTACCGAAAATTTGAAGAGTTTTGGCATTAAGATGTCAAGATTCAAAACCGGAACTCCTCCAAGAGTGCTGAAATCATCCATAAATTTTTCCGCTTTAGAAAGACAAGACACGTTGAACGAGCCGTTGGCATTCTCTTATCGAGACAAGCCCGTGGTTTTGCCAAAAGATTATCCTTGCTATCTCACAAGGACCAACTCGCATACACACGATATAATACGAGAAAATTTGCGCTTTTCTCCGATGTACGGAGAAGTGAAACTTATACATTCCGTGGGTCCTAGGTATTGTCCTTCCATTGAAGACAAAGTGGTAAAGTTTCCAGATAGAACTTCTCATCAAATCTTTATAGAACCTGAGGGGAAAGAAACTATGGAGTATTACATAAATGGGTTCAGTACTTCTCTTCCTTACAGTGTTCAAATAGAAATGTTGCATACTTTGAAGGGGTTGGAAGATGCCATCATTGTAAGGCCTGCTTATGCAGTGGAATATGATTATGCCGATCCAACACAGTTATTTCCTACTCTTGAGTCGAAAATTATCGAGAATCTGTACTTTGCCGGTCAGGTGAACGGGACAAGTGGATATGAAGAAGCAGCTGGACAGGGGATAATTGCCGGAATTAATGCGGGCTTGAAATTGCATTCTCAAACTCAGATCGTTCTAAAGAGGTACGAGGCTTATATTGGTGTTTTGATAGACGATATAACTTCAAAAGGTTTAGATGAACCGTATCGCATGATGAGTTCGCGAGCCGAATACAGGTTGCTTTTAAGAAACGATAACGCACATATCAGGCTCTCCAAATATGGATACAAGGTCGGATTAATTGATAAGGATTTCTACGAACATGTTTTACAACTTGAAAAAAAGGTTAAAGATGCTATTGAAAGATTTGAAAGGATCCGTGTGAAAGTTCCAGAGAATTTAAGAGATAAGCTTAACACCCAAAAACATGTATCACTGTTGAATTTACTTCGTGCTTCGCATGTGAATTACCAAGATATCGCACCGTACGATCCCGAACCGTTAACGGATAAGGAAGTCATAAAAGAGGTTGAAATAGAAGCCAAATATGGCGGCTACATTCAGAAAGAATTGGAAAATGTTAGGAAATTGGAAAACCTTGAAAGAGTCAAAATACCGGATGATTTTGATTTTTCAGGTGTTACGGGGCTTTCCACAGAATCAAGTCAGAAACTCAATAGGTTTAAGCCAAAAAATCTTGGCCAAGCCTCAAGAATACAGGGAGTTACCCCCACCGATCTTTTGCTTTTGGACGCACACCTGAGGAGGAGTAAAAACGAATAAAGTATACATAATAGGACATAAAAATCCTGATACTGACAGTATTTGCAGTGTTATCGGATATGCTGAGTTTTTGAATCATTTTGAAAAGGGAAAGTACATTCCATCTCGATGCGGAGAAATGAATCCCGAAACCGATTTTGCTCTTTCCGCGTTCAAAGCCGAACCGCCTCTGTACATAGAAAGTGTTGAACCCAAAGTGTCAGATGTACCCCTTCCCAAATTGGTGAGTGTGAATGAAAGCGTTCCAACCGTTGATGTTGCCACTTTAATGGATGAATATAATGTTAAAAATATACCTATAGTAGATGAAAATCAGAAGCTTGTAGGACTTATTAGTGAACGAGGGCTTGCCAAAGCGTATGTGAGAAGGCTTAAGATAGAACCGTTACGCATGACTCCGATAAAACTCGACACGTTGGCCCGAATAATCAACGCACGCGTGATTGTGAGAAATCATGATGTACTCGAAGGCACAGTTTATACGGCGATCGATGCACTGCATGTGGCACTCTCCAAGCTTTCTACGAAAGATGTAGCAATTGTTGGGGATAACGAACCGGCTCAATTAGCGCTGATATCTTCGGGAATAGCTGCTTTGATCATTGCGAATGGCGCTCCTGTTGGGAATAGGACAATCGAGAAGGCAAGATCATGCGGAACATCTCTGCTTACAACAGAACTTGATGCGTTTGGCGTTGGAAAGATGGTGAATCTCTCCCTTCCTGCAAAGATGATAATGACAAAGGACGTTCCCACCGTTAGGATGGATGATTCTTTAGACTACGTCAGACAGCTAATTTACTCTTCAAAATTCGGCTCTGCTTGTGTGATCGATGATGATGAAACACTACTTGGAATCATCACAAGGACAACTTTGATGAAAGATACGCGCAAATTCGTCATATTACTGGATCATAATGAGTACACTCAAGCGATAGACGGTATTGAGCAAGCGGAAATACTTGAAATAATAGACCATCACAGATTGGGAAATATGACGACACTCAAACCTGTTAAATTCCTTAACGATACAGTTGGTTCCACATCTACGATTATTGCCATGAAATTCATGGAGTCGAACGTGAAACCAACTTATCGAACGGCAGGTTTACTTTTGAGCGGTATTCTTTCAGATACACTTGTGCTTAAACTCTCAACGACTACCTCTGAAGATGTGAAAATGGCCGAGTTTCTTGCTGAAATCGCAAAAGTGGACATATTGGAATATGGTACGAAGTTGATAGAGTCTGGAATGAAACTCGATGGTCTTTCCGTCGAAAAGATTCTTAGTAGAGATATAAAGCGATATGTACTCTTTGGAAAGAACGTGATGATCTCTCAGGTTATGGTACCGTCCTTTGAGTACAGTCAAACACATTCTGAAGAAATAAAAAGTGCGCTTGAACATTTTAGAAAGTCAATGAATGTTGATTGCTTTTTTGCGCTCTTTACAAATGTGTTTGAAAATGCGAGTGACTTGTTTGCCGATGGTGATAGTACTTGTTTGAACAAGGCAGAAGTTAGAAAGCAGCCAATAAGGTTGGAAAAGATCATGTCCAGAAAAAAAGACTTCCTTCCAAAAATAGGGGAAATTCTAAGGAAAATATGATCGTATGTAAGTGAACTACCGCTTCACAGATTGCTGCTTTTGTGCTGACAGAAAATTTGACTTCGTTTTATCTTTCCATCTTCTTCAAACAACTGTACATGTTGTAGAACTATGAGCGATTTTTTATCTTTGACTATAAATGTCGACGTGCTATAATCATCTACTATCATTTAGGGATGTGATGCGATTTGGCGCGGTATGTTAGAAAACACCTAAGGGAAAACATAACAGGTTATCTGTTCATACTGCCAGCCCTGACGGTGATGTCAGTATTCGTGTTTTGGCCCGTTGGATATTCTTTTTATTTATCCTTCTTTAATTGGGATTACGCTCATTTGAAGAGTCCACAATTTATAGGCCTTGGAAATTACATTACCCTTTTCCAGCTTGATTCGCCTCCACCCTATCCTTTTTATGAAGCTTTGGCATACACGGCGGTTTACGTGTCAATGACCGCGCTGATTGTTTATACAATTTTCCTATTCGCAGATTGGATTTCCGAAAGAAAATTGAAGCTCTCCGATGCTGTTTATGTTTTTGGGGCGACGGTCGTTGGTCTTTTGTCGTTAAAGATCACTCTCAACAACTTGTACGGAGCAGCCTATATGTCCATTCCATTTGTAGTCGCGGCACTTTGCCTTATTTTTTTCAGAAAACGTTCATTCGTTTCGAAAATGTTCAAACATGTTTTATCGTTAACATTTGCTGCGTTTCTTTCTTACATGTTCTTACGCCTCGCCTTTCCGAGTCCGTATGGAGTTTATCAATGGCTGTATACAATTAAAGATAACAGTGACTTTATAAAATCGTTGTGGAACACCGCGTATTATGTCATACTTTATGTGCCGGCGAATATTATCTTGGCTCTCTTAGTTGCACTCCTTCTTAATCGCTTGAAATGGGCCAAAGCACTTATGAGAACATCCTATTTTATGCCATTCGTAACATCGATCGTTGCCGTAAGTCTTGTCTGGCAATGGATATACAACGATCAATTCGGTTTGCTCAACTACGCTCTTTCCATGGTTGGATTACCTAAGGTAGCGTGGTTAAAGAATGCAGCTTGGACGATACCAACCATTGCCATAATGTCTATATGGAAAACGATTGGCTACAATGCCATAATTTTTCTTGCCGGTCTTCAATCGATAGATACATTTTATTACGAAGCGGCAGATATAGATGGTGCCACGAATTTTCAGAAGTTTCGTTACATCACATGGCCTCTTCTTTCTCCAATGACATTTTTCGTACTCATAGTCTCAAGCATAGGAGCTTTCAAGGTTTTCACCGAAGTATACGTACTTTATCAAGCGGTACCGGGTCCTTACAATAGAAGTGGGTTGACAATCGTTTACTACATATTCGACACATTCTACGGCAATCAACAGATGGGCCTTGCTTCCGCAGCTGCGTACATTTTGTTTGGCATAATATTGGTATTCACGCTCTTACAGTTCAGAGCAAGCCGCAAACGAGTCGAATACATTTGAGGTGAATAGCATGAGGGTAAAGAACGGTTTTGTTGAATTGATATTATACGTGATCATGTTTGCCGGTGCTGCAATAATGCTCATGCCTTTTGCGTGGATGATTGCCACATCGTTAAAGCTACCTGAAGAGGTGCAAATCTGGCCTCCTTCTTGGGGTACTGTGAATGCACTTCCTTCTCGTATCATCCCAGCTTCTGTGGACCATTCTTCATATTCATCGGTTAATTATGAAGCCTTGAGTTTACAGCAATTACTCAGCTCCAGAGGAAACCTCAAAAAAGATATTCCAAATCTTCTGACCTTGAATCTTGTTGGTACTGCTCCCGTTTCAGGAACTTTTAATGTGAAGTTGAGTGAATCCAACGGTAAGGTTAGATATGCAACATCGGTAGATCGGGCACAACTCACTTCTTTGATAACCAAAATAGATTCTATGGAATACCCCTCTTCTTTCAAAAACGATCTTAAGAGCTTGAAATCTCTTGAAGTTCATCCTATTGAATATATAAAAGCATTTGTAAATATTTTTCAATATGGTAATAATCCTGTACTCTCAAGGATTAGTTTCGTGAAAAGCTTATCGAAATCCACCGAAATTTCAGATTCGTTCTTTAAAAAATACAGTCCAATATTATCAAGAAATCCAAGGCTTTCAATAAAAAGCACCGATTCTTCTTCAACGGTGTCTCAGAAGAATTTTGTAAAGCATTTCTTTCTTTCTAATGAATACGCGAAGTCCTTGAATGCGTTTCTTCCTAAAATTCAGAAATTCAAGAAAGGCCTCGGTACATTAGCGCCGGATTCGGAACAACTTTATTCGGAAGTTGAAGAGTTCATTAACGGAATAGATCTTAAAAAACTTGTGGAAAAAAGATTTGGGAAAGTCATTCCCTCGTTATCATCTCTTATCAATCTTTACGAGATGAGAGTTGTGAATCCAGTAAAAGAATGGGAGAATCTTCTGATAGCCTTCAATGAAATGTATCAGTTTTACATTTCATCTAAAAAAATAGTTCTTGACAACCCGGATATAATTTTCAAATTTTTCACTAAGAATGAAAAATCTAAAAGATTAGAAGAGGCGATATTGAAATCTGGGATTCCAGCTAATTATTCGAAGATCGCTGTTGATATAGTAAAAAATAAAAATCCTGATAGTTTTGTAGATCTGCTTATTAAAAAAATCGATGGGCAAGAGAAATCATCAATTTCTAAGTTTGGATTATCAAAGGAAAAAACAGTTCTTATCACAAGAAAATTATCTGGCATTGTTGCAAACCTGAAGATTCTTTATTCGTCACTCACAAAGGAAAAACAAAAAAAATTGAACGAAATGGTCGCAAAAGATTCTAATAACATGGAAGTGCTTGCCAATGACATTGACTCTTCATTTGGCGAGTCAAATCCAAATCTGACTAAGATTTTGAGAGATCAGTTAGAAGAGTCACATGAATTCTTTTCAGCTTACAAAGAAAAATCATCAGGGTTGGAAGGTTTTTTATCAACCATGTGGAATGATCAAAGGATCTTGACGAAGCTTACCAATGTTTTCAACGATGTTTATTATGTAATGAAAATTTTGAAAGCACCATCAATAGTCTCAAAAGTTCAGTACTTTCCAAAGAATGGAAAGGTAAAGATATTCTTGAATAATGTAAACAGTGTTTGGTTTTCTGACATAAATGCGACTGTGAAAGTTCATTTCAATTTTTGGCAAGTTATGGGAAATCTCTTTCGGAATTACGTTGATGCTTGGAATGCCGCACCATTTGGAAGGTATTATTTAAATACTGTTTTAGTCGCATCGGTGACCACATTTCTCAGCATAGTATTTGGAGTTATGGCAGCTTTCGCCTTTTCTAAGCTTCACTTTTTCGGTCGCAATTTCTTTTTCATGTTGTTCTTATCGACCATGATGATACCTGGTGAAGTTTTACTCGTTCCTAATTTTATAACCATCGTGAAATTCGGATGGCTGAACACTTATTATGCACTTATAGTACCGTGGATTGCGAGCGCATTCGTGATCTTTTTGATAAGGCAAAATTTCATGAGTGTTCCAGACGAACTTTTCGATGCTGCAAAGATAGACGGAGCTTCCACATGGAGATTTTTGTGGACGGTTATGGTGCCGCTTTCAAAGCCTGTGATCATAACAGGAGCATTGCTGAATTTCGTTGGAAGTTGGAATGCGTTTCTTTGGGTTTTGATCGTTACCAACACTCCTTCCATGCGTACACTACCGGTTGGGCTCCAAAATTTCAGTAGCAATGCCGGAACGTTGTATAATCAATTAATGGCTGCGTCAACGTTCTCGATGTTGCCAATAGTTATTCTCTTCTTGTTTGCTCAAAAGTATTTCATTCAGGGTATAGCAAGAAGTGGCTTGAAGTGAAAAATGCTGAGTGGGATTCTCCGGTGGAGAATATCTTTCCCACTTGCGCTCCGCAATGAACGAAGTGAATGAAAGGAGTGGGATTCTCCGGTGGAGAATATCTTTCCCACTTCTACGACCGAGGCGGTAGCCGAGAAGGGAGTGTACTTAATTTGAAACGAAAATTGTTTTTGATTTTTTTGCCGGTAATTGGTGGAATGGTGTTGATACTTTCAGGATGTTTTAACATGCAATCTACCCTGTCGTACTATTTTTACAATGAATCGGCACCGGCATCTGTATCACATATTTACGTCGAGGTGAAAAAGATAATCGCAAATGATGGTGTCATGAGTACAACCATAAATTCCACTGAGGACCTTTTACAAGGTAGCCTGAAATCCATATCATCTGGAAATATTTTGAATGGAAATCAAAACAGCGTGAATTCCCTTTCGATTGATCTTGGACCAACGGCTACGATCGTGTATGAAGACGGTAGCGAGCGTTTTTTGAAGGTTGCAACTGTTGTAAATGCAAAATTTTACGGCTATTTTAATCAAAAAGTGGTACAGTCTCTACAAATATCCAAAGGGCAAAACAAATCTGCTGTAATACTGTGGAAATTATCAGGTCTCGCCACGATTTCTACCACAGACGTATGGTATCCTTCCGCCATAGCTTTGGATAAAGATGGCGTCGTAAAAGTTAGCGTTTCTTATCCAGTATTTCAGAAAGGCTATTATAAAGCCGCCGTATCCGATTCAATAAATTCTTTCGAATTCAGTGCATCCGGAAATTACGATACGTTGAACGATAAATACGATTTTGAATTGTATCCCTTTAAGTCAGCGATGCCGTATCGAGCAAATGTTTCCATTCAAACGGCTACAGAAACCCTTGTCTCAACAACTATAAGCATAAGCGCCAGTGATATATCTTTGAATTTTAGTAAATGAAGAAAAAGAATAAGGTTATTATTTTAGTATTTCTGGCACTTGCCGCGTGGCTTGTGTATTTTGATATAACATCTTACATCAACTTCAAGAACACTTACGTGAAGTACGAGAAAGTTCTGAAAAAATACAGAGATACAAAAAATGTATTGGATAGCCTTGAGAGAGAATTGAAGGAGTTGCATTTACAGATTGCGAATGATCGTAACAACATCTCACAAACCAGACAGGCGACAAGTCCTTAAAGCGTTGGAATTGGCAAAGCAATTGAATGTGAAATACGTTTCCAGGCGCCATCTTGTCCAGCGCGAAGGAGAAGCGATGTTAATTGTAGAATCAGACAGAATTTCTGCTTTGAAAGATGGGAAGCGGCTTTTCTTTCATCCTTCTCTTGCCATTATAAGAAGAGCAAACATACGATCTGGAGAGAGAGATTATCTTATTGAGTCACTGGATTTAAAAGGTGACGAACGCATTCTTGATTGTACACTCGGCCTTGGAAGTGAAGCCATATTGATAGCGTATTTTCTTCCAAGGGGGAAAGTTATAGGTTTGGAAAATTCCCCGCTTATTAAAATCGTTGTTGAGGAAGGAATGAAACACGCGAACTTCCCACAAAAATGGGTCACGGAGGCTGTTAAGAAGATCGAGGTTTTTAAGGCTGATTACAAAGAATATATCAGAAAAACGGAAGAAAAATTCGATTGTGTTTACGTCGATCCAATGTTTGAGCATCCAGGCTACAGTTCGTCTGCCATAAACAGTCTTAGACCTTTCGCGGACAATTCCACGATAGATACAAAGGATATAGAAGTTATGAAAAGAATAGCCAAAAAACGTATTGTGGTAAAAGCTCGATGGAACGATTCTGTATTTGAAAGATACGAATTCGATCGTGTAATTGGCAGCTCAAAAAGTGGCGTAGGATATGGAGTGATTGAGATTTGAAGATCCCTGTGATTACAGGCCCAACAGCGGTTGGTAAAAGTGAATTTGCCGTGGAATTTGCCAAAAGAGTTAACGGTGAAATTGTTTCGGTTGATTCTATGCAGATTTACAAATACATGGATGTGGGCACTTCAAAGGTAAGCCAAAAGATTCGGTCTGAAATTCCACATTACATGGTTGACGTGGCAGATCCAGACGAAGAGTTCAACGTTAAGAAATTCAGAGAAATGGCACTTCAAGCTGTGGAAAAAATTATATCCAATGGGAAAAAACCGATTCTCGTTGGAGGAAGTGGATTGTACGTTGAAACCATAAAATATGGAATCTTCGATGGCCCTCCCAAAAATGAAGCTATAAGGGAAAGTCTTTACAGAGTCGAAAGAGAAAGTCCGGGATCGTTGAGAAAAGTACTTGAATTAGTTGATCCTGTGGCTTTTTCGAAATTTGAACCAAATGATTTGGTACGCATCGTAAGAGCTTTAGAAGTTTATTTGTTAACAGGCAATCCCATCTCATCATTATGGGCAAAAAGAAAAGAAGATGAGCGTTTTGTATTGTTTGTGTTGTATCGTGATCGAAATGAATTGTACGAGCGAATAAACAAAAGAGTCGATGAAATGTTCAAAAATGGACTTTTAGAAGAAGTTTCAAGGCTTCTCGATATGGGATTTTCACCTGATTTACCAAGTATGCAGTCTATAGGGTACAAAGAAGTGGTAAAATATCATAAAGGCCAGAGCAATTTGAAAGATTGCATAGAGGAAGTTAAAAAAGTCACACGTCATTATGCGAAAAGGCAACTCACCTGGTTCAAAAAGTACAAAGACGCAATATGGCTTGATCTTTCCAATGATAAAGAAATTCTTTTTAGAAAAATGTTTAAAACATTAAAATGGGGGGCTTGATATGCCAGAAAAACAGAATTTGCAAGACAGACTTTTGAATTTCCTCAGGAAACGTAAGATCGAAGCGAAACTGTACTTGATTAACGGATTTCAAGTCAATGGGTTCATCAAATCCTTTGATAACTACACAGTGTTGATAGAAAATGGAAAACAACAAAACATGATTTACAAGCATGCGATCAGTACCATTATGCCGGCAGAGTACGTGAAACTTTCAGATATCTCTGAAGAAACAAGAGAAAAGTCCAAAGAGAACTCCGAGAAAGGTGAAAATTGAGAAGAGCTGTACTCTTAGGAATTGCCTATACAAGAAATGATAGGATAGAAAGAGACCTGATCGAACTTGGTGAACTCGCAAGATCGATTGGAATATTTCCAGTGGCACGTTTTTGGCAATTCCTTAAAGTACCTTTAAAAACATATATGGGAAAAGGAAAGCTTGGAAATATCGCAGAGTACATCAGGCTCTATGAGGCCGATGGTGTGATAACAGACGATGAACTCAGGCCAGTGCAGAAGTCGAATCTTGAAAAGATGCTCAAAGTTGAGGTTCTTGATAGAACTCAGATAATACTTAGAAATTTTGCTCGCAGTGCGCAAACAAGCGAAGGCAAAACAGAGGTAGAGCTTGCAATGCTTGAGTACCGGCTGTCACATATCAAAGGTTCGAGTAATTACCTTTCGCGAGCCGCTGGTGGAATAGGGGCAAGAGGGCCTGGAGAATCCAAATTAGAAATGGACCGCCGTACTGTAAGGAAAAGAATCGCGCGGTTACGTTCTAAAATACGAAAAATATCCGAAGAACGAGTGCTCAAAAGACGGAAGAGGCTCACTTCGATAATTCCCAAAGTTTCAATTGTGGGATACACTAATGCCGGTAAATCAATGCTTCTCAAAGTTTTGAGTGGTTTTGAAGTCAAAAGTGAAAATAAGCTCTTCACAACCTTAAACCCGACCACGAAAAAAGTGTGGTTGGGAGAGAATGTTTTCGCTCTTTTTTCCGATACAGTTGGATTCATATCCAAACTTCCTCCTCAATTGATCAAAGCCTTTCGTTCCACAATGGAGGAAACGTTGGATGCTGACCTTATTCTCATGGTTGCAGATGGATACGATGAAGATGTGAATGAGAAATTAAGAATTTCAGAAAGAGTTCTTGAGAATATAGGCGCCGCTGATGTAGCAAGAGTAACCGTGATAAGCAAAATCGATCTCTGTAATGAATCGCGGCTCAAAGAACTCGTCCGTGAACACGAAGATGCTGTTTTTATTTCCGCAAAGAAAAATCTCTACATTGACGAACTTATGGCGCGTTTACGCGACGAGATCACAAAAGACTATTTAGAAAAAGAATTAGAAATTCCAAATGAAATTTGGCCTACCGTTTCTAAGACAATTGGAGTCAGAGTGATGAAATTCAAACAAACCGGTGATGTCGTGCAAGCTAAATTGAAAATACATCCATTTTTAGTTAAGAAGATCATGGAGGAAAATCGTGTTCTTTCGTAAAAAAAAGAAAGAAGCTGGTCCTTTCTACAGGAAGAAAGATCATCTCATAATTTACGTTGAGACCGATCGCGGAAGTATTTTCAAATCGTATTTGAGAAAGGGATATGATTTTCGTATCAACTACGGGGAGGGAGCTCCTATCCTTTTAGATAAAGAATTTGTGGGAAACTTCCCCGAAGATAAATTGAGTGTTCATGCTGAATTTGATGCTAATTACAAACTGATCTCTTCAAAAATTCAAGGAGGACGTTTTTTGACACTTGAAGAATACGAAGAACTTTTAAAATCAAAGGAGGAAATAAATTGAAAAAGCTTTTCACAAGTGAAAGCGTAACCGAAGGACATCCAGATAAAATCGCAGACCAGATTTCAGACGCGATTTTGGACGAGGCCCTTGTACAGGATCCTAAAAGTAGAGTCGCGATTGAAACTTTTGTAGTCAGAGGAGAAGTGATGGTCGGGGGTCAGTTAAGCACGAAGGCTTACATTGATATTCCGACTATAGTTCGTCAAACCGTACTTGACATAGGCTACACGCGGGCTAAATATGGATTTGATGGTGAAACGTGTGCTGTAGTTACGGCTATAGACGAGCAATCTTCAGATATAGCTTTGGGAGTTGACGAGGCACTTGAATTCAAATCTGGAGAAGAACTCGATGATTCACTTGAAAAATTGGGAGCTGGGGATCAAGGCATAATGTTTGGGTATGCCTCCGATGAAACAGAAGAGTACATGCCGATAAGCATATCTTTAGCCCACAAACTTGCAAGAAGACTTGCTAAGGTGAGAAAAGACAAGATCCTTGACTTTTTGAGGCCTGATGGTAAAACACAGGTTACCGTTGAGTTTGATGGTAACGGGAAACCTGTTGCAGTCGATGCAATCGTTGTGTCCACACAACACGATATAAATGTTTCCAGAAACGATCTGGAAAACGCCTTGCGTGAGGAAGTAATAAATTCCACCATTCCGTCGGAGTATTTTACCCCAAATACCAAAATATTCATAAATCCAACCGGCAGGTTTGTCATTGGAGGTCCTATGGCCGATACTGGCCTGACAGGGAGAAAGATAATAGTTGACACCTACGGAGGAGTTGCCCCTCATGGTGGCGGAGCTTTCAGTGGAAAAGATCCAACCAAAGTGGATAGGTCGGCTTCGTATATGGCAAGGTACGTTGCAAAGAACATCGTGGCTGCAGGTTTGGCCCACAAATGTTTGATTCAGTTGGCGTATGCCATAGGCGTTGCGAGGCCGGTTTCTATATTCATAGAAACTTACGGAACTGGCGTTATTCCAGACATGGAACTTACCAAGATCGTCAATGAGATGTTTGATTTCAGACCGGGGGCCATAATAAGAGATTTAGATCTGTTGAGACCTATATACAAACAAATAGCCGCTTATGGGCATTTTGGACGTGACGATCTTGAGCTTCCATGGGAAAAGTTGGATAAAGTTTCAGAATTGAAAGCTGTTGTAAAATAAGTAAAATAAAACAATTCAAGCTTTTGTCGTTGGGAAAGATCTTAATCACAAGATCTTTCCCGATTTTTACGCCCAAAAAGGTAGTCGAAAAGTAAAGATTTTATGCTTTTTGTGATTTCCTTCTTTTGATTTTAAATCCGCGGTTTACAACAAAAGATAGTGTGAACTAATTGTTGTAAAAGTTGAAAAAAGAAATTAGACAAAAATGGAACAACTACTCCATTAATGTCTTTTGTACTTGTGACTTTGAGCGGTTTGTTTTATCAATTTGCAAGGGTACTTCCTCCCCCTCAATAACATTAATGGACAAAGAAGAACAGTAAGAGAGTTAACAAACAGCGCTCCCGCTCATATGGAATTTCAAAAGCGGATATGAGAGCGCAAAATCAAAAAATTTAGAAATCAATCTGCGGAACCTGGAAATCGTCAAATTCATCCTTCGTTTGAGGTATGATCAACTTTCCTTCCTTTATCATCTTCTTGAGGACATCAAGTTGATGGAAAATTGATTTTGGAACGAGTTGTTTCGTGTAAGTCATGGGGCTTATTCCTATTCCGTTGTTGCTAAGCGATAACGTGAAGGTTTTGCCTTTGAATGTCCCATCGATAACCGATTTTATCCCGTCAAAAACGCCTATATCAACTCTCTTTATAGCGCTAACAAGAACGTAACCTGGCGCAAGGTAATCTTGATCCTGATCTGCACCTATTGCAAAGTAACCTTTAGGCTGAGCTCTCATTGCATCTATGACTCCCAGACCGCTCAATCCAGCAAGTTGAAAGACAATATCGGCACCAGCACTGATTTGGCCCTCTGTCATGGCCTTGCCAGCAGATGGATCATCAAAACTGCCAACATATCCGGAAAGAACCTGAACATTTTTCCCATGAAGAGTGTTGTAGGTTTCAACCCCTGCTTTGTATCCAAACAGATAACTTTTAACTGGTGGAATAGGCATACCGCAAACTGCGCCTACTTTACCGGTTTTAGACATCGCAGCAGCGATATAGCCAACCAAGAATCCTCCTTGCTGTTGATCGAATATGTAGCTTTCCACATTTGGTATATTTTTTATAGAACTGTCTATGAATATGAATTTCGTATTGGGATATTGTGGTGCAACTCTTTCAACTGCCTCTTTGATCAAGAATCCAACTGCAACGACGGCATCAGAAATTTGAGCCGCGGCACTGAGATTGGGAACGTAGTCAGACTGCTCGTATGATTGAATGATATTTGCTGTGATTCCATACTGCTTTACCGCCATTTCGACCCCTGCCCAAGCACTGTCATTAAAGGACTTGTCACCAAGGCCACCTGTGTCCGTAACGAAGGTAACGGTGATCGATAGAGCCACCGTTCCAAGAGCAAGCATCAAAACCATTAAAAACACCACGTACTTTTTCATCATTACCCCTCCTTTTGTAATTGATACCCTCCAAAAATGTATTTCTTCAGACACTCTAAATGATATTACTTCTCATGAGTAACAACCAAAGTAAAGAAAAAAAGATACCAACTGCAGGACTTATCAGCCACATCTTCGAGAACTTTCTGTACCTTATAAGCCTGTAGACGATCATCCCTGCTAAAGTGAGTGCAATGTAGTGCCATTGCAAGGCCATAACGAATACGAAAAGGAGTATCCTTTCAAAATTGCCGTCCGAATCTCCGGATTTTGTTGGAATGTATTCAAGTCTTCTGAATATATCCGTAAAAACAACGGATATCACTGTTAGTCCCAAAAGATAATTAACGAATGGTGGTTGCAAATAGGAATTCGAACTTATCCAACCGGACAATGGAATTGTGAATGCTAGTGCCAGACCCACGTTTATGAGTTCTGAAGAGATGTACCAACCCTTACTGTTACTTCTGGATTTTAGAAAAGTTAATCCAAGCAAAATAACGGTGTAAATTGTCACACTTAACAAGCCAGTCAAGCTGGTAAGAAGATCAAAGGTCAAAGACAGTGTGATCAGAATCGTCCATATGAAGGCTTTCTGAATTTCTTTCTTATCATGTTTGTAAATGAGTGAATTGTTAGAAAACGCGTAATCCGAGGCGGTGTAGATAAGCAAAAAAAGATTGGGAATCATATTTTTTCCTCCTTTTTTTAGAAGACTTCACAACTTCTTTGTATATTTCATCAAGACGATAAGCCATCGTGTTCATCGACCAATGTTCCAGCACGTAATTCATGCCATCTTTTGACATTTTCATCGAGAGCTCAGGGTTTTCTAATATCTTCAAAAGCCTATCGACAAAAGTTTCAAGTTGAACATCATCGATGAGTAAGCATCCAACACCATTTTTTAATACATCCGCCACTCCTTCTTTCGCTACCGCGACAACAGGTAAACCAGCGGCTAACGCTTCTAAAACGACTAAACCCTGTGTTTCCGTTACCGAAGCAAAAGCAAAGACATCTGATTGACGATAGTACTCTACGATTTCGCTTCTTGGCATGTATCCAGTCATCACGACACGGTCCGAAACTTTAAGATGCGAAGCAAGATGTAAAAATTCCTTCATTTCCGGACCGTCTCCTACCATTATCAAGGTTACGTTCTTGAGCTTGCTTTGTAGATGAGCAAAAGCTTTTAAGATGAAATCCAGATTTTTTTCCCTGGCGATCCTGCCAACAAACAAAACGATACGATCATTTTCTGATATAGAATGGCGTTCTCTTATTGAAAACTTCAGAGGCCTTCTGAAGTTTTCAACGTCTATCCCAGTTGGAAGTACGTATATTGGGCTTTTCACACCATAACTCAAAAGCTCATCTTTGATTTTCCCGGTTGGTGCTATAACTGCATCTGTAGAGTTGCAAAACCAGCTACTGAATTCTCTAACAGCATTTTCTGTAGGTCTGAAAGGAAATGGTATGTAATGCCTGTATTCAGTTAGTAGTGTGTGATATGTGTGTATGTGAGGAAGACCCAATTTCTCACCGAGCCGCAAAGCCTGAAATCCCATGCTAAAAGGTGCATGAGAGTGAATCACATCGATCTTCAACTTTGTGGATAATTTTAATATTTTATGGGATATGGGAATTGCAACTCTGTGTTGTGACTCCCATAAGAATTTCAGACCGTTTACTTTAAACGTTCCACTTTCATTTTTAGGTATCATTGGGGAAAAGACGTAAACCCTTTCTCCCATTTTTTCAAGATATCTCTTGAAGAGACTAACTGATGTAGCTACTCCATTTATCTGTGGAATGTACGTGTCGGTCATCATGCCTATATTCATACAAGCCACCCTTTTAAAAATGCATACAAAGATACAAAGAAAATTATATCACGTGTGATTCTTACGATCACGGTGTACGCCATTCCATACCCCATGGAACTTCTTACGAGATAGTATTCCAGCATAACGGACCAGAAGATAGGAATCAGAAAAAGAACAGCTGCCCATTTCCATATAAAGTATATTGAAAATATCCATCCTGTCATAACGTTTGGAAAGATGACAAAAGGGAATCCCAAAAAAACTGTTTTTCCACCTTTCCCAACGATTCTGTGAATGCCAATGGCCAAAGCACAATAGACAACTATTAAACCCAAAAGAATGGCAGAAGATGCGTAAAAACCTCCGAAAAACGGAATATTCTTGAACATCGGAAAAAGGATCAAAACATTGACAATCCATACAACGAATATGGCCAGGATAGAGCTTAAGAAGCCGAATTTTGATGTCTTGAAGAAAAGCTTCGGTGAGAAAACGAGATCGAATATTTTATCCACTTTTTACCCTCCTGATCATTTCTACGAGAGAATCCGCCAAGCGATTTTTATCGCGTTTACACCATTCCAAAGAAGCATTCAGTTTCTCGACTAACTTGCGTGCCTTAGACCATAGAGGAACGAGATTTTGAGATTTAACTTTATATTTCCCTTTTAACTGTCTAACCATCAACTGACTGTCAGTGAATATCTTGATCTTCTTATCTGAAAAATTCATTTGAACGTATTCCAAAGCCATTATGAGTGCCCTGTATTCAGCTTGATTGTTAGTGGCCCATCCGATGTACTCCGAGTGTAAACAAATGATTCTCTTTTCGTTCTCCACCACAAAAGCGGAAGCTGCCGGGCCGGGATTTCCCTGCGCTCCTCCATCTGTTCTAACTGTGATCTCATCCGACACGTTTTATATCCCAAATGAGTAATTTCTTAGCCGATTCTTCATCGAGTTGAGAGATAAGGCCACAAGCGGCGAATATGTAATGTGAATCCACGTACAATCTTGTCTCCCTGGAAGGAAGTAGAGCCATTGGATTCTTCTGACCAAGATTGCGAAGTTCTTCAAGGATTTTTGAGCTATGTTTTGATCTACTCAAAACACCACCAGTTCCAAAAATATTCCTAACAGCTGTGAGATCTTTTCCTTCAGCCAATTTAATTCTTCCGGACGAGCCGTAAAAGTAACGAACCTTCCCGGAATGGCGCATAATACTTTCCACTGCACAACTCTTGGCCATTGCTAAGACAAAATCTTCGATCCTCTTATCTTTGGGATACGGAGTGAGTCTCTTCAAAAGTTCATCATTATCCGGAAATTCTTTGCAAATCCATTCGGAATTTTTCACAACGTTGAGTGCGTTTACAAAAACACCAAGATCCCCTTCTACCGTTCTCTTTGCAAATGGTTCTGGTGAGATGGATATCTTTTGTATATCAGGGCTACCATTTGTAAAGGAATCCACATCTGTTGTCGCTCCACCGATATCTATCGTTACGCAATCACCCATCTCCTTTTGAAGAATGCTTCCGGCTTTCATAACAGATGCCGGAGTTGGTATTATTTGGCCTTTTACCTGACCATCAAGCTTCGACATTCCAGGAGCATGGATTATATGCTGAGAAAAGACTTTCTGAATGACATCCCTAACTGGCTCAACATTCAAAACGTCCACTTTAGGATAGACATTTTGTGTCACGGTCACCTTTTTCCCGCTATTTTCCAAAATTCGTACCACTTTTTCTGTAGCGTCCGAGTTTCCCGCATAAACAAATGGAACATTTATATCACTTTGTGCAAAGACTTCTGCATTGTGTATCACAGTTTCGTACTCTCCATGATCCACGCCTCCAGCCAAAAGGACAAGTTTAGGTGCGATGTGATGCACCTTATCTATCACATCACGTGATATTTTCCCAGATGTGACCAACTTAACTACTCCTCCCGCGCCGAGTGCAGCCTCTTTGGCCGCTCTAACAGTCATATCGTACACAAGACCATGAACCGTCATTTTCAGGCCACCTGCGGCACTTGATGAAACGAGCAAACTCTTCCATTCAACGGATTCTCCAATTTCTTCTCTTATGAATTTCAAAGCCCGCTCTATGCCGATCGTTACATCCCCTTCATCGACAGTGGTGTAATGTTCACCTTGAGCTACGAGAGTGGGATTGTCACCTAAACCAACAAAAGCACTTACAACAGTAGTCGTGCTTCCAATTTCAGCCGTTATAACATCGAATTTCATAGAATTTTTGCTCCTTTAAGACAGAGATCGTGTAAAATTTTGAACAACATACATATTACCATCAATGATGTTATAATTACAACAGGAGTTGATCAAAATGCGTGAAACTGCAAAAGTAATAAAAGTTGAGAAAGATACAATTCTGGTAGCAAAAAGTGCAAGCAGTAGTTGTGACTCATGCGCAGCGAAGAAAATATGCAATGTCAGCACTGCAAAGATACCTGTGTTAAATCCTAAAAAATACGATATAAGAATCGGAGATATGGTGGAGTACGAAACGCCTAAACGTGTGAGTGTTACAGTTTTATCATCACTTTTGTACGGAATTCCGATTGTTATCCTTTTGGGGCTCTCTGTGTCGTTAGAGAAGCTATTCGGTTTTAACGATTACCTATCACTTGGAATTGGAGCTGTTGCAGTGGGAATATATTACTTTGCACTGAATGTTTATTCTAAAAAGAGATCTAACAAATTTTTGCCTTATATCGTTAAGAAGCTGGGTGATTCAACAGCTGACATTTCATCTATTATGATGCAAAATCACTAATTCGGAGGTGAAGCAGTGCACGTACTCTACACACGAGAAGAACTTCTTGAGAGAATAAGCGAACTTGGGAAAGAAATAACTGGCACGTACAAACCCTTCACAAATGAAATCGTTGCGGTTTGTGTGTTGAAAGGAGCAATCCATTTTTTTAGCGATCTCGTACTTGAAATAGGATTGGACGTTTCTTACAGTTTCGTTCAAGTTTCAAGTTATGTTGGTAGTGGGAGCACTGAACGTGTTAGAGTAAAATCATGGCTTGACGAGAGTATAACTGGAAAACACATATTGGTGGTTGAAGATATAGTGGATACCGGTAACACTCTTAATTATATTCTGAAATATTTCTCTAAATACGATCCGGCTTCTTTAAAAGTCGTAACTCTCTTTGAAAAGCGAGCACATAGAAAAATCGAAGTTCCAATTGATTTCGTAGGATTTCATATTGAAGACAGATTCATACTCGGTTATGGATTCGATTACGATCAGAAGTACAGGAATATTCCTTATGTGGGCTACACAGATGCGTAAGGGACAAGTTACTATTTTGCTGATAAGTCTCTTAATGGCCTTGGCGTTGGGAGTGATGGGATTATTTGCCAAAAATCAAGTTGACGATATCGAGCTTCAACAACTTGGAATTAGCCTTGTTGCGACGTCCATTCACGTACAACAAAGTCCTTCTGTAGAACTCCCCAAATTACGCAAGCTGTATATCAAAGAAAAATGATATGTTGTTCGAAGATTTCGTTGATTCTTCTGAATCGATCATAAAATCCGTTCTTGCTGGCAAAAGGAATTTGGGAGAGCTCGAAGAATTCATGAGAAATTCTCTTCTCACTGTTGGTGATTTACCCAAAGACGCTGCAGAGAGGTTCAAGGCTTTTTGTGGATACTTTTTTGGCATATCAAAACTTCCTAAAAATAGGGTTGAAATTCGATTGAAAAATGGTCTGATAATGATAGAAAAACTCCGTAGAGAAAATTTAACGGGTCTCCCTATCTCACCACAAAAACCCGTGGATTTGGAATCCCCTGTGAAATTTGCCAAGAAAGTCGGACCTTCGAGAGAGGAGAAACTTTTCAGACTGGGAATAACAACTATTAGAGACCTTTTGTACCATTTCCCACGTTTGTACGACGACTGGCGTCACCCTCTTAGCGTATTAAAATTAAGACCTGGCGAACGAGTTTCAGCGATTGCAAATGTTGTGAATGTTGAAAAAAGAAGAGCCAGGAATTACACCATAGTCACGGCAATCGTAACAGATGGATTTTCAAACATGCAACTCGTTTGGTTCAATCAAGAGTACATTTACGACATTGTACGCAACGCCAAGCGTTTGGCTTTCAGTGGAATAGTCAAGAACGATTATGGACGTTTTCAAGTCATGTCTCCAGACTTCGAAGTGGTCGATACTTCTTCTCCCCAAATTGCTCCAATTTACGATCTCACAGCAGGAATATCTCAAAAAATGATGAGGAGCATAATCGAGGCAAACATCCCCTATGTTCATCTTCTTGAAGAACCAATTCCTGAAGATATTTTGGAAAAGAGAAGATTGTTAGATGTGAAGAGAGCCGTATACGGCATGCATTTCCCGAAAAGCGAGTACCATCTTAGAGAATCCCAAAAACGTCTTGCTTACGATGAATTTTTCTTGCTGGAAGTGTCTCAGCTTATGATCAAAAGAAAATTCCAATCAAAAGGAGGTGTGCCCAAAAAATTCAAGGGTGTCATGTCTCGAAAATTCATAAAATCCTTGCCCTTTGAATTAACAGGAGCTCAAAATCGCGCAATCGATGAGATAGAAAAAAGTTTGACCAGTCCTCTTGCAATGCACAGACTTCTTCAAGGGGATGTTGGAAGTGGAAAAACAGTGGTTGCAGAAATCGCCATTCTTGATGTGATAGAGAGTGGATTTCAAACCGCTTTTATGGCCCCAACTTACGTTCTTGCAAGTCAACATTACGAACGAATAAAATCCGATCTCTCTCCATTTGGCATTGATGTGGAATTGTTAACGGGATCTGCACCCCCAACTAAAAAAAAGGATATAAAAGAAAAAATGGCCAATGGGAATGTAAAGCTCGTTATAGGGACTCACGCTTTGATACAAAAAGACGTCTCCTTTCAAAACCTTGGTTTGGTTGTAATAGATGAGCAACACAAATTCGGTGTTAAGCAGAGAGAAGCGTTGATGTCAAAGGGAAAAGCTGTGGACACGCTCGTGATGACAGCCACGCCAATTCCCAGAACGCTTTCAATGACACTGTACGGAGACCTTGATGTAACACTTATAGATGAAATGCCAAAAGGTAGAAAAAACCCAAAAACGATATTGGTTAACGAAATAAAACGAGACGAAGTCTTCGATTTCGTTAAAAAGGAAATAGACAACGACAATGGAGTTTTTTGGATTTCCCCATTGATCGAAGAATCGGAAAAACTGGATCTTAAAGCTGCAAAAGAAATATATGAAGAATTCATAAACGGTCCATTTTCCGACTACAAAGTTGGTCTCATTCATGGAAAAATGTCTTCTGAAGAAAAAGAAAAGGTGATGAGACAATTCTACAAAAAAGAAACTCAAATACTTGTGGCAACTACGGTGATAGAAGTTGGAATAGATATTTCCCATGCCAACGTCATGGTTATTGAGCATCCAGAAAGATTTGGACTCGCGCAACTTCACCAACTTAGAGGGCGTATTGGTCGTGGCGGAGAAAAATCTTACTGTTTCCTCTTGACCAACGGAGCAGAAGCTGAAAGATTGCGATATTTTGTGCACACTTTTGATGGATTCGCTCTCGCTGAATACGATTTAAAACTTCGCGGACCAGGGGAATTTATGGGAACACGTCAACATGGATTGCCGGAATTCAAAGTGGCAAACCTCACAGAAGATGTGGATTTACTCTTTCAAGCTCGTGAAGATGCCGAAATCCTGATCGAGAAAGACCCAAAACTCTTATCACACCCTCTACTCTTGAAAGAAATAGATCGTAGATACGGAGAAAGAATGAACTTTGTGGAGGTGGGTTGATTGAAGATCACGGGAGGGAAATTCAAAAAAACGATCATTTCATCCGTTTCAGACACACGTACGCGATACACGCCAGCCATCGTTAGGGAAGCATTGTACGACATAATCGATGTAGAAGGGAAAAGTGTACTTGAACTTTTTGGGGGAAGTGGTGTGGTTTCTGCCGAAGCGATCAGTAGATCAGCTGGACAGATTACGATCGTTGAAATATCGCGTTCTTCGTGTGCAACGATAAGAAAGAATTTATCAAAACTCCATCATCCAGCTAAAATAATCAATTTGGATTTTCGCATAGCGTTGAGAAGGTTATCTAAAAAGTGCAACGAATACGATTTCATCTTTGCCGATCCACCATTTGAAACCGGCCTTTTACTTGAGGCGTTCAATGAAATAGATAGGCACTTTGAACTGATAAAATCAGAAGGCATTGTCGTTATAGAATCTTTTGAAAAAGAGCTACCACCAGAAAGTGGCAAAAATATAGTACTTCATTCAAGAAGAAAATACGGTGACGTAGTGCTGAGCTTTTACTCATCTAGCCATGATGAATATCAAAGCGGCAACTACAAGGATAAATATCGTCCACCCTATAATGAAGGGTACGACGCCAAATATGATCGTTAGCGCGTATCCTGCAAGAAGGAAAAAGTACAAAAACGCTATGAATCTCACTCTCATTCTCAAAATCCGAATTCCTATGTAAATGTAAGCCGCAATTCCCAAAAATATGAAGACGATCTCTAATATCTTTAACATCTCCAGAGAGTTCAAATTTGCATCTTAAAACAAATTGGGCATTCAAAATGCCCAATCTGGAGCGAGCAACGGGATTCGAACCCGCGACACTCGGCTTGGAAGGCCGATGCTCTACCATCTGAGCTATGCCCGCACACAGAAGATTTTACCACAAAGTTGAGTCGTGATCAAGCGATATTTCATGTAGATTTTATTTTAATGGATCTCTAAAAAGAAACTCCGATCGACTACCGACTTAGAGCTTATCCCTAAACAAAAATAGAAGCGGAGGAGCCAAGATTGCCCGTGGGCACTCGTTACTTCGGCTTTTACGACTATGCTGGGAGTGCCAGTGGCACTCATCTTTCCAGCAGACTTGT
>CAJXLN010000002.1 GCA_913056255.1 uncultured Thermotogae bacterium | reverse complement strand
CGGGAGAGTAGAATAAAAAAATCTTCGATTTGACGCCAGCCAAGAAACGGTAGTTATGAAGTCGAGAACGGTAATACTTGAGAGTTAAAGATATCGTGATTATTTAAGGATAGGTTCTTAGTCGAAGAGGCGGAAAAGATGGTGCTATTGGGTTCTCGACTGTTGCATCATTCTACCGCCTTTATGTCTTCTTCATTAGGTCCAAATGAAATGTATTCGATTTTTCTACCAATCGCTTTTTTCACAATTGAAATGAAATTTTCAAATGCACTGTCTTCAAGGTTTTTCCAGCCTTTAACGTACTCGATTTTTGGGGTAAAATTCTGTAGATCGTATGGCGAAATCGGTCTTTCATATTCATGACAAATTCCAACGCGATCGAATCCGTTCAAGACATCGGCCTTGGTCATGACGAGATGTTCTACATTGGCAGTATCGCACGCGTATTTGAGCAATGGTAAGTCGATCCATCCACATCTTCTTGGCCTACCGGTTGTCGATCCGAATTCTCCACCAGCTCTTCTGATCTTATCAGCGTCTTTGCCAAAAATTTCAGTGGGAAATGGCCCAGACCCTACACGTGTGGTATAAGCTTTAAAAACGCCCCAAACTTCTAATTTGGAAACTGAAAATCCTGAACCGTAAAGTGCGGCAGAAGGCACACACGCTGTAGAAGTGACATAAGGGTATGTTCCGTACATGGGATCAAGCATTACCGCTTGTGTTCCCTCAAAGAGCACATTGCCACTTGGTTTAACTTCTTTCACAAGCTCTTTGACGGTCTCGAACTCTTTCAGAAGTTCTCTTGCCATTTTGTCAATATCAACAGATCCGATGAACGGTTCCGAGATCGACGCGAGAATTTTCAATTTTTCTTTAATGCGCCTTTCATCAAAGAAGTCGAAGAGTCTCAGTGCCGTTCTGTGAGCATCATTTGCCATGGCAGGCCCTATTCCTCGTCCAGTTGTCCCAACTGCATTTGATCCCTTTAATTTTTCAATTTCTAAATCCATTGCTTTTTCAATAGGTGTTATTACCCGACACCACGGTGAGATGAAGATCTTTTCTTTGAATTTGTTGAACATCTTAGACATGGAGTTGAGTTCATCGTTCAAAATTTTTAAATCTACAAGCGTACCACGTGCTATAAAAAATTTGTTTTTCTCAGTTCCAGATGGAATAAGGTGATGAATGGACTTCATGCCATTATAATAAACCGTGTGGCCAGCATTTGGACCACCGGAAAATCTTACCACCCAATCATGTTTTCTCGAAAGATACTGGGTGATCTTTCCTTTTCCTTCATCTCCCCACTGCAAGCCAGAGATCACACTGTTCACAGTTTTGTCCACACCTCCCGAAGAGACGGGATCAACCGCCAACGCCGGCGTTTCAAACCTACTGAATATGTCATCCACATGTGCAAGGTACGGTTCTACATTGAAAACACCGCTGAGATCGGCATCCGGTAATTCTTCTAGTATGGCACTGAGAAGATCCGGGCTCTCTTCATTCCAAACTCTCATTGAAGCTTGTTGGACCGTGAGATAAGCATCTTCGCGACTCATACCGTTTTCTACCAATTTCAAAAGCACTTTTTGAGAAAAGATCAAACCTTTTGTGATGTTTATGTTTTTTCTCATTCTTTCTTCGTTGACCCTCAATCCATTTATCACGTACTCAAGAGTTTCCAGGGCGTAGTACACGAGCGTCGTGGCATCTGGAAAGATCACACGTTCGACCGAGGAGTGAGATATATCTCTTTCATGCCATAAGGCGATGTCTTCCATTGCGGATATTGAGTATCCTCGAATCATGCGCGCAATGCCGGTCATGCGTTCACATAAGATTGGGTTCTTCTTGTGTGGCATAGCGCTTGACCCGCGTTGTTTTTCTGAGAATGGCTCTTCCAGCTCTCTAACTTCGGTTCTTTGAAGATGCCTGATCTCCGTTGCCATTCTTTCTATTCCACCCGCGAGCACTGCAAGCGCTGCAATGTAGCTTGCATGTAGATCACGCGGTATAACTTGTGTGGATATCTTACACGGTTTCAAGCCGAGCTTTGCACACGCAATTTTTTCTATTTTTGGCGGGATGTTGGCATAATTCCCCACTGCTCCAGATATTTTTCCAACGGATATTCTCTTCTTTTCCGTAAAGATACGATCTCTTGCGCGTTCAAGCTCTGCGTACCAATTAAGCATCTTCAAACCAAATGAAGTTGGCTCAGCGTGTATGCCGTGAGTTCGTCCTATCGTTGGCGTATTACGGTAACGTTTGGCGATCTTCAAGGTTTTGTCCATGACATCCTGCATCTTTTCGAGAATCGCATCTGTCGCTTCAACTATTGCCAAGGAAAGGGCCGTATCCACCACATCGGAAGAAGTCAATCCGTAGTGAAAATATCGTGCAGTGTCACCCATCTTTGAAGTTGCGACTTTTATGAATGCTATAACGTCGTGTCCTACGGATGATTCCACACGAGAGATCTCATCTACATCTATTACCGCGAGATCACGTGCGCGTTTGGCAGAACCTTTCGGGATCGTGCCAAGTTCTTCATAAGCTTCCATGACGGAAAGTTCCACTTTGAGCCAGCGCCTGAATTTTGATTCTTCGGACCATATTTTTCGCATAAGATCAGGCGTGTATCTGTTGATCATTGTGTACCTCCAAAACTGTAATTTGGGGATTCCCTTGTTATTCTCACATCATGAGGATGCGACTCCTTTACGCCAGCAGGTGTTACTTCAATGAAAACGGCTTTTTCTTGAAGTTCAGCAATAGTTGTAGCGCCACAATAGCCCATGCTGGCTTTTAATCCTCCTATTAGCTGATGAAAAACTTCCGAAACTTTTCCTTTGTACGGAACCATTCCTTCGACTCCTTCCGGAACCAATTTGTTTGGTGATGCATTCTCTTGAAAATATCTATCACTACTGCCGGCTTTCATTGCGCCAAGGCTTCCCATTCCACGGTAAGTTTTGAATTTTCTTCCCTCGTATATAATAGTTTCACCCGGCGCTTCTTCCGTTCCTGCAAATATATTACCCATCATAACAGACGATGCGCCTGCTGCCAGTGCCTTTGCAATGTCTCCGGAATATCTGATTCCACCATCAGCGATAATTGGAACACCGTACTTGGAAGCTTCTTTTGCACAATCCATGATTGCGGTGAACTGCGGAACGCCGATTCCAGCAATTATCCTTGTGGTACATATCGATCCTGGTCCAACACCGACTTTTACGGCATCGACTCCTGCTTCAATGAGAGCTTTTGTCGCTTCGGCCGTTGCAACGTTGCCGGCAATAATTTGAATGTTCTGATATTCCATCTTCACATGCTTTATGGTGTTGATCACGGATTTAGAATGGCCATGAGCTGTGTCGATTACTATCACATCAACATCCGCTTTGCTAAGCGCTTCAATGCGCTCATCTGTGTCAGATGAGATTCCAACTGCTGCCCCAACCATTAATCTACCACGTTTATCTCTTGAAGCGTTTGGGAATTCGATAAAGGAATTTATATCCTTTATCGTGATAAGTCCCAAAAGTTTTCTTCCATCCACTATTGGAAGTTTTTCTATCCTATGAGCGTGGAGAATTTCACGTGCTTCATCGGGTGTCACGGATGGATGGGCAGTTATGAGCTTGTCAAATGCCGTCATGAGTTCTGAGACTTTTCTGGATACATTCGATTCGAATCGCACATCTCTGTTTGTTATAAGTCCGAGAAACTTTCCATTATCTACAACTGGCAAGCCACCTATCTTATAAAGTTTCATGATCTCTTCGGCGTCTTGAATGGTTGCATCTGGAGAGATCGTCACCGGATCGCGTATGATCCCGTTTTCTGTAAGCTTCACGCGTCTGACCTTACTTGCCTGTTTGCTTGGCGACATGTTTTTGTGTATGATCCCTATTCCACCTTCACGCGCCATAGCGATCGCCATTTTTGATTCTGTTACCGTATCCATTGCTGCAGATAATAATGGCGCATTGAGTTTTATCTCTCGTGTCAAATGTGTGCACGTGTCTGTTTGAGATGGAAGCACCTCGCTGTATCTTGGCACAAGTAACACATCATCAAAAGTGTAAGCTTTTTTAAACAAATTCAACACCTCTTCTTTTATTCGCTTTGCTCAGGTTACCGCCTTAAACAAGGATTTTTTTATTTATTCCGCTCTCTCGGCTCCTCCGCTCCTCGAAGTCTTCATCAAGACATATGAGCTCGCCATCTGGAAGTTCACAAAAGCGAGGAGTGAAGTTGCCAGTGGCACCTCCGCTCTCTCGACACGGTCAGGAATACCAAAGTAATGAGTCGCGGCTCATTCCCATTCTATCGTGGCTGGAGGTTTGTCCGACACATCGTAGACCACTCTGCCAATTTCAGGAACCCGGTCCGTGATACTAGATGATATTTTCCTGAGAACATCATGCGGCATTGGATACCATGCCGCCGTCATTCCTTCAATACTGTTAACAGCACGCAAGGCTACTACGTATCCGTAAGAACGCTCATCACCCTTGACTCCAACACTCTTTACAGATAAAAGAACAGAAAAGGCCTGCCATATCTTTGAGTATTCTCCTGATTTTCTTAGTATCTGAGTGTAAACGTCATCGACTCGTTTTAAGATATCTACGCGCTTTTTGGTAACCTCTCCAATTATTCTCACAGCTAATCCCGGTCCGGGAAATGGATGTCGATTCAAGATATCAGGAGAGAGGCCCAATAACTTTCCAACCTCTCTAACTTCGTCTTTGAAAAGCTCACGCAGCGGTTCTACAAGCTTCAAATTCATTTTTTCTGGGAGTCCTCCAACGTTGTGATGACTTTTTATTTTAGAAGAGGTGGCTGAAGCTGCAGCTGATTCGATTACATCGGAATAAATCGTGCCTTGAAGAAGATACTCGGCGTCGAAAAGCTTTGCCTCTTTCTCAAAAACTTCTATGAAAGTTTCCCCTATTATCTTACGTTTTTGTTCCGGATCGGTTACTCCTTTTAATTTTTCTAAAAAGAGTTCAGAAGCGTCCACACGTTTGACTTTCATTCCGAGTTCTCGAAGCTTCTCCGGAACTGATTCATCTTCCTTGCGAAGCAAACCGTTGTCAATGAAGACGCATTGGAGATTTTCTCCGACGGCGCGCATTGTTATTATGGCGGCTACGGCAGAATCCACTCCTCCAGAGATCGCACCGATTACTTTTGAGTTTCCAATACTTTCACGTACTTTTTCAACTGCAAAATCAGCGTAATTTCCAATTTTCCAATTTTTTTTGGCTTTGCACACGTGAGTAACGAAATACCGTATCATCTCAACTCCATGTTCTGTGTGGAAAACTTCTGGATGAAATTGGAAGGCGTATATTTTTTCGTCGTTTGATCGGATAGCTGCAGTTATTCCTGCCTTGCTTTTAGCGATCTCAGAAAAGTTTTTTGGAATTTTTTCTACAGAGTCACCATGGCTCATCCAGGTTTTTACAGTTCTGGGAAGTCCTGAAAAAATAGGATCTTCTGATAATTTCACGGTTGTCATTCCATATTCAAAAACCCTTCCACGCAAAACTTTTCCACCAAACTTTTGAACCAAAAGATGCATACCGTAACAAATACCAAGTATTGGAATCCCTGAAGGCAGCACCCAATCTGGTATATCAAGTGTATTTGAAGAGTAAACGCTTTTTGGCCCTCCGGAGAGAATTATACCCATTGTTTTGTCTGAAGGACATGCTTTTTGCGGCACATCTACACGGGAATAAACGCCGATTTCTCGTATTTTCCGTGCCAAAAGTCTCGTATACTGAGAACCGTAATCAATTACAAGTATTTCATCCACACACCATCACAACACCTTGAAGTACTTTTTCGTTTCCCAATCAGTCACTGCAGAAGAGAATTCGGCCCACTCCGATATTTTCATTTTCAAGAAAGTGTCAAAAGCATTCTCTCCCATCGTTTCTAAAACGAGGTTATCGCGTTTTGCCTCATTGAGAGCTTCTTTCAAATTTCCTGGCAAAGACTTTATGTTTTTGTCTTTCCTTTGAGAAGTGGTCATATTGAATATATTTTGATTTATGGGTTCTGGTGGTGTTAACTTCCGATTTATTCCATCAAGACCTGCAACAAGTATGAGGGCGAAAGCGAGATAAGCGTTGCACGTTGGATCAGGACTTCTGTACTCAAGCCTTGTGGCATTACCACGGGCCTGTGGCACTCTTACAAGTGCACTCCTGTTTCCAACAGCCCACGCGATATTCACAGGAGCTTCGTAGCCTGGAACGAGTCTTTTATACGAATTCACAGTTGGATTTGTGATAGCTGTTATGGCACGCGCATGTTCTACGATACCAGCGACGAAGTGCATGAAAATTTTGCTGAGTTTGTATTCACCATTGGGATCGTAAAAAGCATTCTTTCCGTCCTTAAAGAGACTCAAGTGAACGTGCATTCCAGAACCGTTGATGCCTTCTACAGGTTTTGGCATGAAGGTCGCATGGATATTGTGCTTTATCGCAATGGTTTTAACGACGAGCTTAAAAGTTTGAACCCTGTCGGCGGTTGTCAATATGTCCGCGTACTTGAAGTCTATCTCATGCTGAGAAGGGGCTACTTCGTGATGGGCAGCTTCAACTTGAAATCCCATGTCTTCAAGCGCTTGAACCATTTCGCGACGCGCCAATTCACTCCTGCTGAGCGGAAGCATGTCGAAGTAGCTTCCGGAATCAAGAAGAGTGCTTGAACTGTCATCATTCGTGTCGAAGAGAAAAAACTCAGGTTCAGGTCCAGCATAAGCTTCAAAACCCATTCTTTTCGTTTCTTCGATCACTTTTTTAAGGATATACCTTGGTGATTCTTCAAAATTCGTTCCGTCCGAATTCATGACATCACAAATAATTCGGGCTGATTTAAAACCTTCCCACGGTATCAATGTGAAAGTGTTAAGATCGGGTTTGAGATACATATCTGATTCTTCGATGCGGGCGAATCCCTCTATCGATGAACCATCGAACATGATATCGTTGTCCAACACCCTGTTAATTTCAGAAACAGGCACACTTACCTGTTTAAGAGTCCCATTTAAATCTGTGAATTGGAGTCGAATGATCTTTACACTCCTCTTCTCAATGAGATTCAGAATTTCTTCTCTTGTCATCTAACCACCTCCAGAATTCTCAAAGCCAATTTTGCGGCGTTGATCATGCCAGCTTTTCCAACTCCCATCGTGGCGACTGGAATACCATTAGGCATTTACGAGTGTTTCCGAACCTTGTTGTGCGAATTCCCTATTACTTTCTGAGCCAAGAATGATAGATACTCTCACTGTGCATCATCCTTTCTTGTGATCTTTGTAAGTAGATTCAACGGGGACTACAAAAAAGAAAAAATCACTCTCACAAGAGTGATCTACACACCTATCATCCCTCTTGTAGTCAGACGATTTACGGTCATCTGGTAGAAGCTCCCGAGCCTTATTCCCGGGATTATACAAGAAATTCATATTCACTTGAATTTTAACACTTTCAATAAAAATTCCAAAAAAGCTCCGACGAGAATGTTCAAAAGATCATTTTTTAGATTACAGTGATTATTGTAAGAATTTATTCATCGATCCTCGCTCAAGCGAAGATTTCTTTGCTCCATACACAGAAATTTCTATCTTATCTCATTTTTGCTGCGGAACGTGTAGCTCATCTCTTCAACCAATATTAAAAGCCCGACCATAGCCGGGCTTTTTCTCTCGAGTTTGACAAACTGATTAAATTAGTCTGCGAATCTCACATTTGAAGCTTGTTTACCTTTGGGACCCTCCGTGATGTCGAACTCGACTCTCTGATTTTCCTCAAGAGTCTTGAATCCATCCATGCTTATCGCGGAATAGTGAACAAAAATGTCATTTCCGTCCTCCATTGTGATGAATCCGTAGCCTTTCTTGGGGTCAAACCACTTAACAGTACCTTTCATGCATCTTGCCTCCTTAAAATTCGTATGACCTTGCGGTCACAAGCAGATCATACCACTTAAATCGATCAAAGTCAACACAAAGGCTTAACTCTTCCCGGCCTTTACCAATGTTTTGATCTTCTCCAAGGTTTTAGGGCCTATTCCCTTAACTTCTAAAAGTTCTTCAACATTCGAAAAAGGGCCATGTAAGTCCCTGTATTCAACGATCTCTTTAGCCTTTGTTGGTCCAATTGAGGGGAGTTGTTCGAACTCATTAACAGATGCCTTGTTTATATCCACAAGGTCTGCATTTTTCGATGGTTGGCTTGACACCGAAAAACCCGTGATCATGTTAGAGAATTTCTTGAGTGTTACCTTTCCTATTCCTGATACTTTCAGTAAATCTTGAATTTTCTTGAAAGCTCCATTCTTTTTTCTGTACTCAACAATTGCCCGTGCTTTAGAAGGTCCCACACCAGGCAATTTTTCCAATTCTCTAATCGATGCATTGTTCACATCTATCAAAGAAAATTTGGCAGAAGTCTGTGAAACAGATACTTCATTCTTCAACTTGTCACTCTTTCCAAGTGGCGTGAAAAGAATCACTGCTCCTGTCAAAATCAGCAAAAGAGCTACTCCTACAACGATTCGAGTTTTCGTTTTCATTGTTTCATGGTATTTTCCTCGGTAACCAGTTTTTTGGTCCGGTACCAACTATGGATAAAATAGACGTTGAACTTATTGAACTTGCGTATTCCTTTGCTTGTGAATAAGTTGGGAAGACTCCGATGAATAATCCGGATTGATTGGCATAGTTGATTTCAAACGCAGGTTGTCCAAGACTTCTCAATTTTTTCACCAGATCCATCACTCTATCGGGATATGGAGATGAAACGATCTGAATGGAGTACGTTGTCCCGAAATTATCCTGGTAAGCAAGGTTGTACATTCCATTGTACTCTGTTATTTCGTAAGCTCCCGTGCCTTCGAGTATGGATTTGAAGCTTTTGATATCCGTCGAAGAAATAGTATCTAATATCGCACTTGAAGAAACGGTTAGAGGTGCATTTTTTAGAATAGTTGTGTACTTCATCGACTGGATTGAAATATACGTAGATGATAGAGTTGGAAGATTGACTTTGATGTTATTTGATAATCTTGAAGCTTTAAGTGTAATATCATCGACTTTTGCCGTGAGGCTTGCAACTAACGTGTTAAGTGAAGAAATGGCAGTTTTTTCACTATCGATCTGCTTCGCCACCGAGTTTACCCTTCCATTTACACCCGCCAACCATCCTATCGTGGCAATCAGGAGACCTACGATCGCCACTAATATTGCCAATCTTACCTTGTAGTAGATTTCATGTTTTTCTTCCACTTTTTCTCCCCTCCTTGTTCCATTTATTCTTATAAAAAGCCTTTAGAGTGTGCTGAATATATCATTTCTGTTAAAAATCCGGGAAAGATCTGATGTTCAATCGAGCTACCTATTTTGACGGGAAGTCGTACTCTAAGAGGATCTTCTTGATATGAGAGAGCTTCCACGGCACTTGACAGATCGAAATGTGCGTTTCCACACATTCTTACCAAATTGTAAACTTCTCTAAAAGACTCGTCTGAAAAAAAGCCTAATTTGTTGGAAATAAAAGATTCTATCAGGACTCCGTATTGTAAAGCCGTTAAATAAGGCATTTCAAGTTTTGAAGCTGTGATCAAAGCTCTCGCACTTTCTTCTCCCACCAAATTCCCCTTTATATTGGCACGCATTTGAATACTCTCAAAGAGTATGTGCTTGATCATCTCTTCGTTACTGAGCAAATTCGAAGTGATCACTTTGAATGCCGTTTTAAAAAATTTTTTTGAATGAGAAAGCCCTACTGTGACTGCCTGAATAAAAGATTTTCTCTTCTCTTCAAAACTTTGAGTCTTTGTGAATTCCATGATGTTTACCAAAAGATTTGGATGAAAACCAACTCTCATTACATCCTTAACTCGGTTAAAATTGATGTAAACATCTTCTTTGAAGAATCCCTCAAGTTGGGAACTAAATGTTGTTGGCACAAAAATCGTTTTTAGTTTTTTGGTAAAAGTGGCAAGTGCAAATCCACTCATATCAAGTACTGTACCGCCCCCCATAACAACGACCACAGGATCATTCAAATCCGAATTTATCAAATGATTTTGAATATCCATGACACCTACTACAGACTTGCCACGCTCTCCAGCAAAAATTGGAAAGGAATTCATCACATCGACTACGTCAAAATGAAAAAGCTTTACCTTTGAATCTAAAAAATAAATAATCCCTCTTCCTGGATACGTAGAAGCGATGAGATCTGACAATTCTTTTTTCTTGTCTAAAAGGTACACTTCCATCGGCTGAATTCTAACAGCTTCAGGAGAAAAGTCAACTACTTTCAGAACGTGATCTCCTCCTCAATCAAAAAATTCGTAGGATTTGCGTCAAATAAACTCTTCAATTCATTAGAAAGGGGAATTGACGCATCCCCCTTTCAAAAAGAATACCTACACAGTCATAAACAACATCAGGACTTGCTCTCACAAGCCCTCCGCATTTATGCGAGAAGTAATTAACTTTCTTTCGCATCCTGAAGGTCAAAAAATCATCGACAATTCTTTTAAAAGCTCAACGCTCTTTTTCAGTTCGTGATCTTCTAACGCCAAACTTGATATTGTCGTACTTTTCCACAACAACTTTTCCACCTCTAACATGTGCTACGGTGTTTTCAAAGGATTCTGGAACGTGCGAGACATGATCTGCAATTTGAATGAGTTCTGGAGACATGACTATTGCAAAAACGAGCGCCTCTTCATCACCTTTAACTCCCGCACGTATCACTCCACGTGCTTCTCCCAAAACCATCACGTTACCAGCGGAAATAATTTCCCCTCCGGAATTCAGATTTCCCATGAGAATTACATCACCATCATGTATAACGACTTGCCCAGATCTCACAGTTTTCCTGACGACTTTTGTAGGATTGAGTCGTTGGACATTCTCACTCTCAACGACCTTCATTTTTTGCTTTACAGACAGTTTATTTGGCATTTTTTTGTGCATTTCTCCAACGAGTATTTCTCCAACTTTAAATCCCATCTTCTCCACAAATGAAACTATCTCTGTTATATCCTTAGAGTATTTCTCTCTATCTTTGATCATCACCGAGATTTTGTCACCTCTGGCAAAAAAGCCGTCAAGTTGCAAGAATTTGTTGGTGATATCTGCAAAAAGTTGAGAAAGAGCATCGTACTTCTCAATAAAAAGCACAACGCCTTGCTTTGTCATTCGTAAATCGACGCTACCCATTGCCCCACCTCTCAACTTTCATAAAGATTGCGATCAATTTTGAGCTTTCTCTTTCAAGTACTTAACAATGTCACCAACTGTCGTGAATTTCTCCAATTCATCATCGGCGATTTTAACTCCAAATTCATCCTCAAAAGCCATAACGATATCCACCACATCAAGAGAATCGGCTCCAAGATCGTCTATGAACGAAGAGGATTCTGTGATCTCTTCAGGCTCCACACCTAACTTATCAGCGATAACATTCTTTACTTTCTCGAAAATATCTTCCATCTTCTTTCCTCCTTTTAAATCTCATCGTAGTCATTCGGCGTCTCGTAAGAGATTCTTCCAAACTTCCCATGTGTTATTTCACGGTGAATGGTAAGAAGTGCCCTATTCATATCTAAGATTCCACCTTTCAACAGGAAGCCGTGTTTTTTAGCATAACTTTCCACTCTTTCCATTACTGATGAACCTTCACCTATCTTTTCAACCACCTCAGGTTGATTTTTAGACAGAAGATCAAGTTCATAGTATATCAAAGCTTCGAAATTGATCTTTTCGATATCCACAACATTGCACAACCCTAATTTTGCATATAGAAGATCGTTGTATATCCTTGGATATGTAACTCCAGGTGTATCTAAAACTTTGAGATGATCGCTAACCTTCATCCATTGAACAACCCTTGTAATTCCAGGCTTATCAGCAACAAAGGCCGATCTTTTGCGCTTGATCATGTTAACCAATGTCGATTTTCCAACATTAGGCATTCCAACAATTGCAACATTGATCTCATGAGGGCTTCTAAAACGGTCGAACATCTTCTTTACATTTCGCATCTCTTTCAGAGAACCTGACATCACGATCGAATCGCTTTTTGAAAGCGATTCGATCCACATGTTTGTTATTATCGGATCGGCAAGATCGGTTTTATTCAAAAAGATCATTCTTATCTTATCGGCGAAATAAGGTTCTATATCCATTGGACGAGTTGCCATTGGAGCGCGTGCATCAACGATCTCCACCACACCAGAAACCGACTTCACCAAGGACTTTATAGCTTTTTTAGCTTTTTCGACATGAGATGGGTACCAAACTTCCACGACATTTCTCCTCTATGCTATTTGCAACAGATGAAACAACTTCTTCTAATTACAACTGTCGAATTTTCTTCTTCTACCCATTATTATAATTTCACCGCTCCAAATCGTTTCAAGGGCCATATTCTCAAAAATGGTGCACCCACCATATTATCATCTGGAATGAATCCCCAATATCTGCTATCAAAAGAATCAGTTGTGTTATCACCCATGGCAAAGAAGTAGCCCTTAGGGACATGAACAACGACATTTCCAGATGCGTTTACGGAAACGTATTTTCCCCATTCGAGAGATGATTTGTCATAGTATTTCGTGTAATCCGTGTCTCTGTTGAAATAAAGAAGTAGTCTGTAATTCGAATCATAAATATACTTCTCTGGATGCGCCATTTTGTTGTAAAACATGGGATCGGCAAATATTCCTTCCTTCGAGTACAACCTGTTTTTCAAAGCTTCAGGGATCTTACCGTTGACTTTGATATGGTACATGTAAGGATGCCCTGATACCGGTACCAATTCTATCGTATCTCCACCTAAAGCTATCAATCTTTTAACGTACTTTACATGACCATGAAATTTTGCCGGACTGAGCGCATCCATAAGCTTATCAAACGGCCCCAACATACGGAGAGATGTCTTATCCACAAATGGTGTCCAAAACACCACTATCTCTCCAATGGTCGGCTTTTGGTACTGCCATGTGATCTTATCGACGAAAAGCCTATCATTAATTTGAATTGTTGGAAGCATAGAGCCAGTTGGCACGATCATCGTGTCAAGCACGAAAAGTTTTATGGAAATCGCGATAATGAAAGCCACCACGAAAGCCTTTGCCCATTCCCAGGCCTCATGTTTTGCTTTCTGGTAAACCGCGCTCTCCTCTTTCTTATTTCTTGTGTTCACGTCTTTCCTTTATTCTGGCCTTTTTCCCTTTCAAGGCCCTAATGTAGTAAAGCTTGGCCCTTCTCACCTTACCGTGCTTCACAACTTTTACAGCTTTTACGGTAGGACAATTGAATGGAAATATCTTTTCAACTCCAACAGCATTGTGAGAGATCTTCCTGACGGTAAATGTTCTTCCGCCTGCCGATCCAGACATGGCAATGAGAACACCTTCGAAAATTTGTTCTCTCTCCTTACCACCTTCAACAACTGCGGTGGTAACTTTAACTAAATCGCCTATAGCTAATTTGGGCCGCTCTTTTTTGTAAGGCATTTCAACGGCTCTGATCAATTGGTCCATTTTGTTTCCCTCCTTGATAAATGTTTTCTCCAATAATTCTGTCAAGTGTGATCGCAACTGCCGATCTAACAGAAAGGTGATTGAAATCGGATTTAGCTCTTATCGGTTCAAGCGAAAATTCACAAGTTTCAGAAATTTCGAGTGGCATCCCCCTGCCAGTTCCAAAGAGAAAAAGTAAAGGCCTTTTTTCATTTAAAACAACACTTTTCATTTTCTCATATGAAACTGTGTTTTTCCTGATCTTAGCAGAGGTAAAAATCTTCACTGGTGGAACACCATTTTCGCTCGTAATATCTTCCACAAGATCTTCGTAGTACGAAACGATCTTTACCATTCCTAAAGCTTCCGCACGGGAAGGATTGTACTCGCGCCCAAATCCGCTTTTCCAATAATTGAGAACACGCATGACGATCTGTCTTTGCATCGGAAGATTGTTGACGATGTAGTAACGCTTTACATTGTACGTTCTGCAAGTTCGTGCTATGTCATGAACATCCATGTTCGCAACGGCTGTTGTTATTATTTTCCCGTCTTTTCCAATCATTGGATAATGCAAGACGGCAACGTGTACATTGTTCAACATTTTTCATGCATCTCCTTGAATAATTCGAGCAATGCCGCCTTTTCCTCAACGGTGAATTTATGTTCAAGAAAAAGATCAGGTCTTTTGAGCATAGTTCGGCGCAACGCATCTTTGAGAAGATATTTGCCTATTTTGGCGTGATTGCCACTCTTTAAAACCTCAGGAACGCTCATTCCTCTGTATTCAGAAGGACGAGTGTAATGACCGTAATCCAAAAGACCATTGTAGAAAGAATCGTTTTCGACTGATTCCTGCTTTCCAACAACACCAGGAATCATTCTTGCCATGGCTTCAACAAAAATCATAACGGCTGTTTCTCCACCACTCAAAACAAAATCACCTATGGATAACTCCTCGTTCACAATGGTCATAACTCTCTCATCCACTCCTTCGTACCGTCCACATATGAACATCACATCTTCTCGTTTGGAGAGCTCAATGGCTTTTTTCTGATCGAAGCGTTTACCTTGTGGCGAAGGAAACACAACCCACGGATGAGAATGCTTTGAAAGGTAATCGTCAAACATTTCAAAAATGGGTTCAGGTTTCATGACCATTCCTATACCCGTTCCGTAAGCGTAATCATCAGTCGTACGATGAGCATCATGTGTGTAGTCTCTAAGGTTAACGATGTCAAAATCCAACTTACCATTTTGAATGGCTCGTCCAACGACTCCCATTCGTACGAACGGTTTGAAGAGTTCGGGAAGAGTTGTGATGACCTCAATCCTCAATCAGTACCACTCCATCATTTTCACAACCATGCGCGAATTCTCAAAATCTATGTCAAGGACGTAATCCTTTACAGATGGAATCAATATTTCTTCATCTCGCGTCTCAATTTTTATCACGAAAACATCATTGGCACCCGTCCGTATCACGTCTTCAACAACACCGATAAGATTGTTGGATTCATCGTAAGCTTCCATACCAATCACTTGATAAAAGTAATACTCATCCCTTCCAAGAGGAGGAAGTTCTTTTTCTTTAACACTTATGATTTTACCAACTATTCTCTTAGATTTTTCAATCGTGTTGAAGCCATCTAACTCAACTAAATAACTCTTTTTATTCGCGCGTTTCACATCGCTCATCTTCACACTCATTGGCATTTGACCATTGCCAATCCATATTTTCTTTCCTTTAAAGGATTCGAAAGTTTGACTGTCGGAATACGGATAGACCTTCACACAGCCTTTTAATCCGAAGGTGGTGAAGATTTTTCCTATTTCGACGAATTTATCTTTCACTACCGAATCACCTTCAGCTCGAATTCTCCTTTGCCTTTTTTCAAAGACCTCAAAATCAAATCGATCGATTTTATCGTTCTCCCGGACTTACCGATTATCTGTCCTACATCATCATCAGACACGAATATTTCGTAAATCGTCTTTTTACCTTCAATTTTCTCGTTGATCTTCACTATGTCCGGTTCCTTACACGTAGATGTAACCAGAAATTTCAGAGGCTCTTTCAGATCCAAAATCCTCACTCCTCAGTCTTTGCGTATTTCCTCTCGTGTAACTTTTTCATTATTCCGTTCTTCGAAAGAAGGGATCTTACTGTTCCCGTCGGTTGGGCACCTTTTTCCAACCAGTAGAGCACTCTTTCGCTGTTTACACTTAGTTCGTAAGGCTTTTTCAAGGGATTGTAGTAACCCAGTGATTCAATGTACGCCCCATCTCTTGCCTTTCTTGAGTCGAGGACTATAATTCTGTAAAAAGGTTGTCCCCTCTTTCCCATTCGAGTAAGTCTAATTTTCACCATAGTTCTTCACAACACCTCCATGTCATTTTATTTGAATTGGAATGGAAATTTTCCCAATTTCCCTCGTTTTTCTAACTTTCCAAATTGCTTGATCATTTTCTTCATACCATCGTAGTTCTTCATCAATTTGTTAACTTCCGAAAGGGATCGACCGCTCCCTGCAGCAATTCTCTTCTTTCTCGATAAATTTATAATTTCAGGATTTGATCGTTCTTTCTTAGTCATTGAATTGATGATCGCTTCAACGTGTACGAGCTGATCTTCATCTACTTTAACGTCTTTCATCTTGGGAACTCCTGGAATCATTTCAAGCACAGAAGAAAGTGATCCCATTTTTTTGATCTGGCTGAGTTGTTCCCGAAAATCGTCAAAAGTGAATTGCGCCTTTCTGAGACGTTTTTCCATTTCTTTCATTTTTCTCTTATCAAGATCCTCTTGAACTTTCTCTACAAGAGAAACCACATCGCCCATTCCAAGTATTCTCGAAGCCATCCTATCCGGGTAAAAAACATCCAACTGATCGAGTTTCTCGCCAACTCCAACGAATTTGATGGGTTTTCCGGTAACGTACTTTGCGGAAAGCGCAACTCCACCTCGAGAATCCCCGTCCAATTTTGTAACGACAAAACCAGTAATGGTCAAGCGCTTGTCGAACTCTACGGCAGAATTCACAACATCTTGCCCCGCCATGGAATCAAGCACCATTAAAACCTCATCTGGCTTTGTTAAGTTGGCAATCTCTTCAACCTCTTTCATCATTCCTTCATCTATATGAAGACGTCCAGCCGTGTCTATTATTACGACATCGTTACCCTTGGTTATGGCGAAATTCACAGCTTCTTTGGCGATCTTATAGGGATCTTTTCGATTCCCCACAAAGACAGGTACATCGATACTCTTGCCTAATATTTCCAATTGTTCTATAGCGGCGGGTCGGTGTACATCGTCTGCCACAAGGAGTGGATTTCTCCCATTTTTTTTCTTCAGCCAGCGAGCCAATTTTGCGGATACTGTAGTCTTTCCACTACCTTGGAGACCAACCATGAGTACAATCGAAGGCCGTGATTTCAAATCAAGGCCGTGTTCTTTACCACCAAGAAGTTCGGTAAGTTTGTCGTTCACGATCTTCACAAACTGCTGATCTGGCGTAACACTTTTTATAACTTTCTCGCCCAATGCTTCAGATGTCACTTTATCCATGAATTCTTTGACAACTTTGTAATTGACATCAGCAGAAAGAAGTGACATTTTTACTTGTCGCAATGCATCACGAACGTTTTTTTCGTTGATCTTTCCCTTGCCTTTCAACAGTTTGAATGCTTCCGACAACCTTTCTTGAAGATTTTCAAACATACCGATACCTCCAATCGCTTGAGTAGTATAACTCTCATCATGTAGTTAAGTCAATTAAAGAATTTGAAACATTTAATGAAAATCATTGTACCATAATTGGCACACTCGAAAAATCATCCACGGTGAGGAATGAATACCCTTGTGATTGAATTATAATATGGAGAGGTGATTCAGATTGAAAAGAAAGATACTTACCTTTACCGTTGCTTTGACAGGTGTGATATTTTTACTATCAGGATGTTTCAACATTCCCGCACCGAGTAGGCCAACGATCGTGTTCAGCCCCTTAAGTCCGGTATCGGGACAGCATGTAACTATCGAAGTCAAGTCAAGTGACGACTATTCAACCATAAAAACTACCCTTAATATAGACGGTAATTCCAACATTTCAGGAATTCAATCGGGAGATACTTTTATCGCAACATGGACCGCGGTAAAGGGAGAACATCTTTTTGTGGCCAACGTGAAAGACAGTTATGGACACAGCGTAAGAGCGACTGAAACTTTAAACGTTAATCAACCAAATCCTCCACAAATAAATAAAATCGTATGGTCTCCCGTTCAAGCAAAGGGTGGAGATCAGATGATATTCACAGTTGGTGCCACTTCGATTATAGGCTTGTCAAATCCGAATTTTCAAATAGATTCGAATTCGTTGAATGTCATAAAAAAGGGCTCTGGACAATTTTCTGCAACCTGGGTTGCAATTCCAGGCAAACACACGATTAAAGTATCTGTGCCTGATAAAATGGGAACGACTTCATCAACCGATGTAAGTTTTAATGTATCCAACTATCCAATACCCCAAATTTGTTCCTTTACCTGGAAACCACAAAATCCTTCTCTAAGCGATCGAAAACTCGTTTTTAAGGTATCAGGAACGGATCCCAATGGATTTTACGCAACGATATCCGTAGACGGGAAAGAATTGAATGTCACAAACGCTTCTTCAACCACAGATACCTTCATAGCAACGTGGGATATCGTGCCAGGATATCATAATGTGAAAGTCAAATTGATCGACTCTCTCAAAGGATGGTACAACGAAGAAACCCATTATTTGCCAATATCTCCACAATCTGGAGATCTGAATGTGATACTCGGAATAGACCCGCAAAATCCAACTCATGGAGACAAATTAACCGTGAGTGCCATCGCATACGATTCCTACGCACCAATCGAAAAAATGGATCTCTTTGTGGATAACGTCAAAATGAGTTCATCTTCGACTGATACGATGAAATACACGTTCATTCCTTCTGACGGCACACACACGATAAAAATTCATGCAAATGATAAGCTTGGAGAAGAGGATACCGTAACCAAAAGTTTTACAGTCAAATTCGATCCTCAAAAGTATCCTCCAACAGTGTCGGTAACTTCCACGCCCAAAGCAACTGTTGGAAGTGCAAAAATTCTCAGTGTTTATGCCACCGCTACGGCACCAAATGCGAAGATAGAAAAAGTAACATTCATAGACATGATATCTTCTAAAATGATAGGTGAAAGTACATCAGGTAGCAATGGAATTTACTCAATATCGTGGATTCCACAAGAGGCGGGCAGCGTTCCAATTTTGATCACTGCCATTGACTCGAATAAAACAAATTCTTCAACCGTTGTTAACGTGAAGGTGCTCTTAAAGCGTGCGAATAACGGTGCGCCTGTTGTACATCCCGTCTTTCAGTCCATGATTCAAGAATCTTCTCGAATAACCTTAGCGGCAAGTGTTGTGGATAGTGCGAAATTGGTAAAGGTAAAAATGTGGGTAGATAACGTAGCACTGACGCCGTCCCAATCTTCAACCGGTTTGTATCAAATTAAATGGATTGCCAACGCAACCGGAAGCCATGTTTTCAAAGTTTACGCTGAGGATATTTACGCAAGGTGTGCAACATCAGATTTCTATTTCTACGTTTATCCGAGCCAACTCCCAAAATTATCTGTAAAGGCCACGCCCAAATCAACTTACCTTGGTGGAAACATCACATTTACGGCCACCATTTTAAAGGTCTCTGCCCCGATCAGTGTGGTTAACTTTTACGTGAATGGTTCATTAGCCGGATCAAGTTATTATCCGCCGTACACAATATCTTGGAAAACCGTCAAAGTCGGAACTCACATTCTTACTGCGGAAGCAGTGGATTCTTATGGAAACAAGGGATATTCAACAACTGCTTTCAGCGTGTTCAAAGACACAACTCCGCCATATCTTTCGATTTCGATTCCATCGACTACTTCGACAAATGAGAAGATCCTGATCGATATCACAACTTTTGACACTGAAAGTGGGATAAAGCTCGCTAAAATTGAAATATACTCATCCAGCGCTCCTTTGCCATATCCCAATATATTACCGATTTTTTCAAAAACTTACGAAAATCCATCACATCATTTCACCGTCCAGTTCACTCCCACAAAATCTGCCACTTACACGGTGTACGTTACGGCAAAAGACAATTCGGGAAATTCTTCAAAAAAACATCGAATTTTGATAGTGAAGTAAGGGAAAAACTTTGTAAGAAACATGTAGAGACGCCAAAGTTGGGCGTCTCTATGGGTTTTGAAGTTTGAAATTTTGATTTTTTGGAAAAACGATTCTGAAATGTTAAAATAACCAACGGAACAGGTACGAAAGTTTAAAAGGGAAGTCCGGTGAAATTCCGGCACGGTCCCGCCACTGTAACCGATGACGATATCTGCGAAATGCCACTGGGAAACTGGGAAGGTGCAGATAAAGGATGACTCGGGAGTCAGGAGACCTGCCTGTTTTGAATGTTCTCGACACTCGGGAGAAGTGTTTGGCATGGTTAAAAAGGGAAATCAAGCCGACTTGAAGTCGGCTTTAATTTTTTTAAAGGGGGTTTTGATATGAAAAAGTATTTAGTTTTTGGTGCTTTACTGATCTTGCTTTTTTCTCTTGTGATCGCGAGTACATATCCGTTAACTTTGGTTGATGATGCTGGGCACGTAGTTACATTTGAAAGTCAACCAGAACGTGTTGTCGATGCCGCTCCGTCTGTTACGGATTTCTTGCTTAAACTTGGCTATGCTGACAAGATAGTTGGTGTAACGAAGTACGATTCTTACACTAAAGCTGAGAATATTGGACTTTTATACCCGCTGAATTTGGAAAAGATAGTTTCTTTGAAACCGGACGTCGTCTTCATATTCGGCGGATTTCAACTCTCGCAATACGAAAAACTCAAGAGACTCTCAATAAGGACGTTTGTACTTAATGCCAAGAATCTCGATGGAGTTTACAGGGATATCATGGATGTCTCAACGATCATGGGAAACCCTGAAAAAGGTCATAAATTAGTTGAATCTTTGCGTTCAAAGGTTATGAAAATTGCGGATGCGGCATACAAAGTTCCAATTTCAAAAAGGCCGAGAGTCTTTTACGGTTCTGCAAGCAAACAAATATGGACTGCCGGAATGGGCTCTTTCCTCAATGAAATCATTTCTCTTGCCGGCGGTGTGAACATTGCGGGAAATTACGCGGGGCCAAATGGATGGTTACCTGTAAGCCCAGAATTCGTGGTTTCTCAAGATCCGGATATCATCCTTGTTCCTTATTACACCCCAAATGGTGGAAAAGCTGCTGTAAAAGCCTTTAGCGAATATCCTGCCTTCAAGAACTTAAGAGCTGTTAAAGAGGGACACGTTTACGCAATCAATGGAAACATAGCATCACAACCGAATACAAAGCTTGTTGGCCTTCTCGAACAGCTTTACAATATATTCAGCAAAAAATGGTGAAAATCGGCAAAGGAAGAGCTCTCTTATTGGCTCTTCCTTTGCTTACGGCTTTTGTTATTCTGAATTTAGCATTCGGTTCAGTTTATACGCCTTTTGGTGACGTTTTAAAGAGTTTGCTTGGATTGAAAGTCCCGGAAACGGACAAACTCATATTGATCCAATTAAGGTTTCCGAGGATACTTTTGGGCCTTGGTGTTGGAGCGGCTCTATCTGTAACTGGCAACTCTTTTCAAGCAATGTTGAAAAATCCACTGGCTGATCCGTACATACTCGGTGTGTCTTCAGGTGCCGCATTTGGTGCTATACTCGCAAATGCTCTTGCACAGATGTACAATCCCAATCTGGTATTTTACGTGTGGATATTCGCTTTTTCCTTTGGTATCATTGCGGCAGCCATTACATATCTTAGCGCAAGAAGAGGTGGAAAACTTCCCGCAACTGAGTTGATTTTGAGTGGTGTTATGGTTAATCTCATGTTTAGCGCTGGTGTGACATTTCTCATAGTTTACGGCTGGCGCGATATCCAGATCGCCACGTTCTGGCTTCTTGGAAGCCTCGCTGGAGTTAGTTGGAATTACGTGCTTTTCGTTGACGTTGTGGCGATCGCGTCCACGTTTTTTTTCACCATGATAGGGAAGTATTTGAATGCGATGTCTGCGGGGGAAGAAGAGGCATCTTACGTTGGTGTAAGGGTGGAGATGCTGAAAGTTATAATCTTTGCAGTGGGAACATTCATCACTGCGGTAGCCGTGTCCGCTTCTGGTATCATTGGATTTGTTGGACTTGTTGTGCCACATATTGCTCGAAGATTGTTTGGTGCCGATCATAGAATATCAATGCCAGCGAGTGCAGTTTTGGGTGGCGTATTTTTGGTTGCATGTGATACGATTGCAAGAGCTGCCTTTACACCTGCAGAGATGCCAATTGGCACAATAACAGCCCTTATAGGCGCTCCGATCTTCATTTACGTACTCAGGAGGCGATCACGAATTGTGTGAGATATTGAGAGTTCGGCATTTGGGTTATTCTTATTCGGCATCGTCTTTTAAGGCCCTCAACGATGTGAATTTTTCGATTTCCAAAGGTGAGATAGTTGGAATAATAGGGCCAAACGGTTCTGGAAAAACTACCATGGTTAAATCCATCTCCTCAATTCTACAGTACGAAGGAAGTGTGAAAATCGAAGACAAAGAGGTAAAAGACTATTCAAGGAAGAAACTCGCTCGCATTCTCGGCGTCGTAGCTCAAGAGTTTTTACCATCCTACAACATGAGTACAACTGAAGTAGTCGAGTTGGGAAGAATCCCATACACCACTATCTGGGGCCAGATAACAAATGAGGATAAACGAGCTGTTGAAATGGCATTTGAATCTCTCGAAATTTCTCATTTAAAAGATCGTATGTTTTATTCCTTGAGTGGAGGAGAAAGACAAATGGTGTACGTTGCCAAAGTTTTCGCTCAGGAGCCAAAGATCTTGGTGCTTGACGAAGCAACCGCGCATTTGGATATAGGTCACACTGAGCATTTACTCAAAAAGATCATGAAACTTTCCAGAGAAAACGGTAAAACTGTAATAGCCACATTTCATGATATAAATCAGGCTGCCGCCTTTTCTGACAGGATAATGGTCATGAAAGATGGGAACATCGTAGCCGATGGAACTCCAGAAGATGTTTTAAAAGAGGAGATAATTTACAAAGTTTACGGAGCTCATTGCACCATAATACATCATCCAAGAACTGGAAGAATTCGCGTTCTTAGCGATTTGGAAGACGAACGAAATTTTGCCCAACAACGAAGTACCTTGATCCGATTCGGGAATTCTCGATCAACTTAACTATTGCGTGCTCATACGATTCACCTAAATTCAGATCGTTGACTTTTACCGTGATACCTTTAATGAAGTACAACGTCTTTTTTCTAAGATCTACCTCAAGTACGAGTTTTCTGAACCATTTTGGATAAGAAAAAATCGTGTTGATATTTGAAAGTATCTTTGGATTGATTATACCATTCTTATCTAAACTTGTCGGATCCACATCGAAGAATATCTTGTATCCAGTTGCATGATAGATTTCATTTTTTGAAAGTTTTAAAAGAAAAATTCCGTCTTTTGAAGTGAGAAAATATCCGTTTTGTGTTGCAACTACAAAATCAGGCTTCCTTTCTTTTAAAATCAACTCAGCCGTACCGTTACCGATGTAGCGTATTTTATAAGATTCAACAAAAGAATCGGAAGGCGCTCCCAATTCTGAAAAATGCACACCTCCGATTGGCAAAACTTTTCTTTCAATATATTGAGGATTCAAAAATCTATTCCCGGAAATTTTCAATTTATGAATCACAGGATCAAAATCAAGTGCGAGAAAAGCTTTTATCATCAGTGTGATTATGAAAATACCGATGAATACTACGATAAAACGCGCTCTCGCATCAAAATGATCCATCTTACAAGTCTTTAGATGTCTATGTTCGTGGCATTTAAAGCGTGTCTTGAGATGAAATTTCTTCGGCTCTCCACATCATTACCCATGAGTATTCGAAAGACGTCGTTTGCGTACTCTGCATCTTCGATACCGATCTTCATGATCTTACGCGTTTCAGGGTTCATCGTCGTTTCCCAGAGTTGTTCTGGATTCATTTCGCCAAGACCTTTATATCTTTGGACATCGAATTTTTGAGATTTTTCTTTCAGCTCGTCCAACACTTTTTTCAGCTCGTCTTCCGTGTAAGCGTATACGTGCTTTTTCGCGTAGCTCACCTTGTAAAGTGGTGGCATGGCGGAAAAGATCTTGCCATTTTCTAAAAGTGGTCGCATGTAACGATAAAATAGAGTAAGGAGTAAGGTTCTTATATGTGCTCCGTCAATGTCAGCATCAGTCATCATGACAATCCGATCGTAGCGAAGCTTTGAAATATCAAAATCATTTCCTATGTTTGTACCAAGCGCAATTATTATGTTGTTGATCTGTTCGTTCTTGAGAAGCTTGTCCATACCGGCTTTTTCCACATTAAGTATTTTCCCTCTTAACGGAAGAATAGCTTGAAGATTTCGATCTCGCCCTTGCTTGGCCGATCCGCCGGCAGAATCACCCTCAACGATGAATATTTCAGAACCTCTTTTGCCAGTCATCGTGCAATCGGCAAGCTTCCCTGGTAATGATGTGTTTTCGAAAGCGCTTTTCCTTCTAACCATTTCACGAGCTTTTCTGGAAGCAATGCGGGCCGCTGCAGCTTGAGATATTCTTTCGAGAATACGTTTGAGAGTCTTTTGATTTATTTCTAAGAACTCAGGAAGTTTGTCCTGCATTACCGAGTTGACAACATCTGAAACCTCTTCGTTTCCAAGTTTGGATTTTGTTTGTCCTTCAAATTGAGGTTCAGGAATCCTCATGTTTAATACAGCTACCAGTCCTTCGCGCATATCACTTCCCTTGAAATTCTCAGCGTTTTTTTTGAGCACGCCGGTTCTGCGTGAAAAATCGTTCATAATTCTTGTTAGAGATCCGTGAAAAGCCGTAACGTGAGTCCCGCCTTCGACGGTGTTTATGTTGTTCGCAAATGCTTCCAGTTTCTCATCGTAATTGTTTGTATAAATGAAAGCACATTCCATTTCCACTCCATTTTTTTTGCCAGAAAAGTACACGGGCTCTTCTATAACATGTTTCGAACTCCGAGAAAGGTACTTGACAAATTCGATTATCCCACCTTCGTAATGAAAAACTTTTCTGTATGGTTCTTCTTCCCTTGAATCAACGAATTCTATAGTTAAATTTTTGTTAAGGAATGCTAATTCCATGAGCCTATGCTCGATTATCCTGCTATCGAATTCTATAGATTTGAATATCTTCGAATCCGGTTTGAATACCGTTTTGGTACCTGATCCTTCCGCTTTTCCAATTATTTCAACGGGCGTTATCGGTATTCCGCGCTCGTATTTTTGATGATACAATTTTCCATTACGTTTGACAAAAACCTCCATCCATTCGCTCAACGCATTGACCACGCTGGCGCCCACTCCGTGCAAGCCGCCACTGACTTTGTAAGTCCTCTGCGAAAACTTCGCACCGGCATGTAGATCGGTCATAACGACTTCTAAAGCACTTTTATGCTCTTCGGAATGCTCATCCACAGGTATACCCCGTCCATTATCTTCGATCGTTACAACAGAATCAGAGGATATTTCTACCCTTACCCAATCACAAAATCCGGCAGTCGCTTCGTCTACACTGTTATCTACTATTTCGCTTATTAAATGATGTAATCCAGCTGATCCTGTTGAACCTATATACATTCCAGGTCGTTTTCTCACAGCTTCTAAGCCACGCAAAATTTTTATGCTGTTTGCGTTGTAATCGTTTTTTTCATTCACATTGAAACCCATTTTTCCACCTCTTTAACTAAGCCTTTTTACGACCAATTTGTTGAAATTCATACCATGATCTCTCATCGCTTTTAAAAGTTCCGCAGCTCTAAAACGAACGTCGCTGAGAACGACAGAATCTTTTGCCCAAACTTCCAAGGTTTCATTTCTGCCTATAGAAACGTAAGTTCTTGAAGCCAAAAAATCACCTACCGCTTTTCTCCATGCGGTGTTAATCTTCATTCTATTTTCAAGTTCAGAAAAGAAAGGATCCTTGCGTGCTAAACTTTCAAAAAGCTTTGACATTTTGTGCTCAGACACAATCCATTATACCACTTTTTCCATTAACTTTTTTGTGATATAATCCTTAAGGAAAAAGAGATCAAGGAGGTTTTTTGTGGTGAAAAAAGGTATACATCCTGAGCTTCACGAAGTGATCGCGAAGTGTGCATGTGGAGCAGAGTACAAGGTTCTCACAACAAAAAAAGAAATCAGTCTTGAGGTTTGTTCTGCTTGCCATCCGTTTTTCACGGGTAAGCGGACGAATATCATAGATACCGAAGGTAGAGTTGAACGTTTCAACAGAAGATATGGAAAAAAGTAAGAAAAAGCCCCCAAGAATGGGAGCGTTTTCTTCAAGATCAAATTGAAAGCTCACCAGGCTTTTTTGCAAAAAGTCTGGCGTTTTTTATGTCTTCGAGATTACAAACAAATCGTGTAAGTCGTTCGACGCCGATTCCGCATCCAGCCGATGAAGGGATCCCCCTTTTCACCTCTTCAAGGTACCATTTCATTGACTCAAGATCATTTCCTTTGTATTTCATGCGTCGGAGAACACTTTCGTATTCATACTCCCTTTCTCCACCGGATGACGCTTCTCCGAAACCATACGGATAAATGAGATCCATATCGCGCAATGTCTTACCAGTAGCATCAAGTTTATCATAAAATTCGCGATCATCGACGGGAATGTCTATTAGCCAAAAAGGTTGAGTGGCGCGTTTCGAAAGCACACTTTCAAAATCTGGTCCATATTCTTCCAGAGCTTCAAGATATTTAACGCGTTTAAATGGAGGCTTTATCGTTGAAAAATGGGAATTCATTTCCCTTAACAGAGTTCCAAACTCTTCTTCTAATTTTTCGAATACATCTTTTAACATTTCTTCTACAAGAGTCATCACATCATCGCGTGTTGCCTCACGCATTTCAAGATCGATTTGAGTGAATTCGATAAGATGACGTCCGCTGTCTTTCTTGTCTTCCGTTTCTAATCGTACGTTTGGTGAGAATGAGAAGATCTTTGGATGAATACGCATTGCCAGCTGCTTATGAAATATCATGGATTTGGTGAGAGAGTAGCTCCCATCATAGTATTTTATTGTAGCATCAAAAACAGAATGATTCAGCGGATCTGTGATTGGAGATATTATCACTGGTAAGATCTCGATGAATCCATTTCTCCTAAGGAATTGTCCCATTAAGGAGATCAACTCGCTTGAGATTTCTAAGACTTCTTTTTTAACCTTAAGAGCCTCTTGCACACTTTTAAGTTTGTCCATTTTGAAACACCTCCTGATAAAATTAAAGGCCGGTGACTTTTTAACTGTCACCGGCCATTGGGTTTTATATTGAATTACATGATTAACCCGATTGACCGATGTCAATCGAATTATCGTTGTTATTCATTTTAGTGATAACCATGTACTTGAACACAATTAGTACCTCCCGGTTAGAACTTTTAAAAAATGATACCATATAAAAAACAATTTGTCAAGAAAAAACCTTAAATTGAAAACATAAAAAGAAAGGCGGGCTGGGCAGCCCGCTTTTTTAGAAATATTCACTAGTATTAAGGGGGATAGGGGGGTATTTCAACATTTAGACGTGCGTTTTTTACTTTGGTTCAAAAACTTCTGATTTTTTATGAAACAATTTGAACAATTGACATTAAAAAACGCAATGGTGTAAAATAGTACGCAAACCGAACTTATTAGAGGTGAAGGATGAGAAAAGTTTCCTCAAAAGCACAGTTAGCTTTGTCCAGTTTAAATCATTTCACAGTTGATGCGTACACCAGCATGCTTACTCCCCTATGGCCTGCCATAATGACGATTTTTTCTCTCTCTCAAGGGACAACGGCATTTATAGCTGCAAGCCTTGGCGTGATAGTCGTATTCATACAACCGATAGGTGCTATTTTGGGCATAAAATTCGGTGAAAAAAGAATGCAAGTTATCAGCATTTTGCTATCGGCGATTTTCATGCCTTTGATAGGAGTTACCAACAGTTTACTCCTGTTGATCATCTTTCTAATATTGGGAAGGATAGGAAACGGCTTTTTTCATCCAAATGCAGCCGCATTCGTTGGAAAAATGGGGTTCAAGCGTGAACATACGGCGATGTCCTTGTTTTCAATTGGTGGAAGTCTCGGTGGGGCAATCATGCCAGTGATAATAGTCTGGTATGTAGAGCTATTCGGATTTCACTCGATGTATCTGTTGACTCTTTTTGGATTGATCGTTGCGATTGTCTCCATTTTATATCTTCCGACATTCAAAGAAAGTGCAGATCATGTAGAGCAAATACCTGGTTTTGGGTTAAAAGATTCTTTGTCTGTTAAAGGAGTAAAGGGCTTGGTTTCCGTTATCGTTTTGCGTTCACTGGCACTCATGATGTTCTCGAATTTGTTGCCTCTTTATCTCAAACAGATGGGTCAATCGCTGGTGTGGGGAGGATACTTTCTTACCCTTTCCACACTGGCTGGGACTGTCGGAAATTATTTAGGAGCCATTCTTTCCGATAAAATCGGGCCCAAAAATGTAAATGTACTTTCCATATTTTCGGCTCTTCCCTTTGCTTTGGTTTTAGTGCTAACTCGTAATATTTACATTATGCTCGTGATGTACATAATGATGGTATTTTTTGCATTTTTCACAATGGCCTCTAACGTTTCGTACATGCAAGAGTTCTTACCACATAGAAAAGGTATTGCATCGAGTCTCGGAATGGGAATTTCATGGGGAATGGCGAGTTTAATCTTCGTGGGGATAAGTTCAACGATCAATTCAATTGGACTACATAGCGTACTTTTTATCGGCGTTTTTTCATTATTAGCCTCGGCAATAACAGCTTTGAGACTTCCAAAAACCAAAAAAGTGAAGTGAAGTCACGTGGGTAAAGCGCATGATTTAACGGAAGGATCGATAATTTCAACGATTTTTAAACTCTCATGGCCATTAATCGCTGCGAATTTACTTCAATCCTTGTACAACATAGTAGACACCTTTTGGCTTGGGAAATTGGGACCTCTCGCCATAAATGCCCCAACAATCTCCTGGCCAGTCATTTTCTTAGTTATATCCTTTGCCGGAGGATTTGGAATGGCTGGAACTTCTTTTGTGGCTCAACATCATGGCGCTGGTGAAGAAGATATGGTTGGAGAAGCCGCCGGACAAACATTGTTTATCATGGTGGTTTTATCCGTTGGACTTGGGATTTTGGGATTTTTACTGACAGATTCAATTGTTCATTGGATGGGGGCGTCAAAGCAATTGATACCTCTTGCATCTATATTCATGAAAACCATCTTCATTTCCATTCCCTTTACTTTTGGGTTCATGGTTTACTCTTCTATTTTGAGAGGATACGGTGACACGGTAACACCGATGAAACTTTCACTTTATTCCGTTATGGCCAACATGGCTCTTGACCCGATTCTTATATTTGGATTTTTAGGATTTCCAAAACTCGGTGTTTTTGGTGCTGCGCTGGCCACTTTCATTGCTCGAGGAATCTTCACCATATATGCCTTTTACCTCTTGCTTTCTGGAAAAAATGGCTTGAAAATCAGCAGGAAGAATTTGATTCCAAAATGGAAAAGACTTTTCCCTATCATAAAAATTGGCCTTCCACTTGGCTCGAGCCAATCTGGACAAGCATTAGGATTTGTCGTGATGACAGCCATAATAACCTCATTTGGAAATTACACACTGGCGGCTTTTGGAATAGGCAACAGAATAATATCACTTGCCACAATGTTCTCAATGGGAATAACTGCGGCATCGGCTGCAATCGTGGGACAAAATCTCGGAGCACATAAAATCGATAGAGCGGAGAAAACCTTAAAGGAGACGTTGTTGCTGAACACTCTGACCATGATTGGAATTTCATCTGTGATGATAATTTTCAGGGATCCACTCATGAGAATTTTCATCACAAACCCAAATGTTGTGAAACAGGGTACTCATTTGATGATCATCATTGCCTTTTTCATGCCTTTCTTTTCCATCATGCAATCTTTTATGGCAGCATTTAACGGTTCTGGACACACGATGGCAAGTATGTGGTTGATGATCTCGCGTTTATGGTTTATGCGAATTCCGCTCATATTTCTTCTCGGTTGGACTTTTAAACTTGGCTCCGATGGTATATGGTGGGCCATGGGACTATCAAACGTCGGGGCGGCTCTTATGGCCTTCTTATTGTACCTTCCAGGAAAATGGAAAGTTCCAAAGGCGATGTTCAAAAGAACGTGATTTTTTTAGAATTTTGAATTTATTTCATGTCGATTTGTAATCAACTTTCTTTAAAAGTATCAATGTTGACATAAAAAATTTAAAGTGTTAAAATGACTTAACGTATGAGTGCGCAACTACCATTCATCAGGAATGGTGATTGTGTATATCGAATTGGGAGGTGTTACTCTTGAAAAAGTATTCTATCCTTATGACGATTCTACTACTGGTGGTATTTTCCGTATCCATCTTCGCCATCTCAGCTAAAAACTACGTGATCGTTGGTACGACTGACAAGATAACTTCTTTAGATCCGGCAAAAGCTTACGAGTATTTTTCTGACAACATTTTGCAAAATGTCATGACCGGTTTGGTTGAATACATCCCGGGAACAACTAAGATCGTCCCATCTTTGGCAAAAAGTTGGAAGATATCGTCCGATGGGCTAACTTACACTTTCACTCTAAAAAAAGGACTGAAGTTCTCGAATGGAGATCCCATAAACGCTCAAGCTTTCAAATTCTCAATCGACAGGGCTATCTCCCTTAAGCAAAATCCATCCTTTTTGCTTGCAGATGTTGTGAAAGATGTTAAGGTGATAGATGATCTGACGTTTGACATCCAGTTGAAATATCCTTTTGCGCCTTTCATAAACATCCTGGCTTTCACCATTTCCTATCCTGTGGATCCAAAAGTTTATTCAGCGAACGAAGTTTACAATGGATTGCCTGTAGCCAGTGGACCTTACATGGTAAAGAAATTAGTTAGAGGTCAAGAGATCGAATTCGTCAGAAATCCAAATTACTACGGTAAACCTGCCAAAACGCCCATTATTCTCGTAAAGATATTCAGAGCAGCCAACAACCTTTACATGGCTTTGATGAGTGGAGAAATAGATGTTGCTTACAGAACTTTGCTTCCTCAGCAGTTCGCTCAGATCAAGAACAACAAGAATTTCGTCTCTTACGTTGGAAAAAGTCCATTCATCAGAGAAGTTGTTTTTGACGTGAACGTCAAACCATTTAACAATCCAAAAGTAAGAGAAGCTCTTTCCTATGCTGTGAACAGAGCTAAAATATCAAATGAGGTTTTCATGTCTCAGGTGTCTCCACTGTACACACTCATTCCAGACGGAATGTGGGGACATAAAGATGTTATGCCACATTACAATCCTTCAAAAACCGTTTCAATTCTCAAATCACTCGGCTACTCCAAAGATAACCCGTTGAAGATCTCACTTTGGTACACACCGAGCCATTACGGCTCAACGGAATCTGACCTCGCTTTGACAATAAAGAACGTTTTTGAGGCAACTGGTCTCATAAAATGTGATGTCAAATACGCTGAGTGGGCCACGTACATAGACTACTGGACAAAGGGAGTTATGGGAATGTTCTTACTTGGTTGGTATCCTGATTACTTCGATCCAGACGATTACATGTGGCCTTTCCTTGAATCTAAAGCCAGTCCTAGCATGGGATCTTACTACTCAAACAAAACGATTGATGAGCTCCTCCTCGATGCGAGACTTGTCAGTGACATTCCTGGTCGAACAGCGCTTTATGACAAAGTTCAGGATCTCATGGTAAAAGAAGCTCCTTACATTCCTCTTTTCCAGGGCCAACAGCAGGTCGTTACCAAACCAAATATCGGCGGAATAGTGATGGATCCTGTCCAAATATTCAGATACTATCTATTGTACAAGAAATGACGGAGTCGGGGCTGGGTGAAAGTGCCCAGCCCTTTTTAAAGGAAGTGAAAATGATTGAAAACTTACATTTTAACCAGAATACTTCTTGCCATTCCAATGATACTCATAATATTGACGATCATATTCTTCGTTTTGAGGATCCTTCCGGGGAACCCTGTCATGGCATTGTTGGGGCCAAAAGCCCCTCCCGAAGTTGTAAAAGCTATGGAACATCAAATGGGGTTGGACAAACCCATTATAGTTCAGTATGGAGACTACCTGGGTAGTATCCTAAAAGGTGATTTTGGTGTTTCCGCTTACACAGGTGTAACGGTTATACAGGAACTTATGCAGAAGTTTCCAGCAACTCTTGAGCTTACCATTTTCGCTATGACCATAGCTGTTTTTATAGGAATATTTTTTGGCACTTACGGTGCTTATCATTTCGGAAGGACATTAGACATAGCGGCTCGTGTTTACTCCATTTTCGTCTATTCCTTTCCAGTGTTTTGGTTTGGAATTATGCTTCAACTGATTTTTGGGGTATGGCTTCACTGGCTTCCAGTTTCAGGGAGATCTTCACCTTTTATGATTCCGAACCACATTTACACAGGTTTGTACGTGATTGACTCCATCCTCAATCTGGAGTGGCCAGTTTTAGTCGACACCCTTTATCATTTGATTCTTCCGTCTGTAACGCTGGGGGTTGTGATATCAAGTATATTCGTGAGAATGGTTAGATCAAACGTCATTCTTTCACTTTCAAGTCAATACGTTGTTGCCGCTCGCGCAAGAGGGGCTAAAGAGAAAAAAGTGATTTTCAAACATGCCCTTAAAAATGCGATGGCTCCGATCTTAACGATCATGGGTTTGGAGTTTGCCCTCTTGTTAGGAGGCGCGGTTTTGACGGAAGTCACATTTTCTTGGCCAGGAATAGGGAGCTACCTTGTTACACGTATAACTTACAGAGATTTTCCTGCAATACAAGGTGCGATAGTCTTTTTTGCAATGTTTGTTGCGATCGTTAGCATATTGGTAGATATCGCAAATGCGTGGTTAGATCCGAGGGTGAGGTACTAATGGCAAATACAACAAATACAAATTATGGTAATCAGATGTTAAGTTCAAGAATAGGGCGTGGATTCAGACAACTTATGGGAGATTCTTCAGGTGTTATGACATTCATAGGATTGATCCTGTTGTCGCTTTTCGTACTAATGGCGATCTTTGCACCGTACATATCTCCATACAGTCCTGTGGAACCTTCAGGAGCACCACTTTTGAGCCCGCAGTGGGGCCATATCATGGGAACTACCAACCTCGGATATGATGTTTTCAGTCGATTTATTTGGGGTTCAAGAATGGCGCTGTTGATAGCGGTTATAGCCACATCTATAGCTGCCTTTATAGGAATACCAACTGGTCTTTTGGTAGGATACGCTGGAGGCGTTACCGATAGAATCGTCACGATGATAATGGATTCTGTCTACACTTTTCCAGGTTTAATATTGGCTATAGCCATAGCTGCAATGCTTGGTCCGGGTGTGTTGAATATCTCGCTTTCGATAGCAGTTGTTTACATTCCCACCTATTATCGTGTTATAAGGAGTCAGGTAAGTACCATAAAATCAGAACTCTACGTTGAGGGAGCACGTTCTATAGGAGCAAAAAACATGACCATTATAGGAAAATACATCTTGCCGAACGTTTTACCTTCGACAATTGTTGTTCTCTCGATGAACATAGCAGATGCCGTCATGACAGAAGCTGGATTGAGTTTTTTGGGTCTTGGCATACCGCCGCCCGTGCCGGATTGGGGTTACGATTTGGCAAAGGGACAACAATTCTTACTTCAAAACGATTGGTGGATGGTTGTCTTTCCTGGAATTGCCATTATCTTGTTGGTTCTTGGATTCAGCATGTTTGCAGAAGGTATGGATGAATACCTTAATCCGAACATAGGAGAAAAGCGGTGAGAAATGATGGCACTTTTAGAGATCAAGAATCTCAGCATAGACTATTTGACTAGAAATGGAACTGTGAAGGCGGTGGATGACATATCCTTTTCCGTAGAAGCACGGGATTCAATTGGACTTGTGGGAGAATCTGGATGTGGAAAATCCACAACAGGTACCGCCATTTTAGGACTCCTTCCACCAAACGCTCGTGTCTCTGGAAGCATTTTGTTCAAAGGAAGGGACTTGTTGAAGATATCAAATGAAGAATTGAGAAAAGTAAGGGGAAAAGATATATCCATGATCTTTCAGGATCCTATGACCTCTCTTGATCCAATAATGAGAATAAGAGATCATTTCTTTGAGTTGTTACGGGCTCATTATCCCAAAATGGATGAAAATGAAATGAAAAAAATTTCGTCCGAGGCCCTGAAATCAGTTGGAATAGAGCCTTCCAGACTCAACAACTATCCTTTTGAATTCAGTGGTGGAATGCGGCAAAGAACCATGATCGCACTTGCGATCGCGTTGCAACCTTCTATGTTGATCGCTGATGAACCTACAACTTCGTTGGATGTTGTGATTCAAGAACAGATCCTGGAAGTTTTAAGGGATTTGAAAAAGACTAAGAACATGTCCATGGTTTTAATAACTCACGATCTTGGAGTCGTGGCGGAGTTGGTTAACAAAGTGGTTGTCATGTACGCCGGACACCTTGCCGAATCAGGAGATGTTTATTCCATTTATGAAAAACCTCTTCATCCTTACACAAAAGCTCTGTTGGAATCCATACCGAATGTGAAATTGGAAGACAGAGAATTGCGCTATATTCCCGGCAGCCTTCCCGATCTTAAAAATCCTCCTAAGGGATGTAGATACTGGCCGAGATGTCCCTACGTTAAAGATATATGTAAAAGAGAAACACCTCCAACTGTGGAAGTGGATGGAAGAAAGGTAAAATGCTGGCTATATGGGGGTGAAATCAATGCAGGTATCGACAAAACAAGTTCTGCTGTCAGTTGAAAATCTAAAAAAGTACTTTCCTCTGAAAATACCATGGACACAAGCACTGCTGAAGAGGGAACGTCCCACCGTCAAAGCCATAGATGATATTTCTTTTAACATAAAAAAAGGAGAAACGCTTGGATTGGTTGGTGAATCCGGAAGTGGAAAAACAACAACTGGAAGAGTGATAATAAGGCTCATAGAACCAACCAGTGGGCGCATTTTATTTGACAAAAAAGATATATCTAAACTGTCCAAAGAAAATTTGAGAAGGGCGAGAAAAGATTTTCAAATGATATTTCAAGATCCGATGGCCTCTCTTAATCCGTACATGAGAATAGGAAAAACCGTCTCTCATCCGTTAGAAATACATAAAATAGGAACTCCCGCTGAAAGAAAAGAGAAAGTGCTTTCACTCTTTGAAAAGGTAAATCTCATTCCAGCAAAAGAGTTTTTCAATCGCTTTCCCAGACAGCTTTCAGGTGGTCAACGTCAACGTGTTGTCATAGCACGTGCAGTAGTTACCAATCCCAAATTTATAGTTGCCGATGAAGCCACTGCGATGCTTGATGTTTCCGTAAGATCACAGATACTGAAATTAATGATAGATATAAAAGAGGACTTAGGACTGACTTATCTTTTTATAACTCATGATCTTGCCAGTGCGAAGTACATATGCGATAGGATAGCCGTCATGTATCTTGGAAAGATCGTCGAGATTGCAAAGACGTCGGATCTCTTCAAAGAGCCTCTTCACCCTTACACTCGTATTCTCATGGGCGCAGTACCAATTCCAGATCCGAAATTGAAACGTTCTAAAATCATACCGAAAGGTGAGATACCATCTCCAATAAACGTACCTTCCGGCTGTAGATTTCATACCAGATGCCCCTATGCGACGAAAATTTGCTCTGAAGAAGAACCCGAACTGGTTGAGCACCAAGGGAGATTGGTAGCATGTCATCTCTTTGATAAAAAATGACACGAAAGAAAAATCTAGTGATCTTAAAACATCAAAAGTTCAGAAATTTCATAAAAGGTTACATCTTCATAAGCCCAACGGCGCTGATCTTAACTGTCTTCGTTTTTTTCCCGTTGATCTACGCCTTTGTAATGAGTTTTCATACATGGAATATGTCTTCGGCGCCGATATATACCGGATTTCAAAATTATGTTACGGCTTTAAAATCTGTAGATTTCTGGAATTCCATGCTTTACACATCATACTACATCCTGGGAGTACTTCCACTCTCGTTGATTTTGGGGTTGTTTTTTGCACTTTTACTTAGAGATAGCACCATGCGTGGAACCAGTATTTACAGAATGATCTATTTCATGCCTGTTGTTACTTCGCCAATAGCAGCAGCTATGGGATTCAACTGGATATTTGAGAATCAGATGGGGATAGCAAATCATCTGATCGAGAAACTTGGCGGTCAACCCGTGAGTTGGCTTTCGACTCCAACGGGGATCTTGCAAATGCTTTTCAACCATTTCAACGTTGTTCTTCCAAAGGTTCTACAAGGACCAAGTCTCGCGATGTGTGTGATAATATCGTTAGGGATATGGCAAAACATCGGTTATGCAACGGTCATTTATCTTGCGGGATTACAATCGATTTCCGATACTTACTATGAGGCTGCATCTTTAGATGGAGCGACAAAATGGAAAAAATTCTGGCACATAACACTTCCTTTGCTTTCTCCATCAACGTTTTTCTTGCTCATAATGTTCACAATCGCTTCTTTCCAGGTCTTTGGGCCAATACAAATCATGACTCCCGCGGGTGGGCCTTTGAATACGACCAGCGTGATCGTTTTTTACCTTTACAAACAAGCTTTCAGCTATTACAACATGGGATATGCCATGGCAGTCGCCTTTTTGCTTATGGGAATCATCCTTGCTATGACGATTTTCCAGTTTCTATTCTTAGAGCGAAAGGTCAATTATGAGTGAGCACAAGGGAATTTGGATGAAGATCCTCAAACACTCCATTTTGATCGCAGGAGCATTTCTCATGCTTTTTCCGTTTTTTTGGGCCTTATCGACATCTTTCAAAAGTTTGAGAGAGGTCTTCCGAAATCCATTTTCTCTTATACCACTTCATCCGACTTTTGGCAATTATGTGGCTCTTTTCAACAAAATACCGTTTGCTCGATATTTGTTGAACAGCTTTATCGTGGCATCTTTAACCACCATCTTGCAAATAGTGACTGCCATGTTGAGTGCATACGCATTTTCAAGGTTGAAATTCAAGGGAAGAAACTTGATCTTCTACGCCTTCCTCGCAACAATGATGATTCCCGGGCAGTTACTCATGATCCCACAATACCTGATAGTAGCCAAATTCGGATGGATTAACACCTATCAAGGTTTGATACTTCCTTACGCTGCCACGGCAGTAACAACATTCTTTTTGAGACAATTTTTCATGAGTATTCCGAAAGATTTAGAGGATGCCGCGGTGATCGATGGCTGTAACAGTCTTCAGGTACTTGTCAAGATATTTCTTCCACTATCAAAACCAGCCATATCAACAATAGCGGTTTTCTCATTCATGTGGTCATGGAACAGTTATTTTTGGCCTCTACTGATCGTGAATGTTCCTCAAATGCGTACTGTACAACTGGGCTTGGCAATGTTCAGAAACGAAGGTGGAATGCAATGGGGACAATTCATGGCTGGTAGTGTAATAGCCACACTCCCCATACTAATCGCTTATTTCTTTGCACAAAAACATTTCATAAAGAGCATAACGTTAACTGGCTTGAAGTAGGGAACAGTGCTTCTGTAGCCGTTTAAAACGAAAGGGGGAATATATGGTGAAAAGAAATTCTTTTTTGATCGTTGCAGTGCTTCTTCTTATTACCACATTTGCATTTGCAAATGTCAATCTTGTCTTTTGGCATTCTATGTCTGACTATCAAAAGCCTGCTTTAGATAAGTTGGTGTCAGAATTCAACTCGACACATCCAGGCATACATGTTGTGGCGATCTATGAGGGAAATTACGATCAGACCGTTACAAAACTCAAAACTGCTTTTCTTTCGAAGAACACACCTGATATCGTACAACTGAACATTGAGCACTTGAGAATATTTACAGCCAACCATCAACTTCTCGATCTGTCGAAGTTCCTTTCAAAAGATCCATCTCTTAAATCTGATTTTGTAGATCCATTCTGGAAAACGGTTGTAATAAACGGAAAACCCTACGCTTTGCCCTTCAACATAAGCTGTTTAATGCTCTTTTACAACGAAGATCTTTTCAAGAAAGCCGGTCTTGATCCCAACAAAGCGCCAAAAACATGGAAAGAAATGGAAGAAGTGGCAAAAAAATTAACCGTACGTGCTCCGAATGGCCGAGCTACCCAATATGGATTGTTTTGGGGAGTCAGTGGAGAAGACACGGCTTTTTATCAATTCGAGCCTCTTATATGGCAAAATGGCGGGAAAGTTTTCAATTCGTCCATGACGAAATGTCTCGTTGATCAGCCACCAGCTGTTGAGACACTCAAAAGATGGAAAAGTTGGTTTGATGAAGGAATATCTCCTGCAAATATGAACTATCAAGAGGGAATCCAGGCTTTCATGATGGGAAAGATCGCAATGGGCCCCATGACCAGTGGAGGAATACGTTACGCACTTGATAATCTTCCATGGGATCTTGGAGTTGCGATGCTACCATCCCACAAGGCAACTGCCACAACGCTTGGTGGTGGTTCATTGGCAATACTTTCCAATGTTTCCCTTGGAAAGCAAAAAGCGGCATGGGAGTTTATAAAATGGATGACGAATACGAAAAATACACTCTATTGGTATGAGAATACCGGATATTTGCCGGTTAGAAAATCGGCTCTGAGTTCATTGCAAATAAAGCTCATATGGAAAAAGTTTCCACAGTTGAAGCCAGCAGTTGAGGCGATACCTTACGCGCGTCCAAGACCGGTGAACGTTGACATAATAGAAATCAGGCACACACTTTTCAATGCAATTGAAGAAGTCAGACATGGTGTTAAAAATCCTCAACAGGCTTTTGACGATGCGGCAAAAAAAGTTGATGAAATCCTGAAGTCGGAGAGACAAAAATGAAAAAAATAATTTCATCACTGACTCTGATTTTGATTCTCTCGTTGTCCGTCTTCGCCACAAATAGAATAGTAAATGTCCAAATACAGGGCAACACATTCACAAAGAAGTTCGTTATTCTCAATCTTATGAGTTACAAAAAAGGTATGAAGGTGAACGTAGACGAATTAGCCAAAGCACAAAATATTTTGATGAGTTCTGGGCTTTTTTCAAACGTCTACATGAATTTAGAAGCAACGAATGATGATTACGTACTCGTGGTAAGTGTTGAAGAGAAAAATCATATTTCTCCCATAGTTGATTTGGTGAAAGGAGTTGGCATCAAAGAAAGCGATCTCTTTGGACTTGGAGTACAGGGAGAAGCGTCGATAAGATTTTTCAACCTTTCTCCATTTGAAATCTTTGCTGGTGGTTATTCACTTGATCTTTCCTCACAGCGGGCATTTGGAACGCCATTTTCTTTTGAAATTGCACTTTCGAATCTTAAAAAAATGCAGTGGATAACTTCACAATCAAAATTTCAGTACGATTTGGCAAGAAAAACTGTAGGCGCGGGCTATGTGTTGAGTGGAAATTCTGGATTCATGGCGAATTACATTCACGAGAATGTTTCTATATCGGCAAGTGAACAGTTTGCCGTTGATGCAGTTTCGCTTGACATTTACGATCGACCAATTCAAATGCAGAACAAACGCACTTACGCGTGGTGGAATTTACACCTCGAGAAGGGAATAAACGGCACGAAATATTCGGTGTTCACCCTTGATGGAAATCTTTACCACAGAATGATAGGACAGGTATACTATCAAGCGAGACTCTACGGAGTCTTGAATCTTGGGAATGCGCCCTTCACAAGAAAAATCTACTTTGGTGATACCTACAATCTGAAAGGTTACGATACAAAAGAATTTGATCTTCCGTTTATGTTGCTTTTTGAAACGAGAATCGGAGTACCACTCACTTCATCATTTGAAATATCCAAATCCCCAGAATTGAGTCTTTACACGCCAGAATTGATCCCTCAGATTGCATTTATGAATTATAAAAATATCAGTTTGGAATCCTTTAAAGCGTCTATAGGATTGGGAGTAAAGATAAACAGCCCATTTGGTGTTTTCGAGCCGGAGATCTTCTTTGGGAAAGAGCTTGGATTTTACCTTGAAATGAAGTGAGAATACCTTTGAATTCGCCTTTTTACTACTGGCCCTGTGCTTTTTTATTCTGTTTTACGGGGCACAAAAGTGGAAAAGATGGTGCTAAAGGGTCGCGGCTGCTGCTTCTCGGCTACCGGTCGCGTCTACCGACTTGGTCGTAAAAGCCGAAGTAACGAGTGCCGAGCGGTGTGAACTGAAAGATGGATAAACGAGCGATTCGGTCTTGATAAGGCTTTGAAAAAAATTCCTAATCGCTTGAAAAGCGATGCGATTTTAAGGATAGCTTCTTAACATTCACGCACAACATGATTTAATGATTATGATTACAAAGGCAGGTGATTATGGATTCAAAATGAGAAAAGAAGTTAAGATACTCAAAGTGAAGAACAATTCAAAAGAGGTTCAAAAAGATGTTGTCGTTGAAGAATTCACAGCACGCATATCCTTTAACGATGAAATCGTTTCGGAAATTTCTTGTACACCAAATGACCTCGACTATCTGGCAATTGGTACTCTTTATGCCAAAGGTCTTATGACAAACTCATCTGAATTGAAATTAGAGATGAATGGAAATCGTGTAGATGTTACTTTGTTGAACAAATCAGAAATCTTTAAAAATCATCGTAGAAAATACACCATCTCTGTAAATGTTATCTTCAAAAGAATTGCAGAGCTGTTGAAATCCTCCGCACTTTTTGAAGAGACCGGCGGTTGCCATATGGTAGGCGTTTTCGATCTGGCAAAAGACGAATTTTTATACATTGCCGAAGATATTTCCCGTCACAGTGCAGTGGAAAAATGTATTGGTTACATGGTTTCCAATCCCACCAAAGTGGACAAGCCTGTACTCTTTGCCAGCGGACGTGCAAACTCAAGAATAGTTGAAGAGTGCGCAATGATCGGCATTCCCATAGTGATCACAAAATCTGCCGTTACCGATAAGGCTATAGAATCAGCTGAAATTCGGAAAATCACACTCATTGGTTTTGTAAGAGGAAGGCACGCTAACATCTACACGCATCCAGAACGTGTGGAAATTTAGCGACAAAGTTACTACCTTGTCTTTACATGAGTTATACCTTTTCTATCTTCACGGCTGCAACTTTGTACGTTGGGATCTTCGCGATCGGATCGAGTACCGCAAGCGTTAGATCGTTTGCAGCAGCTTCTGCATAATGGAATGGTATGAATACCATTCCTTCCATAGAGCGTCTGGTTATCTTCGCCTTTCCGGATATGGAGCCTCTTCTCGATGTGACTTTTACAACATCGTTCGTTGATACTCCGAGTTTTTCAGCATCCGATGGATTGATCTCTATCTCAACTTCCGGTTTTAGTTTATCTATCGCCTTAACACGCCTCGTCATAGTTCCGGTGTGGTAGTGATAGAGTATCCTTCCGGTGGACAAATAAAATGGATATTCCTCGTCTGGCAACTCTGGTGGTTCTGCAAATTCAACGGGTACGAATTTCCCTTTCCCATTTGGACGATTGAATTTCTCAGCATGAAGTATCGGTGTCCCAGGATGATCTGGTGATGGGCATGGCCATTGGAGTCCTACATTTTCCAATCGATCGTATGAAATTCCACCGTAGATAGGTGTAACACTCGCGATCTCGTCCATCACCTCAGAGGGATCTTCGTATTTCATATTATAGCCAAGACGATTTGAAATTTCTTTAAGTATGATCCAATCCGGTTTGGAATTTCCGACTGGTTTTATAGCCGCTCTTACTCTTTGAATTCTTCTTTCGGTGTTCGTGAAGGTACCATCTTTTTCGAAGCCACTCGATGCTGCTAAAACCACATCTGCGTACTTGTTCGTTTCATTTGGAAATATATCCATGCTTACCATGAATTCAAGACTTTGAAGTGCCTTTTCAACATGGTGGGCATCTGGATCACTCATTTTCGGATTTTCCCCCATGATGAACAAAGCCTTTATTTTTCCATCAAGGATGGCATTCATCATTTCAACGATCGTTAAACCGTTCTTGGAAGATAATCTTTTCACTCCCCACGCTTTTTCAAATTTTCTACGTATATTTTCATCTGTTACCTTCTGATATCCAGGATACACGTTTGGCAGTGCTCCGACATCACAAGCGCCCTGAACATTTCCCTGTCCACGAAGTGGATTCACACCCGTTCCAGGCCTTCCAATATTCCCGGTAGCCATGGCAAGGTTTGCCAAAGATGTAACGTTGTCAGTTCCAGTTACGTGTTGAGTTATTCCCATTGCATATATGATCGCAGCATTTTCAGCGTTTCCGTAGATTCTTGCAGCACGTATTATATCATCGAGTGGTACTTGAGTTATGTGAGAAACGTACTCCGGATTATACTTTTCAACAGTCCTTTTAAGTTTTTCAAAACCTTCAGTACGATCATCGATAAAATTCTTATCGTAAAGTTCTTCTCGTATTATCACGTTGAGTATTCCGTTGAAAAGTGCAGTGTCTGTACCAGGCAAGTGTCTCAACCATAGAGTTGCGTAGTCTACAAGCTCGATTCTTCTTGGATCAGCGACAATAAGCTTTGCTCCTTCACGAACGGCTCTTTTTATTCTCGAACCGTAAACCGGATGGTTTTCAGTTGGATTGGAACCTGTCAAGAGGATCACGTTGGCTTCAAGTACATCGTGTAGATTGTTCGTCATTGCACCGCTCCCAAGTGTTCTTGCCAAACCTGCAACCGTGGAGGCATGGCAGAGTCTTGCACAATGATCCACATTGTTAGTTCCAATGGCAACACGGGCTATTTTTTGAAGTAGATAATTTTCTTCGTTTGTACATCTTGCGGAAGAAAGGAAGGCAATGGAATCAGGCCCATATTTTTCTTTTATTTCGAGTAATCTCTTAGCCGTGTAATCAAGAGCTTCATTCCACTCAACGGGAACCAAATTCCCGTTTTTCCTTATCATTGGATCTTTTAATCTATCAGGATGATTGACGAATTCATAACCGAATTTCCCCTTCACGCACGTTGCTACCCCATCGTTAACTTCGGGATTTTGCTTGGATGCATTGATTCTAACGATATCGTTCTTTTTCGGATCGGAATACACATCCAGTTGGCAACCGACACCACAGTACACACAAGTCGTTTTTGTTTTTTCGGTTTCCCACCATCGTGCTTTGCCTATAGACGGTTTTTCCACTATAGCGCCAACAGGACATATCGTGGCACATTGCCCACAGTTAACACAGTCAGTTTCTGCAAGTGGAAGTTCGTAGGGTGTGGTAGGCAATTCTTTATACCCACGGTTTGCCATGGAATACACACTCATACCTTGAATTTCATCGCAAACTCTGACACACAGTTGACATTGTATACACTTGTTCAGATCCCTTAAGATGAACTCACTGGAATCATCGAGTGGTATATTCCGCTTAGAATAACCAAATGTGGGCTCACCTTCAGGAAAATACTTGTAAGCTAAATCTTGCAGATCGCAGTTTCCATTCATGTCACAAGTCATACATTCGTTGGGATGTTCTGACAAAATGAGGGCTAAATTCATCTTCACAGATTTGTCGACTCTTTCACTTTTGGTTTTGACCTTCAAGCCTTCAACGATCTTTGTCGTACAAGAAGTACTGAGATTTTTGGCCCCTTCCACTTCAACGACACACATACGACATGCCCCAATGCTTTTTACGGATGGATGGTAACATAAATGTGGGATATCGAAATCGTTTTCAAGAAGAAATTCGAGGAGATTTTTTCCTTCTTCTGCCAAGTACTCTTTTCCATCTACTTCTATCTTCACCATTTTTAGCACTTGAAAAGCCTCCTTTTTTGCCAAGAAAAAACACTCAACTGTTCACATTATATCAAATACGGGAAGAAAATAACGTTTTTGATCATATCATCATTTCACGTGGATTTTTATAAAATTAGTCTTGCCTTACCCCCTGATTATGTGTTAGAATATTCATGATTGCGCGGTAGTGTAATGGTAGCACACGGGAATTTGGATCCCGGCGTGGGGGTTCGAGTCCTCCCCGCGCAGCCAGAAAGTTGATTTTTGACACAAAACAAAAGCTCCCAGTCGGGAGCTTTTTGTCATGAAATTCTTCTGTTATTTTTATTTATTTCCCCGAATTACTCGAAGTGGGTATCTTCAAAGTCGGTGTGGATTGAAGGCTTGTCGCACTCTTTGTGGATGTCGAGCTTGCGGAGATCGCATTTTCCACTTGCTTTATAACCTGATCCACACCCTGATAATGGGGATCAACTTCTTTGAGTTTTTTCAAATATTTAAGTTCTTCACCCAAATTTCCCATTTTTTCCGACATATCGATCAGTGTTACAATTGCTCCCGTCTTTAAGCTTGTAGATTCGGCCGTGTATGTTATATTTTCTAAACCTGACTTGACGTATTCAAGAACGGGTGTTATTCGAGATGAATACATTTGGTACGTTTGTTTGTTGGAAAGTACAGGTTCTATTAGTTTGTACTCATTTTGAAAATACTGAAGGGCAACTTTCTTATTAGAAGGCTCGAGTTTGTAAAGTTTTGTAACTACATCTGATGAGTAAGGTGCAACCTGGTAAAGTGCACTTAGAACTTGTTTTATCCTGCTTGAAAGTTCATTCAACTTCTTTTGATAGTCATCGTAAGCTTTTTTGATGCTTTCAGTATTCTTGTAACCAAGTTTTCTCAAGTTTTCAATTGCATTAGCGTAGTTAAGGGCCTTCTGAAGTTCGAGTTTCTTGTCAAAGAGTTTTGAAAAGGTCGTGCCAGTTGCGGTATCCATTTCCTTACTCACTTCATCCAGTTTTTTCTGCAAAACGGTGGCTGAAAGGCCAACATAAGTTGCCGGGAAAGTTCCTGAGCTGTAATGATAGCTCTCAAGTGCTGCATTTTGAGATTGCAAGTCACTCTTGTATTCTTCAAGTGCAGATTCGTAAAGTGCCAATAATCTTGGATCTATAGATGTGTTAACCGTGGCACTCTTAGATGGATACACGTAAGAATCCATTTCTTCTATGAACGCCTTAACCTTCTTTACATTCGTTGCCGGTATTGAATAAAATCTTTGAACATAAGGCAACACTTCGCCTTGAATACGGTAAGAAATCTTCTCGTCCGCTTTGTATTTCTTCAGCCAATTTGCGAATTTTTCATTTTTAACCTGGGTTAGTAAATCGTTGTAAATGGGTGTAGAAGATTTAATGGCATCAAATGTGTCATACATTCTTTTGCCTTCAACATCTATCAAATGCCAACCATACTGAGTTTGGATTGGTCCCACGATTTGACCAACTTTTGCGTTAAATGCAGCATTGCTGAATTGAGGAACCATTTGTGAGCGTGTAAACCATTCAAGTTCTCCACCATTTGTGGCTGAAGCCGTGTCTTTTGAATATTTTTCAGCAGCTTTAGAGAAAGTTATTTTCTTGGATTTTATCAGATTAAGAATCTTATTTGCCGTTGCTTGGGTGGAAACAAGTATGTGAGCTGCTTTGACTTCGTCGTATTTATCTTCTATCTCCGTCTTGTGAGATTCATAGTAATTTTTGACGTCGCTCTCTGTAACATTTGCTACCAGTGACGTTACTTTTTGAACTGTAAGACTTTGCTTCACATCTGGTTTTATTGCATTTTCAAAATTCTTTATCGAACCGTATCTCTTGATTATGTAATCTTTTGCCTGCGGATTCGATGCGTATTTATTGACAATGGCCTTCAGCTGTGAATCTATATCATTACTTGAAATACTGATGTTGTTCGTATTGGCAAAGTAATCTATAACTTTCTGATCGACCAATTGCTTAATCGCATTTACCTGAAGTTCTGGCTCTTTGAATAACGAATCAGGTGGAGCCCCATAGTAATTTTTGTAATTGGCTATGATGTTTTGCATGTAATTTTGAAGTTCGGTTGGCATAACCCAATACTGGTATGAAAGCGGAGTTCCATTTTTGGTTACCAAGGCGATCGCTTGGCTTTCAGATGGTTTATGTACGGTCGAAGCTGATACACGAGACCCTCCAATGAAATATGAGATAGACCACCATGCGATACCCACCGCAAATGTGATGACTATTATCCATACGATAAGAGGAGCGTGTTTTCTCATTTTTTGCATCCAATTCATTCAAACTACTCCTTCCTTTTTAGGTAATACATTTTTTTGATAATCCAACAATATATTCAATAGAGGCTTGAGATCGTTTTTAACGATCACGGATCGCAAGATCATACCATTTTTAGATGGATTTGTTAAGCACTCTTTGTAAAATCTTGAAAAATTGGACAGTTCATTTCTTCCGTTGAATATCATTTCCACATCTTCGCCCCGCGCTTTGATGCTCTTTATACCGGTCGATAAAAGCAATGCTCTGATCTTAGAATGATCCAAAAGGGTTTCAACTGACGATGGAACAGGACCGAATCTGTCACGCATTTCCTTGATGATTTCATCCACTTCTTCGATTTTTTGGGCACCCGCTAATCTTCGATACAGTTTCATCCTTTCCACCGAATCGAGAATATAATCCTTTGGCAGTACAGAGGATGGAAGCTCAACGTCTACTTCTCTACGATCTTTTTCGAAATCTTCTCCCTTTAGCTTGGATATAGTCCTCTTCAATATATCACGATACATTTGCAATCCTACTGAATCTATATGTCCGTGTTGACGAAGGCCTAAAATCTCACCAACTCCACGTATTTCCATATCTTTGAGAGCCAATTCCATGGCGCTTCCCGGATCGGAATATTTAGATATCGCGTTAAGTCTTTCTCGAACCAAAGGAGATGGCTCTTTGAAGTACATGAGATAAACAAAAGCCCTTTTATCAGATCGTCCAACTCTCCCTTTGAGCTGATACAACTGCCCTAAACCATATCTTTCCACATCATCTACAATAATGGTATTCGCATTTGGAACGTCTACGCCATTTTCCACCACACTTGTTGCGACTAAAACATCGATATTTCCGGAATAAAACCCATCAATTGCCTTTATGAAATCTATCTTAGGCATTTGTCCGTGTACACAGGCAACGCTCAAAGAAGGAATCAATTTTTTCAGCTTTTCAGCCACTTCTTCCAAATCATCAACTCTGTTATGAACGTAAAAAATTTGTCCGCCTCGATTGACTTCCCTGAGAATTGCACTTTGCACGATTTTTTCGTTCCACTTTGCCGCATAAATTCTTGGCACCGTTCGACCAATTGGTGGAGTTTGGATCACTGACATCTCTTTTATTCCCGCAAGTGCCATGTGTAATGTTCTTGGAATTGGAGTTGCGGCAAGAGTCAAGACATCAACATTCAAACGCAATTTTTTCAAAGATTCTTTTTGTTTCGTTCCAAACCTTTGTTCTTCATCTATTATCACCAATCCAAGATCCTTGAAAGAAACTTTTCCCGATATCAAAGAATGAGTACCAATGACTACGTCGACCTTTCCACTGGCTATCTCTTTTATTTTTTCCGCCTTTTTTGAAGTGCTAACCTTGGATGATAAAAGAGAAACTTTGATACCGAATGGTTCCATACGCGATAAAAAAAGATTGTAATGCTGCCTTGCAAGAATCGTTGTTGGCACGAGAACCGCCACTTGTTTTCCATTTGCCACCACCCGAAATGCGGCTCTGAGTGCGATTTCCGTTTTACCGAAACCAGCATCACCACATATGAGTCTGTCCATGGGTTTTACAGAAGCCATATCTTCAAAAACATCTTCAAGGGCTTTTTCCTGATCTGGTGTCTCAATGTGCTCAAAACTTTTTGAAAATGCTTCTTCAAGCTCTACACTTTCAGAAAATGAAAACCCTCGAGATTCTTCCCTCATAGCGTAAAGTCTTAGAAGTGCCTTAACATCAGCTTCAACACCAGCTTTCACTTTTTCTTTAGTTTTTCTCCATTCTTTTCCACTTATATCGGATAAAGTGACCTTGCCTTTGGAGCCTATGTATTTGTTGATCTTGGTGAATTTTTCAACTGGAACGTAAAGTATGGCGTTATGCTTGTAAAGTATTTTTAGATATTCGTGGACACCATCGGCATCCTCTATTATCTGAGTTCCTTGATACACTCCTATACCATGATCGGAATGTACTACAAGGCTTCCCGGTTCTATTTCAGAAAAATTTTCCACTTTTTCAAGGGACTGTCTAGAAGATTGCCTTTCAAAAACGAGAGGCACGTCAGTTCCTACAGAAAATACAAAAGAGTCGTCCAACGGCATGTGAACGGGATTTTTTGACACGTGTATCATTTTGCTATGATCTAATCTTTCAAAAGGAGCGTAAGAGAAACGTTTATAGATTTCTCGGAAAGTTTCATCGTACAGTTCGAATATTTCACGCTCATACTCCTCATAGCGAGACTTGCATTCCTCAAAATTATAGACAACGAGGTGCACATTTTCAGGAATGTAATCCAGTCCACAGTACGAATTTTTCCAAAACAGGCCGTTCATTCCTTGAAGCCTTTCTGCAGGTTTTTGAGAAAGTTCAAAGTGCCCCCGCTTTTGAAGTCTTTCACGCGCCATTGTCAACGATTCTTCGCTTTTGTATATCTCCATAAAGGGTAATATTTCCACACTTCTCAATTTTAAAACGCTGATTTGTGTCTCTGGATCGAAAATGCGCAACGATTCTACATCCACATCGAAAGTTTCGATTCGTACAGGACCACTTTTGGGAGAAAAAAAGTCAACGATATTCCCTCTTACAGCGAATTCTCCAACACTCCTCACCGTCATTGTGCGTGTGTAACCTACATTCAAGAACCATCTTACAAGATCATGTGGAAGCCGTTCACCCACGGATAACACGCGTTTATCCTTTAAAAATCGAGGTGGAGCTGTGCGCTTGAGAAGTGCCGTTACATCTGTTACAACCACTTCTTCCCCCGTGAGGAGAGCACTAAGCGCTTCTATTCTCAAAGAGATTCCTTGTTTAGATGGTTCAAGGGTTTCAAAAGGCAAAATATCAATATCGGGGAGAATGGAATGTTTTATCTTCAATTCATCCATATTTTTAGATATTTCTTGAGCATATCGAATGTTCGGAAGAACAACAACGGGATTTTCACCGTGATGAATCAACGATAAAACACAAGAAAGCAGCTCCGCCTTCCCGGCCGAATAAATGTTGATCTTCGAGCCGTTTATCTTCAACCTGCGTGAGGCATCTTCAATTTTTTCTTTCCACTCTTTCACAGGCGTATATCTATCACCTTTCCTCGATAAGGATCAACGCTCTGTTTCTTCTTCCCACGTCTTTGGGTAAAATAATAGCCACCATTTCCACCCGATTCCGTAGGTGTACGAACGTTTGGGTTTTGAGTTTTATCTTTTGCAAGTACTCTGTGCTGATTCTCAGCAAATCTTTTTTGTTCTTCAACACTTACAGTTTGTTGTGCGGAACTCATCAATTGCTGAGAATAACTGATATTTTGAGCGTTATCCACGCCTTTCACTATCACAACCTGTAAATCCACAGGTCTTAACAAATCATCTCATCCCTTTCAGCTTATCTCTGATCTTGGAAAGAGATATCGAGTGTATTTGACAAACTCTCGATTCACTTATACCGAGAATATGAGCTATTTCCTTAAATGTCAAATCTTCGTTGTAATAGAGAGATAGCAACAGCTTTTCTCTTTCGTTTAGACTTTCAATTGCTTCTTTAAGTTTTAAAATCGTTTCTTCTTCTTCGTACAATTCCTTCGGTGTACGTTCTCTGGACGGAATCAAATCAGCAAATTCTTCATTTGACAAAAGATATCTATCTAAAGATAAGACTTGATTTCGAAGTATTTCTCGTTCTACTATTTCGATCTCTTTCGAGCTCATTTCAAGTTCCGCTGATATCATAGCTCTTACCTTCTCGGGATCTTCCTCGTTGGCAAATTTCGAACGTGCACGTTCAACATCTTTCATTTTTTTTCTCAAAGTTCTGGGCATCCAATCTATCGATCTCAAGTAATCGAGCATGGCTCCCTTTATTCTGGTAACAACATAAGTGGAAAGTTTTACATTTTTTGATGGATCGAAACGCTCTATTGCCCCAAGCAATCCAATTACGCCTTCTTGAACTAAATCTTCAACTTCCACAGAGGGAGGGAGTGATCTCGCAAGATCATAGGCCAATTTTCTAATCAACGGTGTGAATTTTTTCACTGCCCACTCTTTATCTACGTAAGATCTCAACGATAATCGCCCTCCAAAATCATTTGTCGGAATCCTTCTGATCGAAAGACCTCCCCTTTAGTTTTTTATCTTTTTTCTTCACAACAACCAGATACACCAAAAAGAACAAGAACTCCAATATAGCGGAAGATATCGTAGCCCTCACGATTGACTCTAAAAGTGTTCGATCGCCGGCAAAATTCAAAAGCAAAAAGAAAAGCTCAAAAATCATAAACGCGTAAATCCACGCCTTATAGCTTGATGATTTCAATCTTCTCCTTCCCGCCAACCTTTTTCACAAAAAGATCACCGGTTTCAATATGAAATTCTATACTTCTTGCACGATTTTTCCCGGTGTCTTCCGCAATTAGTGGGATGTGTAGTGAGCGAAGGACTTCTTTTGTTTTTTCAACATTTCTCTTTCCAACATCGAACCCTTTCGTTTGAAACATAGAAGCGCCACCTGCTATCTTAGCTTCGAAATTTCGGAGATTGGCTCCCTTTTTAACCATCTCATCGATCATGAGCTTTATTCCAGGATCCGCATATTTGCTCATCTTTTTGAGTTTGTCTTTAGCCTCAGGTAACATCACGTGGATCATGCCACCAATTCGGTTGCGTTTGTCCCTAACGCAGACTCCTACGCAAGAACCGAGTCCAAGCGTGATAATAATACTGGGATTGTTGGCAACGGCGTACTCTCCTATACCTATTATGATCTTATTTCCCATTGCGTGACGACCTCATGAAATTCCAAGCTTTGAGAATATCTTTTTAAGACTCCCATGCTGTGGAAACATAGTCAAAAATCCACTTAAATTCTCGCTGTCCTTGATTTTCAAAATATTTTCAATCATTATCACATCGTCATATTCCTCGGATGACAGAATAGACGTTTCCGCGATCACCGCACCAAGCATATCAATTACAAGTATGGGAACATCCGTTTCCATAAAAAGAGACGTGAAAGTTGAAAGTGCTATGACGTAGGATGAACACATTATATTTCCTATCTCTTTCAAAACAGAAGATTGCATTTCATCCAGCTCAGTGAGATCTTCTGGTTTTTTACCGATCAAGAATGAAATCAGTCTTTTGGAAGATTCGGAATCGAAGATCATGAGCATTTTCCCGGGGGCTTCGCCTTTTATTGGCACAACAGTAGATGCGGATATTTCTTCTGGATCTCTGAGTATTTTATAAATATCCGATAAACCCACCACATGAACTTTTGGAACTTCTATATCCACGTTTTTCTCTATCATGTTCGAAAGCGCGGTGGCAGCGTTGCCGCCTCCTATGTTTCCTATCTCTTTAAGTACATCGAGTTTCATATCGTTAAGCTGATCTTTCCATCTCAATCTTTTCTTCCTCCCTTCAATTTCAACTCCAACTTGAAAGTGAATTTCATTATCCTGTCTTGCGTAGAAAAAGGCATGTTGAAAAATGCTATTCCATAAGTGTGAAGGTTTTTTGATTCTGATTTCACTTCTCTCAAGATCTTGGCTTCTTGTTTTTTGAGTTCCAAACCTTTTTCGAATTTGAAATCGATATTGACTAACATTCCAACTTCTAACTTCGTCTTCGTCGCGATCTTCATACCGCCCGCGCTTACATCTAAACTCACAAAAGATATGTCTTCTTTTGCCCCGAAAATCCTTAAAGTACCTTGCGAAACGAATGGTAGGCGAAGGAATCTCCTTCTTTGAACTCTTCTGATTTTTCCTCGTATATTGAAAATGGTGATGGGAATATTTTCTTCTTCTTTATTGCCTAAGACAGTTCCATAGAAGACGTACAACGACTGTTTATCAACGGCAGAAATCCTTGCCGTTATGCCAACCGGAAATGGAACAAGCCTGCCTTTCATGGATGGCATGGCAGCTTTCAGCAAAGTGTTAATGATGTCCTCTACCTTTGATTTGAATTCTCCTCCTGTAAAGCCCAAAGTTGAGCTTGCTTCTATCCTCAGCGGCATACCTGGCTTTATGCGATCGATACCGACTTCTTCGAGAAAATAAGCCAAACCCTATCTCTCCAATCTGAAAAAACGCTTGATCTTGTTGGCAAAGCTCATTTTTTTCGGAGCGTTGTTTTTGTAATCTCTTCCGGCAATAGCCGAAGATATTCCTATAATTCCAAAGGTTGGCTGTATTTTTTCGTGTGAAATTACGAATGGTTTTTGATCTCTGACAGAACGTCTGACCCTCGGATCATTCAGTATGGAGTATGATTTTTCGAACTGAAGGGAAGTGAATTTAGTGATAACCTCTCCAAATTTCTTGATTAAAATCCGTCCTTCTGAAAGATCGTTGACCATGTTAACAACCAAGAGCATCCTACTTTTCAATTCTTTTATTGACAATATTTTCAAAAATGTGTACCCATCCATAATCGATGTTGGCTCTGGTGTTATAACAAGAATAAAATCATCTGTAATTGTGTATATGTTATCCATAAGCTCGGAGTATCCAGCTCCCATATCGATAAGAATGTAATCCATTTCACTTCCAAGTTTTTGAAATTCCGAGAAGAGTCTTTCTCTTTCCCCCATTTGGAAAGCGTATATATCATTCACATCGTTTCCGCTGCTTAAAAGCCAGAATCCGTATTTTGTTTTTTCAATAATTTCGCCCAAATCAACGCCACTGAAAAAATCTTTAAGAGTGTGTTTAAGGTGCAGCCCCCCAAGAACCTCAAGATTGGCAAATCCCACATCCATGTCTATAACTAACACTTTTTTATTCATTTTCGACAATGAAACAGCGACATTCATAGTCACAAGAGACTTACCAACACCACCCTTCCCAGAAGCAACGGTGACAAAACGAGCCGTTTTCAGTTCATTTCGCAGCATGGTTGCCTGATCGTTGATCATTTATCAAGAACCTCCTTGACTATCAAGGTCGATATGTCCAACTCATCGGCATACATTATATCTTCCGGCACATTTTGACCATTGGTAACGAAGCTAAGGGGGATTTTAGAATTTGCCAATGAAGTCATGATACCAAGAAGAGAAGAGGTTTCATCGATTTTGGTGATGATAATATGAGTGGGTGCGATACTCATAAAATGTGAGATCACATCTTCCACATCCGATCTTTTTTTCGTTGCATCTATGGTGAGAAAAACCATCTCCGGTTTAATGGCACGAACATACGCCGATATTTCCTCGATTTTCATTGCATCTTTTTGGCTTCTTCCAGCGGTATCCATCAGAATCAAACTTTCGTTGGTACTGGAAGAAACCTCTTCAGCTTCCTGAGGGGTGTAAATCACTTTAAAAGGTATGTGCATTATATCAGCATAAGTTTTTAATTGTTGAGCAGCTGCTATCCGATAAGTATCTAACGTTAAAATGGACAAAGGAAGTTTTTCCTTTATTCTTAACATTGCGGCGATCTTCGCAAGAGTTGTCGTCTTGCCTACACCAGTTGGACCAACAAAGATGATCTTTTGAGGCACGCTAAAGGCGACTCTTTGAGTTTTTACCATCCCATAAAAGTGCATTTTCAAGGCTCTGGATATTTTCTCATCATCTCTGGCTTCCAAGGGTGTCATGCTTTGACTCGTTTTTTCCACAATTGACGTAGCTTCAGAGAAACTGAGTCCTGATTCTATGAGTTTTGTATGAATGTGTTCAAATGGTTCTGGGAAATTTCCAGATCTACGAACACTTGACAATTTTTCATTGACACTTTTCAGTGCTAACTTTATATCGGACAGCTCATTCTTCAATTGTAAAGAAGATTCATTGGCAATTGTCATACGCGATTGAGAGGGCTTCGGGACATTTTGCTTGTCCTCGTTCATGGCTGTAACTTCTATATAGACCTTCGAACCAATGCCAAGAAACCCTCCACGTTTAACACGACGAGTTTGGAGTATTATCGCATCAGAACCAAGTTCGTTTTTCACTTTTATCATGGCTTCTGCCATGTTAGTGGCAATGAACTTCTTCAACTCCACAAAATCAGCCCCAATATTATTAATAATCATTTATTATAATACAGTTATACGTTTACAATATCTTCCACTTTTAATTTCACATCATCTGTCATTTCCTCGTAAGCAACTACTGGAATCTTGGGTAAACTTTTCAGAATATAACGTGCCATCGCCTCTCTTATAGATGCCGAACAGATGATGACAGGAGAATTCCCTTTTTCCATGATTTTTTTCAACAATAACGCTATTGAATTTACGATCTTAGACATGATTTCTGGATTTACATTGAAGATCTTCTTACCGCCAGAAGTGGTCATGGATTCGTTTAATTTTTCCTCCAAAGATTGTGACAACGCTACCGCATGAACATAACCATCTTCTGATTTTACCGATTCACTTATTTGGCGTTTCAACGCAATTCTAACTTCTTGCGTAAGTTCAGACACATCTGAAGTTCTTTCTCCATACTCTATAAGTGTTTCAAAGATCACCGGAAGATTACGAATGAATACTTTTTCCTCCAAAAGTCTTCTTAACACATTGCGAACAACAGGTTCTTTCATTATACCAGGAATCAAGTCATCGACAAGTGATGGAACCTTTTGCCTTAATCCTTCAAGCAACATTTCCATCTCTCTTCGACCTAAAAGTTCAGCGGCGTGACTTCTCAACAGCTCCGTTAAATGTGTCGCAAACACACTTGGAGCATCGACAACAGTGTATCCCAAACCTCTTGCGGTTTCTCTCTGATCCTCAGTTATCCAAAAAGCTTCTAATCCAAAAGCCGGTTCTTTCGTTGGAATTCCCTCTATTTTTTCTTCCACAACTCCAGGGTTCATTGCAAGCAGCCTGTTGGGAAATATTTCGTAACGTGCTACCTCTGAGCCAAGAATCTTTACTATGTATTCGTTTGGCTTAAGTAAAACGCTGTCTCGCACCCTTATGGGACTGATCATCAATCCCAATTCGTACGCTATCTGCTTTCGCACCATCGTTACTCTATCAAGGAGATCTCCACCTTGAGATCTATCGGCAAGTGGAATCAAACCGTATCCGATCTCAATTTCCACCGTATCCGTGGTTATAATATCAGATACATCCATCGGAGTGCTCAAAGGAATAGCTCCCTCAACTCCTCTGGACGGCACGGTTTTTCCAGGAGTTCCAGATTTGGAAGCAGTTTCAGGCTCTTCCTTTGGAGATGATCGTGAGGCAACGTATCCAAGTATAAGAGTTGTAAGGCCAACAAATACCATTGAAACAGTGGGTAACGGGGTAAAAATTCCAAGAAACAAAATCGCGATTCCAGCTATTATCAGTGCTCGTGGTTCAGAAGAAAGTTCATTCACAACATCTTGACCAAGAGAATGCTGAGACGCAGCTCTTGATACTATTATACCCGTAGATGTGGACATAAGTATGGCTGGTATCTGAGTTACAAGTCCATCTCCCACAGTCAAAAGCACGTAAGTTTGTGCAGCTTCTGTAGCCCCCATATGATGAATTAACATTCCGATCACAAGACCACCTATTATGTTTATGAACACTATTATTATAGTGGATATCGCATCTCCACGTACGAATTTAGATGCTCCGTCCATGGCACCATAGAAATCCGCTTCACGTCTTACTTCTTCTCTTCGTTTACGTGCCTGAGACTCCGTAATTACACCAGCATTGTAATCGGCATCTATTGACATCTGTTTGCCTGGCATGGCGTCTAAGGTAAAACGAGCCGCAACTTCGGACACCCTTTCGGCACCTTTTGTGATCACGATGTACTGAACTACTACAAGTATGAAAAATATAACAAGACCAACTACGTAACTACCACCAACTACAAAATTCCCGAAAGCACGTATCACATGCCCATCAAAGTTCTTTCCTTCTAAAAGTATTAATCGGGTTGATGCTATGTTAAGTGCAACTCTGTATATCGTTAAGATCAGCACGATGGTTGGAAAAGAAGAAAGCTGTATCGAACGTTTGAGGTACATGGTGGTCAAAAGCACCAAAATGGATATCGTGATATTTATAATTTGAAAGACGTCCAGCATTCCACCACTTATTGGCAATATCATCAAGAGAACTATAAACAAAACGCCAATAGCTATGAAAATATCATTGTACCGCGACATCGGACCACCTCATAGCCTTTTTACACTTCGCTTTTCATCTTGTAAACAGTAACAAGCAACTCAGCTATAGCCTTGTAAAGTCTCGATGGTATCTCTTCACCAATTTCTACGATTTTAAAAAGCTCTCTCGCAAGTGGTGGATTCCTGATAATTGGTACTTTGTGTTTCCTTGCGAGTTTCCTTATTCTTTCAGCCACTTCTCCAGCACCTTTAGCAATCACTTTTGGGGCGTTCATTGACTCTTTGTATTCAATGGCAACTGCCACGTGAGTTGGATTGGTAACGACCACATCGGCATTTTTCACATTTTCCATCATACGACTACGAGCGAGTAGCATCATTTTTTTGCGTTGTCTGTTTTTAATCAAAGGATTTCCTTGTGTATCTTTCATCTCATCCTTTACTTCCTTCTTCGTCATTTTAAGAGATCTCTCGTATTCCCATTTCTGATAGTAAATATCCAAAATTCCAATGGCCAAAAGAGCAATACCGATCTTCATTATGAGCTGATAAATGAAATTGCCAAGAAATATCGCAGAACTCCCAGTTGGTTGCTGAGAAGTGCTTAAATAGTTCCCAAGTGCCCCAGAAATGGTGATATATCCTATATAACCTATTACTGCGATCTTCAACAGCGAATTCAGAAATTTAACGATCGATCTGAGAGAAAAAAGATTTTTTAAACCTTTAACAGGATTGATTTTGTTGAGATCTGGAATTAGAGATTTGAACGAGATGGCAAATCTTGTTTGTAAAAGAGATGGTAGCATAGCACCGGCTACCCCTACGATCATCACAAATATAAGCCATTGTAAAGCCCCTGAGAAAGCGAAGGAAAGATATTTCATTGCTTGTGAAATGGACATAGTTGCAGTACCAGAAAAACCGGAGGAAAACACAAGAATTAGCCTTGAAAAATCTCTATACAATCCTCCAAATGTGAAATAAACAACACTGGCTACCGCCAAAAGCGAAATTGCCGTATTCAGATCGGGAGATTGAGAAACATTTCCCTCTTCTCTCGCCTTCTGCCTTCGGCGCGCCGTCGCCTTTTCCGTTTTTTCTGGATCGGCAAAAACAGATAAATCTATCCACATAACATTCCCTACATTCCGGCAATAAGTACGGCTATTTTAGTTGATAGAGACTCGATCATATTTCCAAAAACCGTGAACCATATTGGGATGAGAGCTACAAACATTATCAAACCGACAAAAACATTCAATGGCATGCCAACCATAAAGACATTCATCTGAGGCATGATTCTCGACATCACACCAAGTACGATGGTAACCGTGATCATAAAAGCAATTATCGGAAATCCTATTTGCATTCCAACAGAGAAAATCGTTCCTACCTCTTTCCAAAAAGTGGGTACGAATCCAGTCCCGATGATCAATGCATTCAACGGGATTCCTTTCAATGAGTTTGCAACTGCTATCAGTAAAATCGCCGGACCATTGATAGAAACAAACAAGTATGAAGCAATGAGATACGTCAACTGTCCAAGTATTGGAACTTGTGTTTGAGTTTGTGGATCAAGCACATTGGCAACGGCAAATCCTATTTGATAGCCATATATCCTCCCAGCAAATTGCACAGTGTAAAAAAATATAGTTGCAAAAAGCCCTATTGCCATACCGATTGTAAAATTCAGGAATGTCATCCAAGCGATGATCCCCACAGGGGTGTAAATAGAAATAACAACTCCTGCATACGGAATGAGGAGCCACGAAAAAATTACCACCACCAGAACCTTTACAATTGTGGGAAAAAATGCCGCCCCAAGAAATGGCGAAAAAGAAAACAAACCGGTAAGGCGACTGATCAGCATTAGCCATACTAAAAATTTCGTTTGCAAGAAAGTTTGAAAGTCCATGGTATCAAATCATAGATATGTATTGTGTAAACAGCATTTGAGCGTACTCGAGTAACTTTTGCATCATCCAGGTTCCAGTCAAAGCAAGAGTCAAAAAAACGACCAATATTTTAGGCACAAATGTTAACGTCTGCTCGTTTATCTGAGTAACTGCCTGAAATACACTGATAGTGAGTCCTACCAAAAGACTCAGTAACATAACAGGTGCTATAACTGTTAAAAGCACGTATATTCCCTGTGAAATGACATCCATAAAAACTTCGCTGGTCAAAAAAATCACTCCTAACTTGGCAATATAATACCACTGTAGAATGATATAATCAAACATGGAGGTAGAACCATGACGCAATCGAATCTTGAAACCATCGTGATAATAGGAATTTTCATTTCAACCATTACAATGTTTTACGCAATGACGTTATCGATAAAACATTTCGTTACTTTTAGAAAGCTTCCAAGATGGTTTAACAAAATGAGAAAAAATGGTGATGGAAAAGAATTCGAAGATTTTCTTAAAAAGCTTTTTGAAGCCTGTGGTTGGCACGTGAAAAATCCAACTTCTTCGGTTAACTCACCGGATTTCGGGGTGGATATGATCTTAGATGGTAAAATTGCCGTGCAGGCAAAACATTACAAAGATAACGTGGGAAATGATGCGATAATGGCGGTATTTGCAGGAATGAATTACTGGAAGAAAAACGGATTTCCACATTTAAGACGTGCAGCGGTGGTCACATCATCTCATTTTACAGCTTCTGCTAAAAAGCAAGCCAAAGATATAGGAGTTCTGCTTAAAGATGAGGATGATATAAGAGAAATCTTAAAGAGTGGGCCACGGAAGAATTGGATCACGAAACAAAGATCGGGAGCGTGGTGACATTGAAAGCTTTTTCAATTTTTTTAGTAATTTTCGGATCGCTTCTCTTTTTATCCATTTTGGGATTTGTTAACGTTTCCTTTGGATTTTTGATTTGGATTCTTTTTGCAATCCTTTTCGGGGTTGAGGGAACCAGAGAATTGATAAACAAAAATCTCATAGGAGTAGGAGGTGTGTTGTTTTCCGCTTTCCTTATAATACGGGCGCTTGATCTGTTTGGATTTTCTTCGTCTATCGTTCAAGTTTTTTTGGCATTCATAGCCTCATATCTGATTGGAATAGGCCTTCAAATACTGTTCAAAAAAAGTGTAAAAGTGAAATTCTGGGAAAAGTGGTGACATTCACATTTTCTCGCAAATATTTTAGGGGGTGATGTTTTTGAAAAAGTTCTTCGTTGTAGTCGTTGTTGTCGCTTTACTTTCAGCTATTTCGTTAGCCGCCAACTTTAAAAGTCTTTCCAGTGGAAAGACAGCTGCAGACTTTGGTGCCAAAACGGTTTTGATCGTGCATTATCATCGATACGACAACAACTATGCTGGATGGAATTTGTGGATATGGCCTCATAAACCTGTCAGTTTACCTGGAGCAGCTTACCAATTCAGTGCCAAAGACAACTACGGTCCTTACGCAATCATCAAATTCGATAAAGAATACACAGCTTTGGGTTTCATCGTTCGTCTCGATGACTGGAAAGCCAAGGATGTTTCTGAAGACAGGTTTGTCAACATTCCAAAAGGTGGTGTGGCCGAAATTTGGTTGGTAGAAGGGCAGAGTAGTTGGTACACTGATCCTGAAAAAGCAGATATATCGCCGAGAGCTATGAGTACATTTCTCAATTCTTTGAAAACGATTGATGCGTTTTTGACCAATGCGGTAAACACGAAAAATTGGCCAAAAATCCTGACATTCACGGTTAATGGAAAAAACTGGCCGATAAAAAATGTTGGTCCTGTCATAGCTGGTAGCCTTCCAAAGACAAACCACATTGAGATAACACTTGCCAAACCACTTTCAACGTACGATGTTGCAAAACCGATGATTCTGAAAATCAAGGATTTTAGACCGGCAACTGTTTACGCTTACAAAGCTTTAAACGATCCGAAGTTCTACTACGATGGGAAACTTGGTTCGATTTACACTCCAGATAAAACAACCTTTAAAGTTTGGTCACCGATCTCGGTATCGGCCAAGGTACTTCTTTACAAATCAGCTGATTCTAACGTCCCATATGCCACTTATCGGATGACTCGGAATTCTCAAGGTGTGTGGTCCACAACCGTAAAGGGTGATCTGAATGGAATTTATTATCTTTACGAATTCAACTCTTACGGTAAAACTCGTCTAACTCCAGATATTTACTGTTACGCTGCCGATATGTACAACAGAAAATCAATGATCGTGAATCTAGATGAAACGAACCCACCAAGTTGGAATGAAGACATTTCTCCAAAACTACCTCATTCAACAGATGCCGTGATCTACGAAGTTAACGTCAGAGATTTTACATCGAACCCAAACTCCGGTCTTCCCACTCAATACAGAGGTAAATATCTTGGCTTTACCGTTCATGGTACCAACTACGATGGTATTCCAACAGGAATCGATCATCTCAAAGCGCTTGGCATCACCGATGTTCATCTCATGCCAATACAGGATTTTTGGAATCAGCCTTTCGATCAGTACAATTGGGGTTATATAACTTATCTCTTCAATGCACCAGAAGCCCAGTATTCGACCGATCCTTCAAGCCCTATCGCTACAATACATCAGGTCAAAGAAATGATCAAAGCCTTTCACAACTCAGGTATTGGTGTGATTATGGACGTTGTCTACAATCACACTTCGGGTATTGGGAACCAGTCAGCTTTCGATCAGACAGTCCCTTATTACTATTACAGAGTCAATGCCAAGGGTGCTTATCTCAACCAATCAGGTGTTGGGAATACCTTTGCAACGGAAAACTCCATGGCGCGCAAATACATACTTGACTCCGTGAAATATTGGGTAAAAGAGTACCATGTTAACGGCTTCAGATTTGATCTTCTTGGTCTCTTTGATAAACAAACGGTCAAAAAGATAGTCAGCGAGCTTCACTCAATTGACCCTCAAATTCTCCTTTACGGTGAGCCTTGGGGTGGATGGGGAGTAACCCCGCTATTTGGCAAAGGAGATCAGAAAAACATGAAAATCTCCGTTTTCAACGATGACTTTAGAGATGCCATAATAGGTAGAGTTTTCAACATAAAAGCCAAAGGCTTTATTGAAGGAAACAACTCCAAGAACATCCTGATTCAACGTGGCATTGTTGGTGAAACCGATTACTCTTCTTTGATCTCAGGATTCACTGCTCAACCAGGAGAAACTGTAAATTACACAACATGCCATGACAACTACACACTCTGGGATAAAATAAACGGTGCCGAGCCAAATTGGACGATTGAACAAAAGAAAGCCGCTCAGAAATTCGCCAATGCCATAATTTTAACCTCTCAAGGAATTCCTTTCATCACCGAAGGTGTTGAATTTGCGAGGACAAAAGATGGCAATGGAAATAGCTACAACGCTGGCGATGCCGTAAACGCTTTGGACTGGTCTAACCTTGCAAAATTCAAAGGAATCAACGACTACTACGAAGGCCTTATAAAATTGAGAAAGGCACACCCGGCTTTCAGAATGTACACGGCAAAACAGATAAAATCTCACATCACATTCTTCCCAAAGCAATTTAAAAAGGTCACGAAGTATCTAAGAGTGCCAATTGCAATGGTTGCATACGAAATAAAGGGAAATGCAAATGGAGATAGCTGGAAAAATATCGTTGTAATATACAATGGAGAAGTATCGCCAGTAAAGTTCAAACTTCCTGAAGGTACATGGAACTTAGTTGCAGATCGAAATCAGGCTGGTACAAAAACGATAAAGTCTCTATCAGGTACGATCGACATTGAGCCAATATCGATGTACATTCTGTACCAAAATTAAATATAAGTTAAGATTTGAATAAAATCAAAGAACACAAAACGATTTTGTGTTATACTTTTCAGCAAGAAAGGAAATTCACCGTCTAAGTGCTTCCTCTTCACCACCGCCCGAAAAAACGGGCGGCTTTTTTTACGTGATTTGCCGTCCGTATGATTCCTGTTTTGCAAGTGATGATGTGATTTTTCGAAATCTTATTAAGCTTGATTCGCGCGTTCATACGTCTTTCAGTTTACGCCACTTGATACTCGGTGCTTCAAACTCTCGATCGAAGAATAGCTGAAAAATGGGGCTTCATCTAACTTTTGGAGCTTATCACCAAGTACTACATGCTTGATACAAAAAATCACACCGATATACTGAAACCATTTTTTGAAGGAGGATGTACACTTACATGCTTGGATGCCTCTTTCCAGGTGTCAAGCATTTCTTGCAGAAAGTCCCGCGCGATTTCTAACTTTTCAACATCACCGTTGATATTCCCATCGATAAGTTGACGATAAATGAAATCGTACAACGCTCTGAGATTTTTTGAGATTTCTCCACCTTTACTCATATCCAAAACAGAATTGAGATAAAGTACGATCTCTTCAGCTCGAACAAGAGAAGCATTTCTGGATTCGATGTCATCTATTTTAGAAATAGCCTCTTTAACCAAGTCTATTACCCTTTCATACAACATCTGAACTAACTTTTCAGGACTTGCCGTCAAGATCGCGCTTTGCATGTACTGGTTCATCTAAAGCACCTCCTTCAAGAACTCTTGAAAATATCTTTCTGTAAATTTTGGAGACTTCTTGGATTCTATTTCGCACCTCTTCTTTTTTTCCCAAAGACGTGAAAGAGTTTATTTCTTCGAATTTCGTGATCAAATCACGATTTTCTTGCTCCGTTTCTATTCTCTTTCCAACAGATTGAATGGAGAATATGGCGTTTTCCATTACTTCTAATCCACTTGCTATTTTTGACAAAGTGGTGAAGATATGATCCTCATCCATGTTCTGCGAATCAATCCAATCGAGAAAATCCACAGCACTTTGAGCGATTTTGGCAATACTTTGCCCCAAACTCATGAAGCCAAGATCCACGATCTGACTGTCAGAAACGTAAACTTTTGAAAGATCCTGAGAAAGCACGTTTTCTCCATCAATTTTCACGTATTCAAGAACGGTGTCTTTTGGATACACATCGCCAACAATCTCCCCTAAAGAGACTTTGCCTGCGTAATTCCTACTTTCGATTCCGTTGATTTTTACCTTTATCATTTTCTACAACCTCCATTACTATATTCGACAGATTGCAGAAAAACTTAAGCGGGATGGCTGGCTGAACAGGCAACACACTCCTTCATTCTCAGTTTCCGCTTCGCAGTCATCGCTTGAAAAGCGAAAAAAGATTTAGTTCTCAAAGTTGTAAAGTTGACGCACAAATTAAGGACATAGTTCAAACTCACTCAACATCTCCGCTCGGCAGTTGAAAAAAAGCATCTCATTTATCTCTAACTATTGGCATGCCCATGCATCTTGGCCCTCCACGACCACGCGAAAGTTCACTTGAAGGAATTTCTATAACTTCGACCCCAGCCTTCCTTATAAGTGAATTTGTCACGTAATTTCTTGAATACGTAATAACCGTACCTGGAGATATGCAGAGAGTATTCGAGCCGTCGCTCCACTGCTCACGATCCTGATCTACCGGATCGTCTCCACCACATTTCACAATTTTAACAGCTGGTAGTTTTAAATAACGTTTGAGCACTTCTTCAAGATTGTCTTCCTCAGGGATAATAGCTATGCCATCGCCGGAGAGTTTTAAGGCAAATAATTTAACCATGCCCGTTAATTTGGCATGTATGACGAATTTATCGTAATCCAGCATTGTGAAAACGGTATCAAGATGCATAAAAGCTCGGGACTGTGGTATTTCAAATGCGAGTATCGTATTGAACGAATCTCCAAATTCGAGTATTCTTCTTGCAATGAGTTCAACAGCCTCTGGCTCCGTACGCTGAGAAATTCCGATCGCGACGACTTCGGAATTTAAAATTTCTACATCTCCTCCCTCTATGAAAAACGGGTCTTCCAAATTGTAGTATCTTGGAATGTTCAAATCCTTGAATTCGTGATGATACTTGTAAACATAGTCCATCAGTAAGGCCTCTCTACGCCGAACACTCGTTGACATTCTGTTCACTGCAATTCCATTACCTATCGTTACTACCGGATCACGTTGAAAATAAAGATTGACCATTGGCTTTATAAGAAAGGGAAATTCTCTTCTAACGTGCGATGCAAGAGAAGTGTAATTCATGTTTATCTCCGTTGATTTCACACCACTTATGATCTTTTCAACGAGTTCATCAACGGAAAGGGAGAGTAAATATTCTCTGATTTTACTGGCAAATTCTTCGCTTGTGATGTTGTTTAATTTTATGACATCATTCACGAATTCCTTAACGATTTTTTTGTCCTGAGAAAGAGTTTCTGACAATAAATTTTCAACGTAAAGAACTTCAACATCGTGACTTCTGAGTACAGACGCCATAGCATCATGCTCACTTTGTGCCACTTTTAAATAAGGAATATCATCGAAAAGAAGATCCTTCAATCGGTTCGGTGTAAGATTTTCTAATTCTCTTCCCGGTCGATGCAAAAGTACGGTTCTGAGTTTTCCGATTTCGTTGTAAACTGATGGTTTTATCATCAACGCTTCCTCCTCGTTCTTTTAATTCATATTCTCGATAAATCTCTTGCGTACAGCTTCGCATCTTCACGTCTTATTTCTCCGGCTGCCAACTTCTTTTTAAGTGCATCATCGAAGGTGATCATTCCAAATTTAGCACCAGTTTCTATGAGAGAATCTATTTGGTGAACCTTATTTTCACGAATGAGGTTTCTGACACCTGTTGTTCCCACTAAAATCTCAACTATCGGAACGTATCCCTTTCCGTTGATTGAAGGGAGTAATCTTTGATAGGCAATGCCAACGAGAGTGTTAGAGAGCTGAATTGCGATCTGTTTTTGCTGATGCTCCGGAAAAACGCCTATTATCCTCTCAGGTGCTGTCCCGGCTGAATTGGTATGAATTGTAGAGAAAACAAGATGGCCTGTTTCTGCAGCCGTTAAGGCGAGTCTCATCGTATCCAAATCTCTCATTTCTCCAACGAGTATAACGTCTGGGTCCTCTCTAAGAGCGTATTTTAGACCGTCTGTGAAAGACTTCGTATCGTAGCCAATCTGGCGTTGGTGCACAAGAGCTTTTTTGTTTTGAAATATGTACTCTATAGGATCTTCTATGGTTATTATGTGTACAGGCCTTTCTGAATTTATTTTGTCGATCATTGCGGCAATCGTGGTGGATTTTCCACTTCCAGTAGGACCAGCCAAGAGAACGATCCCATTTACATGTTCAGAAAAACTATCCAATATTTTAGGAAGTCCCAATTCATCGAAGTTACGTATGTTGTAGGTTATCAATCTGAATGCAGCAGCTATGTTCCCACGTTCCTTAAATACATTTCCTCTGACTCTCGCGATATCTTTCAGTCCAAATGAAAAATCAAGCTCGTACTTGTTAAAAGTCATATCGATAGATTTCAGCAAGTCATTCAAAACTTTCTCGAGTTCTTCGTGAGAATAAGGCTCATAGAATTTCTGTACCTCGAGTTTTCCATACAATCTGAAAATAGGAGGCATACCAACAGTTAAATGTACATCTGATGCATGCATGCTGTAAGCTTCTGTAAGAAGATGCTTCAAATCCATCGCTTTCAAATTCATCACGCTCCCTTGTTTTGTGTTTGAACGGAATTCTACCTATTATCGAATATTTCTCTTGCTTTCTTAATCACCTCATCGGGCAATCCCAATATTTGGGATAGCTCTATAGCATCTCCTCTTGTGATAACGGCTCCATTTACAAGATGATGATCTATTTTTGATCTAACGTTTTGTGCACTGATTTTTCCGCTAAGATTCAAGTGTCCCATCGTGTACTTCTTAGATTTTACCGATTCTATAGCTTTTCTGTAGTGTGTCACCATTACGGAAAAGTTCGCTGATTTTGCAAGTGTTTCGGCCAAAGCAGTGGCTAACGCTTCTCCTTCGTATGGATTGGTACCAACTCCAAATTCATCGACGAGTATTAACCCACGATCCCTCAATTCAAATGTTTGGGCCATGGCGGTAATCTGTGCGGCAAAACTAGACAATCCATCGCTGCCAGATGTTATACCGATGTATCTTATCCAATCGATTTTTGGAACAATGGCCTGGCGAGCTGGCACTAAAAATCCGTGCATTGCCATTGCACAAACAAGGCCTACGGTTCGTAGCGTTGTGGTTTTTCCTCCCATGTTAGGACCGAATATCATGGTCAATCCCCCTTGAAAACTTCCCGTAAGTGGAGTGTACTCAAAGCCCTCCGTTCTCACTGATTCGAGTATCAAAGGGTGAAACGCATCTTGGAGGTCGATTTTTGAATCGAATTCTGGAAACACCCATTTATCTTTCAAAGCTCGAAGCTGTGCAAGCGCGATATCCAAATCGGCGATTTTGGATATTTCATTTCTAATTCTGTCTGTGTATTCGGCTATTTTACCACTAAGGTTCTTTATCTCTTGATTTTGAGCATTTTTCAGTTGATTTTCAAGATCAAGGAGTTCATCTTCAAGGGCTAATATTTTTTCTGTGGGCCTTATGATAAGCGTGTAAGATTTTATACCTTCTCTTTCGATCATGACGAAATCAGAATTGAGGAGAATTTTCGCGTCTTTTCGATTTACAACGAATCTTTTGCTCTTTGGAAATATCCCAAATTGCTCTCCGATTCTCTCTGCACGTTCATTGTAAAGTTTCGATATTTCAACTTGTATGGCTTCACACTTTTTAGTTAGACTAGATATCTCTTGATTTTGAGGCGCAAATGCGTACGATCCACTCTTTTGAGGATCAAGAATGCTCCACAGAGAATCCAAAGGGTGCAAATAATTTGGAATGTGTTTTTGAATTAAGGATTTCAAAAGTGCCTGATGGTGAATAAAACGCTTGATCTCGAAAAGATCTACCTGTGTCGCTCTCCCGTTATCTATCATTTTTAAGCTTTCAGTCACTTCGTGGAAATCTCCAAGAATGTGTTCGATCCTGAAACGATCATTCTCACACTTCTTCATTTCAAAAAGAAAATCAAAGTGCTTCTTGAGTTCGGAAGGACTCAAAGGTCTTAATTTAAGAAAAGCCTTTTTTCCAAAGATACTGATGGGCTTGTATTTTTGGATTACATCTTTAAAAAGCAAGAATTCTTCGGTTTTCTCATCAAAAAAGTCGGAGCGGCTTGCTCCGACCTTTTTTTTTGCGTTCAATTTTCTTTCCACCTCAAGACAGGGTGTCTTGCCGCTTGAGTATCGTTCAATCTTCTAACAGGTGTGTCGTGAGGAGCATCTTTAAGAAGATCGGGATTTTCATCAGCTTCTTTGACTATCTTTTCCACGATCTCAACGAAGCGATCGAGTGTATATTTGGACTCAGTTTCGGTTGGCTCAACCATGATATCTTCATGAACTATTGGAGGAAAGTAAACTGTTGGTGGGTGAATACCATAATCCAACATGCGCTTAACAAAATCAAGTGCTTTCACGCCTTTATCCTGCAAATTAATCGTACTTGCCACGAATTCATGCATACATCGATCGTTATAAGGCACTTTCAATATCTTTGAGATCTTTGCCTTTAGATAGTTGGCATTTAAAACCGCCATACTACTTGCACGCTTTATTCCTTCTTCACCCATCACGAGAATATAGGCGTACGCTTTAACAAGCACACTGAAATTTCCATAGAAACTTCTAACCTTACCTATGGTCTTTTCGTGTGAAAAATCGAATACGTACTTTTCACCTTTTTTTAAGACAGTCGGAACAGGCAAAAAATCAGCAAGGAATGATTTCACAGCAATTGGACCGGAACCTGGTCCTCCCATTCCGTGAGGTGTGGAAAATGTTTTGTGAAGATTGAAGTGAGCAACATCAAAGCCAAGGTCTCCCAGCCTGATTTGGCCCATGATGGCGTTTAAGTTGGCACCATCATAGTACATGAGACCTCCGGCTCCATGAACAATTCTGGAGATTTCAAGAATTCTCTCTTCAAAAATACCAAGTGTATTCGGGTTGGTAAGCATCATACCGGCTGTGTGTGGCCCCACGGCTTTCTTGAGTTCTTCCGGATCTACCATACCACGATCGTTGGATTTGATTACCACAACTTTGAAGCCGTTCATCGCTGACGATGCTGGATTTGTACCATGAGCGGAATCTGGAACTATTATTTCATCACGGCTGAAATCACCTCTGTCTCGATGATACTTACGAATTATAGCTATGCCGGTGTATTCACCGTGAGCTCCTGCAGCAGGTTGCAAAGTGATCGCATCCATCCCACTTATCTTTTTGAGAGATTCACCGAGTTCGTACATGAGTTCCATCGCACCTTGAACAGTCTCCGGGTTCTGATATGGATGTATCTCAGAGAATCCAGATAACGAAGCAACCTTTTCATTCAGTTTTGGATTGTACTTCATCGTACAGGATCCAAGTGGATAAAATCCCGTGTCGACAGCGTAGTTCAATCTTGAAAGGTTCGTGTAATGTCTAACTACTTCTCCTTCGGTAATCTCAGGCAATTTTGGAGGATTTTTCCTAACATACTCTGATGTAAGTTTGTAAGGTTTGACGTCCATTTTTGGTGGAATAAAGCCACGCCTTCCACTCTTGGATATTTCAAAAATAAGCTCCATCTCACATCGCCTCCGCTATGGCGATCAAATGATCGATCTCTTCTACGCTGTTCGCCTCAGTTACGCAAAACATCAATTCACCTTTCGAGAACTTTTCTTGCGAATCATCCTTAAACAATTCGTTAAACATGTCAAGCTCGACTGGACCAATCATGTTGGCTTTCAAGAGTTTTTCTTGAAAATTTGAAACGTTTATATCGGTCTCTACCACGAATTCGTTGAAAAATTCTCCAGAGAATTTTCTTTTGAAATGCCCTGTTTTTTCGAGCTTCTCAAGGAGATAATGGGACTTCGCCACGTTCAGTTCTCCAATTTCTTTAAGACCTCTTGGCCCTACAAGTGAAAGATAAACAGATGCGTACAGAGTACCGAGAGCATGATTGGAACAAATATTAGATGTTGCCTTTTCGCGACGAATATGCTGTTCACGTGCTTGAAGCGTCATGACAAAACCGCGCTTACCGTCTACATCCACCGTTTCTCCTATTATCCTTCCTGGCATCGTACGAAGAAATCTCTTGTCGTCACGAATTGCGAAGATTCCAAACGAGGGACCGCCGAAGTTCATAGGAATACCAAGAGGTTGCCCATCACCAGTAACTATATCAGCGCCAAAGTTCCCAGGAGCTTCAAGAATACCAAGAGATATAGGGTTTGTGACAACGATCAACATCACATCTTTTGATACCTCTCGGATTGCTTTCAAATCTTCAATCACACCAAAGAAATTTGGATACTGCACGATAACTCCGGCAGTTTCATCGTCAATCTTGGACTTTAAGTCCTCTATAGATACCATTCCATTCTTATCATGAAGGAATTTCTCAATTTTCACCTGAGGACCAGAAGCGTAAGTTTTTATGGTTTCAATGTACTCTGGATGAAGAGCATCAGACACGAGTATCTTGTATTTCTTTTTGAAACGCACTGACATGAGTGCAGCCTCTGCAGTGGCCGATGCGCCATCGTACATAGATGCGTTAGATATCCCCATACCCGTGAGTTCACAGATCATAGTCTGAAATTCAAACATGGTTTGAAGAGATCCCTGGGAAATTTCAGCTTGATAAGGCGTGTAAGCCGTATAGAAATCTCCTCTCGATACTATCTGCTGTACAGCAGAAGGGATAATATGATTGTACATTCCAGCACCCAAAAAATACGTGAAATGCTGGGCATCCGAGTTTTTCAGAGCCATCTTCTTTAACTTCAAAAATACGTTGAACTCATCGAGCCCTTCTGGTAATCCCAATGATTTTACACGCTTCTCTTGCGGAAGGGAAGAAAAAAGTTCGTCGGTGCTATTGATACCTACTACCTTCAACATCTCTTCCACTTCAGGTTTCGTATGAGGAATGTAAGGATCCACCTCAAGCACCTCTTTTCTTTGATCAAATCAGTTGCACAGGCCTAACATGAAATGGTCATACAAATTTATTTTTCTTCTTTCAAGAACTCATTGTATGCAGTTTTGTCAAGCAATTTGTCAACTTCTTTGAGATCTGAAATTTCGATCTTTGCGATCCATCCATCAGATTCTGCGGATTTATTAATGGTTTCTGGAGTGTCCTCCAAAACTTTGTTCACTTCAACAACTTTTCCACTGACAGGGGCGTAAATATCACTTGCAGATTTAACGGATTCAACGGAGCAGAGAACTTCACCAGATTTTACCTCTTTGCCTAATTCGGGAAGCTCAACATACACAATATCACCAAGTTCATCCTGAGCATGTTCGGAAATACCAACTGTTGCATTTTTCCCGCTAACTTCTACCCATTCATGAGTTTTCGTGTACTTTTTCATTTTTATCCCTCCGAATTTTTAAAATTCATTACTCGAATGTATACAGGCAATTCATGATTGGTGCTATTTCCCGGATTTCACACTTCCACGGTAAAATGGAGTTTTAACTACCTTTGCAGGAACACGTTTTCCGTGGATTTCTATCTCCACTTCCGTGCCACGTTTTGAATACTCTTTATTCACGTACCCAAGTGATAAGAATCTTCCCGTGGTTGGAGACTTTGCTCCACTTGTAACGTATCCAACTTCATTATCTCCTACAAATATCTTATATCCATGTCGAGCGATTCCTCTTGAAATTTCAAGACCTCTGAGCCTTCTCTTTAGGCCCTTTTCTTTTTGCTCTACAAGTACCTCTTTACCGTTAAAATCGGGCTTGTCAAAATCCACGGCCCACTTGAGTCCCGCTTCAAGAGGAGTGGTAGTATCGTCTATATCATTCCCATACAACATGTAACACGCTTCGAATCTCAGTGTGTCACGTGCTCCAAGACCACATGGTTTGATATCGTAAGAACGTCCAATATCAAGTATTCTTCTCCACATGACAACAGCGGATTCAGACTTAAAATAAAGTTCGAAACCATCTTCACCAGTATATCCAGTCCTTGAAACTATGCAATCAATGCCGTTTATGCGCCCAGTTGTAAAGTAATAAAATCCGATTTCAGAAAGATTTACACCAGAAATCTTTGCCAATATTTCTTCAGCCTTTGGACCTTGTAAGGCAAGCTGTGCGTATTTGGAAGATTCGTTTGAAACGCTCACTCGGAAGCCCTTACTTTGCTCATTTATCCACTTGTAATCCTTTTCAGTGTTAGAAGCGTTGACAACTAAAAGTATCCTTACATCCGAAAATCTGTAAGCGAGAAGGTCATCCACGATCGTACCATTCTTGTAGCACATAGGGGTGTAACAAATTTGACCGTTTTTAAGCTTCGATGCCGAATTGGTGATAATATAATCCACGAATTTCAAAGCGTCTTTACCCTCGACGAGTATCTCGCCCATGTGCGAAACATCAAAAAGTCCAGCATTTTCCCTAACAGCCTTGTGCTCTTCAATTATTGACGAGTACTGAACTGGCATTTCCCAACCGCCAAACTCCACGAGTTTAGCTCCAAGCCTTTTGTGTTCGTCGTAGAGTGGCGTTCTTTTAAGTCCCATATCTCTTTTTTCACCTCACTTTTCGTTTTTTTCTTTAAGAAGCTTCCGAGCTTCATCTTCGTCTTCTTTTATGACTAACAACTCTTTGGGCGCTGATTGCCCAAAAATGCCATCTCCTCCGTACGGACTTGTTGAATCTCTCAAAATAGTCGTTATTCCATTCTCTTCAAGAAATCCTTTGACTATTTCCGCTTTCACTCCATTCTCAAAAATATCCAAAACTATCCATTTTGTATCTTTCTCTTTCTTACTCATGCATTATATCACCTCTCATCATTGAAAAAGGATATCTTCAAGCGTTGACTATTCCATCCACTGCGCCACGCTATAACGCAATTCATTCTTATGCTGGTACCCTTTTTGTCTTTGAAATTCAAAGATCTGTATATCTTTTATTTCCTCATTTAATGCTCTTCGTGCCTTAGAGCACTGTAATTTTAATTATAACACCACTTATCGATTTTTTGCAGATATAGCGCAGCTAAAGAGGATATCAATACAATCATGATCAAAGACAATCCTTATTGTTTGCGAATCGAAGCACTTTTTATAAATTTTCATTGCAAATTCAAGGCAAGATGTTATCGACCTTCATGTATATATTTTTACGATGCAATTCGATTGCTTGACTTGTAGAACTTCATATGGTAAAATCTGTTTGTCTTTAGAAAAGCTGACCTGTTAGCTCAGCTGGTAGAGCACTTGACTTTTAATCAAGGGGCCGCGGGTTCGAATCCCGCACGGGTCACCATAAAGCGCGAGAGTGGCGGAATTGGCAGACGCGCTGGACTTAGGATCCAGTGGGGAGACCCGTGTGGGTTCAAGTCCCACCCCTCGCACCAATTGGCGGGAATAGCTCAGTGGTAGAGCGTCTGCTTGCCAAGCAGAAGGTCGCGGGTTCAATCCCCGTTTCCCGCTCCATTTTAATCAAGGAAGCAGGTGTAGCTTCAGCAGGTCAGAGCGCCGCCTTGGTAAGGCGGAGGTCATGGGTCCGAATCCCATCACCTGCTCCATCGTCGTTGATTAAGGTAGCAATAAGAGTTTCCCTTTTAAGCTGTTAAGGGGGGCGAAATGGTTTCGACGGGATGTGTGAGTTGCGAAAAGCGAGCCGAGGGTGCCTACCTCCTCGTGAAAAAGGTTGGAGAAAAATAAACGTCAAACCAAATTACGCACTTGCTGCTTAATAGATAAGCGGCCGCTTTCCGTCTTTTGATCAGAGAGACGGTATAAGCGTCAAATATCTGATCTTACCCAATGAGAAGTGCTCTCGCCTGATTGGGGAAATTCAAGGGAGCTCGATGATTTGTACCGTGTCCATGCGGGACAAATCATGACTTCAAAACATGGACTGCGCTCGGAGAAGTTCGCTGCGCGTGCATCTCGGACATGGGTTCAATTCCCATCGCCTCCACCATCCAAAAAGCGTGTATTCTAAGATTTGGTATAACGTGTCCCTCTTATTTTGAGGGATTTTTTATGTGTGAGAGTAATTTGAAAGATTTTTTTCGATTTTAATCCCATACGATAAGGTACAGCGGAAATCATAAGGAATCGAGTAAGATCTTTGTCATGTTTTGAATGTTTGAATGGAAAAAATTACAGGCAGTCATTTAAAAAGGCACGAAATCACCTTTCCCTTCGCTTTAAATTCAATCACACGAAGGAGGAATTCCATGCCCACAGTGAATATAATATATCACAGACCAATCCTTCACCACGGTGTAAGACACACTGGAAGCAAATGAGTATTGTCAAAAGCGCCTGTTGCCAAGTGGAATCTCACATTGGAACGATAAGCCCGTAATTTCCATCTCTTCTTTTGTAAAGGACGTTTATTTGATCATTATCCACGTTTCTAAAAACGAAGAATTCATGATCAAGCATATCAATTTGCATTAATGCCTCATCTAAATTCATTGGTCTGAGCTCGAATTTTTTGACTTTTACGACTTTATCAGTACTCTTTTCTTCAGTTCCTGGTGTCTGGAAACTCTCAGTCCTTTCACGTTTGAGAATTCTGAATCTATCTTTGTACCTTTTTAATCGTCTTTCTAAATTATTCACAGCGTTATCAACAGATGCGTAAAAATCGCTAGTGGTCTCCTCGGCTCTGACTATTATGGATCTCATCTTAAAAGTGATCTCAACAGTGTAACGCTCATGTGATTTTTCAAGGCGCACCTGAACTTCAGAATTGTCATCTTTCACAATGCGATTCAATTTTGAGAGCTTTTTTTCAATATACTCCTTCATGTTATCGGTAACTTCGACGTTTCTTGATTTGCGTTGTATTTTCATTTTAATTCCTCCTTTCCACTTTGACAGGCTAAAGCCCTACTTGATCGTTGAAGGATGTTTGTGTTAGAATTCGTACATGTGGGGTCGTGGCGCAGTTGGGAGCGCGCTTCCTTCGCAAGGAAGAGGCCGTGGGTTCGAATCCCATCGACTCCACCATAAAGGCAGGCAAAAGCCTGCCTTTTTCAGTTCTCTTCTTCAAGCTCTGCTTTTCTTTCTTTGATTATTTTCTCTTGCAAATTTCTCGGAACTTCTTCGTAGTGAGAAAATTTCATTGTGAAATAACCCTTGCCACTTGTTATGGAATTGAGTTGAGATGAAAATTCGAGCATTTCTGAAAGTGGAACATCGCTCTTTATCAATTGGTAACCATTTCCTTGAGGTTCAATACCGTGAATTCTTCCACGACGTGCGTTCAGATCTCCCATAACATCTCCCGTACTTTCATCCGGCACGTAAATCTCAGCCTCCATTATTGGTTCCAACAAAGTTGGACCCGCGGCTCGCATTCCACTTTTGAAAGCCTGAATCGCAGCGATCTGAAATGCTATATCAGAAGAATCCACTTCATGATAAGAGCCATCGTAGAGTACAACTTTGACGTTATCCACAGGATATCCTGCAAGTACTCCTTCCTTCATCGCCTCTCTTATACCTTTTTCAACGGACGGTATGTAATTCTTGGGAATAGCGCCACCAAATATCTTATCTTCGAACTCAAATCCTTTTTCACGTGGTAATGGTTCCAATTCGATCTTCACATGACCATATTGCCCGTGCCCACCACTTTGTTTTTTGTGTTTGTATTCCGCTTTAGCTTTTTTGGTTATCGTTTCTCTGTAAGCGATTTTGGGTTTTCCAAGTTCCACTTCAACGTTGAAATTCTTTTTCAATTTTTCTATTAAAACATCTATGTGGATGTTTCCAATTCCTGAAACGACTATTTCAGAAGTTTCGGAATTGAAGTTCATGTGAAAGGTGGGATCGGATTCTGCAAGTTTTGCAAGACCATTTGTGATCTTGTCTATTTCGCCTTTATTCTTAGATTTCACGGATTTTGAAATCATCGGCTCCGGAAAATCGAAAATATTTTCAATTGAAACTTTGTTAGATGGGTCGCTTACGAACTTTCCAACGTGGCTTTCTTTTAGTTTTGGTATGGCGATTATATCGCCAACACCGGCTTCCTTGACTTCATTTTGTTTCTTTCCCGCAGGAAGGTAAATGTGGTTGATCCTTTCAGTTGCATTTGCCGACTCGTTGTACACTGTGCCACCGGACTCAAATTTCCCCCTTAATACCTTGGCATAAGTGAGTTTTCCTATGAATGGATCAACGACAACTTTGAAGATCAAAGCCAGGAAAGGAGCATTCTCATCTGGCTTTATCTCTTGTCCGCCAATCACGTTTTTCACATCTACAGGAGAAGCGCCAAACTCCTGAAGTGCATCGAGACACTCATTGACTCCTATTCCAAGAATCGCCGATCCTGCAAAAACTGGAACGATTTGCCCCTGGGCGTAACCTTTTAACAAAGCTCCTCTTAACTCTTCAAGACTGATGGGCTTATCTGCAAAATATTTTTCCATCAAAACATCATCAAGTTCAACCAGCAACTCGATCAAAGACGTTCTGTAATTATGGAGTTTATCTTTGAGTTCTTCTGGCACATCACTGATTCTGGATTTTCCTTCTTCGTAGATTATGGCTTTTTGATTTAACACATCCACGATACCCTTAAAAGTGTCCCCATTTCCTATTGGGAAGTTCATAGCGATCACAGAGCCATCAGCCATTTTTTTGATCTGTTCGAATGTTTGATCGAAGTTGGCGTGTTCTTTGTCCATACCGTTGATGAAACAAAATAACGGGCGTTTGTAATTCTTTGCGATCTTCCACGTTTTCTCTGTTTGTACTTCGACGCCACTTGTCGCATCGAGAACAGAACATACATTTTCGGCTACAAGTGTTGTGGATACAACTTCGCCTATGAAGTCAGAAAATCCAGGCGTATCGATCAACGAGAATTCGTAATCGCCTCTTTTGAATGCGAAAATCGACGCGTTGATACTGGATTTTTTTTCGACTTCTACCGGATCGAAATCCATTGCGGTATTCCCTTGATTCACACTTCCCATCCTATCTATTGCTTTGTTCAAGAAAAGAATAGATTCAGACAGTGTAGTCTTTCCACATCCGTTGTGACCTATGAATGCTATGACACGCTTTTTTCTTGTATTGGTCACCTTTATGCACCTCCAGTTGTTTGGTCTATTTCTATCCCGAATCCCGTTGGGTACAAACCCTGATCTTTGGAATCGACGATCTTTGATCCGACTATCATGGAAACGTTTTTTCCGCTTCCCAAGCACATAGCTTTTGAAAATCCAAGGTTTAATAGAATATCAGAGATATCATCGAGATCCAAATCGCTATTCTTAGAATTCATCCTTAAAAAGTACAACGCTTTATTTTTAATACCCACAACCATTTTGGGCCCTTTGAAATCTCCTCTTTCTTTCGAAAACCATAATTTCATCTTTTTAGAATCATAGATAAGAAGGCACTGCCCTTGAATAGCTCCTTTGATATCTCCAAGCTCTACACCTCTGAGAGAGGTGAAAGGAGTTACAAAATCCCCGGTCTTAACATTTTTTAAAAACAACTTGTACTTACTTGTCAAAGAAAAAATTACAGTGTTATCGTTTTTAATGTGTGAAACATATTTCTCGCCAACTATTACACCGTTGCTAACCTCGAAGTACATTCGATCTTCACTTTTTGGTATCTCGGGGCCATACTCTTGAGTGTACATTACCACATTACCAGTTGCACAATTAATACCGTCAAGCATGAATGGAATGTAACCAATGTTAACGGTTGTAATTGGACTTGTTTCGATTATATCAAATTTTTTATCATTCCAAACCAACGTTGGACGATTGCGTATCGGTGCACTTATTATTTTACCATTAACCATCGCAAAACCCGGCGATTTTCCACTTGAAAATCCAATCGCTGCCACAGCAGTTGACGAAGTTATAGAGCTGAGAAGTTCTGTGGTTCCTATTCCAGAATGTGGATAAACAACCTTGATTTGTGCAGCTGAAGGTGGAATTTTAAGTAGATTCAATCGGACTATCTTTCCGGTAAGTGTTTTATATGTGAGACTGTTGTACCTTATGCCATTTTCAAAATTAAGAGAGGTCGCTTCTTGAATTGGAAGGGATGGATATCCTATAGCAGTAGAAATTTTAATTTTGCCCATAGAGGTTATGCGGTACACGGCTGACACTTCTCCATCTTTTTCTATCACAAGTGGAGAGTTGGCCGGAATATAATCCTTTGAAAAAGAAACCGGAAAAACCTTTACAGTTGTAACCATACCATGTGAAGTGACGTTTATGGTGGTTTTGGAAGATTTCGAGTTAAAAAATATTGTGAAGGTCTTTCCGTAAAGCAGTACACCTTTGAGTGAAATAGTGGGTGTACTTTGAATTAAAAAAACACCGGCTGGATCGACAGTCATCTTCAGGCCAACAAGTTCAGCTATGGCCTTCACTAAAATGTAGGGCGCTTTAACATCTGTGGCAACGTCGTCCGTTTTGTACAGTGCATCGTACATACCCATATGATTTCTGGCATTGAATGATATGAAATTCCCTTTGTAAGCTACAATACCCATTTCCCTTTTATAGGACCATTTCAGATTCAAGACAGTCGCGATTTGAGAAATTTCAACAAAAGGTCTATCCTTCCAAAAGGAAGCATTTGCAAGAAATATCGTTCCATTATCATTCACCAAGTATACAGGGATAGCGAATGCTATAAATGGCATTCCTATCGCAATAAAAAACATGACAGCTTTTTTGATTATTGTACAACTCCACGCACGATCTCCACAGATTTTGGCTTCACACCCTTTATCGTATAAGCGTTAACGATCATATCAGCGGATTCTTTGAGTTTTTCATCACTGCTGTAGTGCAAAATGCATAAAGGTTCTCCTGATTCTACCGGATCTCCCACTTTCTTCAAGAGTCTTATACCTACGGATAAATCTATCTTATCATTTTTATGAACTCTGCCAGCTCCGAGTAACATCGAAGAGATCCCTATTTTTTCGGCATTCATGGAATGCACATATCCTGAGCGTGGTGCAAGCACCTCATATGTTTTAGGAGAAATCTTCAAAAGAGAAAGGTCATCGATAACTTCGGAGTTTCCATTCTGTATCTCAATGAGCTCTCTGAATTTCTCGAGTGCCTTTCCAGTATTTACAGAACTTCTCAGGATTTTTCTTGCAGAATCAAGATCGGAACTGATCTTTCCGATTTTCAACATTTGTGCTCCCAACTCAACACACAAATCCTCAAGATCCTTTGGCCCTTCGCCTTTTAGAGTTTTAATAGCCTCTTCAACTTCAATGGCATTTCCGATCGTTAAACCAAGTGGTTCGTCCATATTTGTCAACAGGGCCACTGTTTCTTTCCCATGCTTTTTTCCTATGTCGACCATGGCACGTGCCAGATCGGTAGCAGATCCGATGTCTTTCATGAAAGCGCCAGAACCGACTTTAACATCTAAGACAATTCCATCCGCCCCTGCAGCTAATTTTTTGCTCATTATACTGGAAGCGATTAAGGAGATTTCATCGACCGTGGCCGTCGTGTCTCTGAGTGCGTATATTTTCTTGTCAGCTGGAGCAAGATTGGCTGTTTGGCCAACAACAGCTATGCCATGCTTTTTCACGTTATCCATGAATTTATCTTTAGAGAGGGTTGTTTCAAATCCCGGTATCGATTCGAGCTTATCGATTGTTCCGCCAGTGTGACCAAGCCCGCGTCCAGACATCTTTGCCACGGGTAGGCCGCACGATGCGACCATCGGTGCAAGGACTAATGTGGTTTTGTCTCCCACACCACCTGTGGAGTGCTTATCCACTTTCATTCCAGGAATAGATGAGAGATCTATCATATCACCTGATTTGGCCATGATCTCCGTGAGGTAATATCGCTCTTCTTCATCCATATGTCTGAAATACACGGCCATGAGAAAGGCAGCCATTTGATAATCCGGAACTTCCCCATTGACAAATCCCATTACCATGTATTTTATCTCTTCTTTTGAAAGTTTAAAATTATTTCTCTTCTTCATGATAACATCGTATGGACGCACCTTATTTCACCTCTTAACATGTTTTTTCCACTACAGTCTTAACGATCGATATGAAGCGTTCCGAAACCCTTTTTCCCGCTTCTAAGACCTCTTTTTCCGAGAGTGGTTGATCTAAAATGCCAGCTGCCATGTTGGTGATACACGATATTCCTATCACGTCCATTTTTGTATGATTGGCTACGATAACTTCGTGAACGGTTGACATGCCGATCATGTCTGCACCCAATTTTCTGAACATGCGAATTTCTGCAGGAGTTTCATAGCTTGGCCCGAGGACTGAAACATACACGCCTGTTTTCAAAGGATTTCCGAACTTCTCTTCAATTGCACGATTGGCTTTTTGAGTCCACGATTTTGAAAGTGAATTTGACATATCTGGAAATCTCGGCCCTTGTGATTCATCATTGGGGCCTATCAACGGATTTCTAAATGAGAAATTTATAACGTCACTTATAAAGACGAGTTCTCCTGGCTCGAAAGATGTTCTTATCCCACCTGAGGCATTCGTTAGAATCAGACGATTTATTCCCATTTTTTTAAATACACGAATTGGATACGCAACCTCAGATGATGAGTATCCCTCATACGTGTGAAAACGTCCACTCATCAACAGAACCTTTTTGTCGTTGATTTTTCCTGAGATGAGTTCTCCAGCATGACCTGGAGCCGTAGATTTAAGAAATCCAGGAATTTTGGTGTACGGAATTCGCTTTACATTCTCAACTTCACTTGCAAGCTTTGAAAGACCAGAACCGAGAACGATCGTGACATCTGGAACTTCACCGATTTCATTCAGCACGTACTCTGCAGAGCTTTGCAGCATTTTTAATCTCTCTCCTTAATTTTGTCAAGGACTTTTTCAAATATCTTAGCGATCTTTTCTCCCGTTCTATTCGCAACTTCTATAACTTCCTCTCCGGTAAGTGGCTTGAGATCATCGGGAATCGCACGATCTGTTATTGATGAGATTCCTAAAACTTTTAACCCTCCATGATTGGCCACTATAACTTCAGGAACGGTGGACATTCCCACAGCGTCTGCCCCGAAGTATTGTGCCATTTTGAGTTCAGCAGGTGTTTCAAAGCTTGGGCCGGTGAAGGCGATATATATACCTTTGTAGTACTCTATTCCAAGCTCTTTTGAGGATTCTTCAGCTAAGGAGATGAGCTCTGGATCGTAAGCCTTTGACATGTCTGGGAATCTTGTTCCCCATTCATCAACGTTCTTTCCCACCAATGGATTATCACCCATGAAGTTTATGTGGTCAGTGATGATCATCGGATGTCCAGGATCAAAAGCATGGTTAAGACCACCAGCTGCATTCGTGACAAACAGATATTCAATGCCCAGAAGTTGAAAGAGACGTATAGGCATGGTTATTTCCTTCATTGAATATCCCTCGTAGTAGTGAAATCTTCCGTTCATCAGCACAACATCCACTTCGTTCCATTTTCCAAATATCATCTCTCCTGCATGCCCTGGGGCCGTAGAAATAGGAAAATTTGGAATATCTTCGTATCTGACTTTTGAAGAAACATCGACTCCGTCTTTTATACGATCGAGACCTGAACCAAGAATGATCGCAACTTCAGGAACGCGATCGATTTTAGATTTTACAAAATCCGTTGCCTTTTTAACTTTTTCTACATAATTCATTACCAAGTGCTCCTTTCTTGTGATTTTGAAAATTTTTTTCTCCAACTCGCACCGTTTAAGTAATTAAAATCACTTCCTTGCGCTTTACCGATACGATCCATTTCTTTTTCAACACGTTGTTTTGCCTCGGATGTACTCATATTCACTGACCAAATCGCATTCTTTGGTGCCGTAGAGATTAGACGGTGGATCACGATTTTCGGATCAAGATGGGTCAAGAATTCTACGGCACGCTGTATGTATTCATCTGAGTTGTAGGGTTTAAAACGTTTTTCAATGTAATCGTTTGCAATGGGAGTGTTCGCTACGATGTAAAGAGAATGCATTTTTACACCGTTAACTTTGACTGATGATAAAAGTTTGGCACATGCAATCTCATCGTAGATCGTATCAGATGGAAAATCAAGAATAACATGTGCTATAGTTTCAAAATCGTAACGTTTGGCACAAAAAACAGCATCGATGAATTCGGCAACGGAATGTCCTCTGTTCACGCTCACAAGTGTATTTTCATTGATGGATTCAAGACCGAATTCCACAAATACATCGATTTTTCTTTCTGTTGATATCTTTTTCAGAAGTTTGGCTATCTCACAGGGAAAGGCATCTGGCCTTGTGGAAATATCCAAAGCTACCACTCCATCCACAATGGCAGAATTGTAGAGTTTTTCGAGCTCAGACAAAGGAGCATACGTATTGGTAAAAGATTGAAAATACGCGATGAATCGTGTGGCATGATATCTTATTTTTGCACGCTTAATCCCCTCGATCATCTGAGTTCTGACGTCCATGTTTCTGAATCTATTCGCAAAACCACTCCCAGTTTCGTCACAGAAGGTACATCCGCCAACACCGACAATTCCATCACGATTGGGACATGTTTTGAAAGATGAAATCGAGATCCTCTGCGTTCTTCCACCGTATTTTTTTCTCAGATAAGGTGCGAGTTCTTTGTACTTCAAGAGCTAACCCCCGAAAGCGCGGAAACAAAACTTTTAAGTTCGTTCCGTATTTTGTTGAGCACGCTATCATCACTGGATGAGATCAGGAAAATCGTATTTTTAGAGTACCACGCTCTTATCCCGTTTTTAGAAAACGAACCTGAAAACCACCATAATTCACTTTTCAAAGCTTTCCATACACCACTTTGTCCTTTCACCCAACGGTGCCAAAAATCGTGCATTTCAAATGAATTTCGAAATGCCCCTGCCTTCAACATCACCGAAGTTGAAGTTGATACGTAAAGAGCGTTGACTTTTTTTACAAGGGCTACCCTTGATCGTATGAATTCGGATGGTTTGATCTCAACCGTGTAGGTTTTCATGGAAAAACCTTTCGGGACGAAATAACGAAGTTTGGCTATATCAAATCGAACCAAAACGCATCCACTTAAAGTTAAAACCATTAAAAATTCAAATGCGAGAATCGATAGAATCAACGGTTTTTTCAAAACGTTCTATTACCTCCTGTGTGTTCACGTTGCAGAAATCCCCATCGTAAACCCATTTTCCCCCTATCATTACTTTTTTTATCGCTGTAACATCGAAGGAATATACCAAATGTGAGTAAAAGTATTTTTGAGGGATCATTGAAAGTTCGTTGGGATCTACAACCACAAGATCTGCAAGCATACCGGATTCGATTTTTCCAACATCAAAGGGGATAGGCTTTCGAGCATTGCATGTGGCCATTTTAAAAATTTCTTTAATCTTCATCATGGTTGGATCCTTTTTGTATGCCCTTTGAATAAGAGATCCGAATTTCATTTCATTGAAGAGATTCAAAGAATTATTTGACGCAGCCGAATCCGTTCCGAGTGTGATGTTAACCCCTTTAGATAACGCTTTGGGAATTGGTGCAATTCCATTTCCAAGTTTCGCGTTTGAGGTTGGATTGTATGAGATCGTAGTCTTACATTGAGACAAAAGCTCCAGCTCTTCATCATTCAGATGAGTTCCGTGAGCCACTATGGTTTTTTCGTCAAATGCACCGATGGAATTCAGAAAATCCACTGCTTCAATATCAGATCGAGCCTTGTAATCATTACGTTCTGATGGGCTTTCCAGAAGATGAAATGTCAAAAGGGAATCATTTGAGTGTGCGACTTCCACACTTTCTTTGAAATATTCGTTCGAACATGTGTACAGGGCATGAGGACCCACGCCACCTCTGATAAGCGGATCGGAAGCATATTCGTGTATGAAGTTTTCACATTCTTTCAATTTTTCTGCTCCATGGCCATCAACATCGGCCAGTCCACGAGCAACGATTCCTCGCATTCCAACATCTTTCGCCGCTTGAGCTACGGCGTGTGGAAAGAAGTACATATCGACAAATGTGGTAATACCGTTTTTAATCATTTCCATAAAACCGATAAGACTACCAATGTACACGTCTTCTTCGGTAAGCTTTAATTCGCGAGGAAATATGTAATCCGAAAGCCACTCACTTAGCGCAACATCCTCAGCAACACCTCTAAAAAGTGTCATGGCAGCATGTGTATGTGTGTTGACGAGACCGGGCATAACGATCATGGAATTCATGTCTTCAATATCGCCATCCACAAAATCCACGAACTTTTCACCTTCAACGTACAGATCCCTTTTTTCAACGGAAAGATTTTCGTTGATAACCAGACAATTTTTCAATACTTTTTTCATTCTTTGAAGGCCCTCAACTTTCTGTAAAAATTCGTGTACGTGTTTCTCATTTTTTCGATTTCCTCTTCTGAAAGAACACGTGGAGACTTGTTTATTTCAAGAGATTTCACGTAAAGCATACAGGCTTTCTCGCACATTATGGCAGCAAGTATCGCATCATCCAAAGTGGAACCAACCGCGGTCTGTCCATGATTTGAAATGATAACCGCGTTCACATTGCCAAGAGCTTTTACCACTTCATCGGCAAGTTCCTGTGTACCAGCTGTTTTGTAATTCGTTACCTTTAAGGTGCCACCAATGGTCATTGCAAGATCTTCGGTGAGGAGAGGAACTTCTTCAAGTGTTGCGGATGCGATCGAAGCGTACATGCTGTGCGTGTGTACAATGGCTTTAACGTCTGGACGACTTTTGTAAATGCTCGTATGCATCTTAAGTTCCGAAGAAGGATTTTTGCCTCCAGATAGAACATTTCCATTCATATCACAGAGTACAAGATCTTCCTCTTGCATACTGTCATACGGAATACCACTTGGAGTTATCAAAACGTCACCATTTTCCAAAAGCACAGAAATATTTCCCCAGGTTCCAAAAACCAGGTTGGATTCTTTAATGTCTTCACAAGCCTGAAGAATCAGGATGCTCTCTTTCAATTTCATCATCGCCTCTCATTTATGTGGGAATTCTTATTTCTCATCGAATACTTGCTGATGTATTTGATATTTTCGGATATTTCATTGATTTTACTCCGCGTTTTCTCCATACGCTCTTTGAATACTCTATCAAAAGTTTTTGAGTCGGATATCAACTTCGAGAGCATGGCCTCTGATGCGTGTTCTTCAGAATTTTTCAGAAGATCCAATTGTTTTTGTCTGATATCGGATAAAGTTTTTATCTTAGATATATTTCCCACCTTAGCCGCTTCTGTCATTTCAACTGTCAATTCATCTATCGATTCCAGAATCTCCGTAATTTTAGGCATCTTTGCAACTCACCTCAACGAAATTATACCATTTATACTTCTACCGAAAAAGGCGTTTTTTCCGCAAGATTCACTTAAGTGGAAATCTTGCCAATTGATGTTATGGTCGCCAACCTCTTTAATTATACTAAACCAACTTTAAAAGTGAAGTCATTTGACTTCAGCAATTGCCTTTCGGTGTCTGGTCCTCGCTGTGCTGCGGAGGCCACCTGCAAGGCAAGTTTGCTCTCCGTCAAATTTAAATTATATTTCGGATTTTGAAAAAGAGTTAGTATAAAATTAAAATCTTAAACCACTATGTCATTGCGGCAAGAAGGGGAATAACCCTTAATTTGTTAATTTGAAAATAATACGACAACCGAGCCCAAAAATCGAGCTCGGTTTCTTTAAAAAATATTTTTGGATTTTTTGGTCAAATATTTGGAAACTTTTTTGAAAGCTTGCGCACGATGACTGATCTTGTTTTTAACACTTGAAGGAAGCTCAGCCATCGTATTCCGATAACCGTAAGGAATGAATATGGGATCGTAGCCAAAACCATTTTCCCCTTTGGGATGTTTTGCAATTTTCCCTTCAATTACTCCTTCAAAAATATGCGGACTTCCATCATAGTAAACGGCCACACATTTAAAACGCGCAGTTCTTTTATCGTCTGAAACATTTTTCATCATCTCAAGTATCTTTGCGTTTTTCTCCTCGTATGGATGTTTTTCCATAAAGCGTGCGGATCTTATTCCAAGAAGGCCCTTAAGTGCGTCGATTTCGAGCCCTGAATCGTCAGCAATGACAGAACTGCCATACTTTTCATACGCAAATTCGGCTTTCTTTATAGCGTTTTCCGCAAAACTCATACCATCTTCCTCCACGTTTGTATTTACAGGAACGAAGTCAAAGCCTTTATTCATTATCAATTTAATTTCATCTATCTTGTGTGGATTTGAAGTTGCCAAAATGATTTTCATAGAATTTGCGCCAAAGTCAAAGAAGCTCTTCGATTCATTGAGAAGAGGAATCGACGTACCCTCCTTTCAAACTTTCAAAAATTGCAGCCATCGGACTCAGAGTTCGTCCTAACAATTCCCCACATGAGAATTTACATGAAAATTTCCGTTTGAATGAGTATCTTACCTTCCCATATCGGTTCCTATTCGAGATGCGTAAACGATGGCAAGCAAAATTTGCATGACATCTTTATACGATTCAGACTGATATTTGACTCTGTAACCATCGATCCTTTCAACTTGAGGAGTAAGAGACGCTTCATCTGCCATTTCAGTTGATCTAAAAGTTATTTCAAGTGTGTAAGGCGCTTCAAGTTTGTAAGGCTTGATCTGACCTTTTTCAGTTTTCTCTAAAGCAAGTTTGGTTGACTCTATTACATCGTGCTTGACTACGTTTTTAGGCCTCATAATTGCTGCAAATCGGCTGAGGCCACTTTTGGTCTCAACAAGAACGGTATCTGGCATGATAGGTTTCAACTCTTCCACCAAAGCGTGATCTCCGATTACCAAAGAAACCGGTATTTCGAGGTCTCCAGCAAAAGCCGCATTTATGGTGGATTCATTCATTCGAATGCCGTTTATTCGTAATTCATGCACAGCTGTGTTGGAGTATGTATGATCCATCGTGGCATGATAGGCGCCAACACCAGCGTGGTAGCCTACAAAGAAAACAGTGGAAAACGAAGAATCAAATCCAGCCATCATGTAATAATCCCTCAATCCTCCTCTGACAAGATAAAGTCTGTCATCCAATTCCGTGAAATCGTAAGGAATATTTTCACCCAGAGAATGAGAGTCGCATACGAGAATTTGATCGATCTTTGAGTTCTGAGGAGATGCTTTGATTCCATCAAGCACCCATTCAACTGTTTCGGTCATGTATTTCCCAAGGTACCTCGAGTCATTAACATTCACATGATGCCAGGCATTTATGCCTGGAAGCCCTTCCATATCAGTAGAAATGAATATTTTCATGATCGTAGCCTCCCTATTGACAAATTCTGTACGTTTGTATTATAATACACCATGTACGTTCCACCATAGCTCAATCGGTAGAGCATCCGGCTGTTAACCGGAGGGTTGTAGGTTCGAGTCCTACTGGTGGAGCCATTTTTATTGCTGCAAAAAAGAGGAAGCTCTCGGAAAGAAAGAGGAACAACGGCAAAATTCAAGAATCAATATCTTATTTCCAAAGTCCTTCTTCATGTCATCACATCATGTATTTGGCAACGAGATAAGCTGTTACGATCGTACCTGAAAGTAAGACTGCTGGCAACGAATACTTAAAATATCTACCGAATTCCAATCTTCCGCGCTCCAATTTTTTGGTCATGCCTGCGACCACCATGTTGGCTGCTGCTCCAACGACCGTTAAATTTCCACCTATGCTTTGACCCATAACCAATGCCCACCACACGAAAGAATTAGCTCCGAATATCTTCTCGAAACCGTGAATGATGGGGATCATTATCATAACGGTTGGAACGGCGCTGAGTAACGAGGCCATAAGAATGGATAACCATAAAACTACTAAGATCAATACAAAATCATTTGGTATTATTACAGACAGGGTAGAGGCAATATCATTAGAGATACCTGTCCCTTCCAGAGCGTATACAAGAGCGAACATCCCAATGAAAAAGAAAATTGTCGACCAATCTATCCTTGAATATACCTTTTCCATCGTTTCGGAGTCAGCTTTTATCAAGAACAAAAAGATTGCCGCTGCGATAATAGCAACTGTTGATGGTGGTATTCCCCACGATTGTGGAAGAATAAAGCCCACAACAGCTCCAAGAAATGTTAGAGTGGATTTCCAAGCGAGACTTTTATCGTTTATCACAGAAAAAGGATGGATCGGTGCTTGATTTTGTTTTTTAGAAACGTGAAAATAGCCGCGTTCTCGTCTTACGAAAAGAAAAATTACGGCAATCATTGCCAAAATTACTCCTGGCATGGCATTTAAAATGAAATCGACAAATGAAAATCCATTTGCAAAACCGATTATCATGTTTGGAGGATCGCCTATAAGTGTCATTCCACCACCAAAGTTTGCAGAAAAGACGATCATCATGAGAAAGGGGAAAGGATCCTTGTCGAGAGATTCTGATATGGCAAGTATTACAGGCACGAATACCATGACAGTTGAAACGTTATTTAGAAATGCCGAAGAAATCGCAACTGTAAAGGCAGTAAGAATGTACAAAATCTTCAAATTTCCCTTGCTTATCTTCAAAACCGTTAACGCTAAAAACTGAAAAACTCCCGCATCTCCCATAAAAGGTATGATGACCATCAATCCTAAAAGCAAAGCAATTGTGTCAAAATCGACGAAGCTTCCGGCGTGGGTGATCGTTAAGTTTGGAAAGATCTTCGTTACAGAATTAACCCCTATCATTAGAGCTCCTGCGATGAAAGATATGGCAGCTTTGTCAATTTTATTGGTGATTATAAAGTAGTAAGCCACGAAGAAAAGAATCAAAACTGTTATTTTCATCAAAAGCATGACAGAAAATCTCCTTTTATTGTTCTGCTAAAGATAATATCATATTTATAATGATTTTTCATCCTTGCGCAGTGAACAGCACCTTCTAAAAGCAAAAAACCTTTCTCGTCTGTGAATTCAATAATCCGAATCGTCCTTTTTCAAAAGATCGATCCACTCTTTCCACATCAAAGCGGAAGTTTTATGCGGAAGTATTTTGAACAATTTCTTTGTGTAAATGTAAAGTTCATGACTTGACTCCACGAGAACGGATCTCATCGATGATAGCTGTAAAATCTCTTCTCCTATTTTCATACGATCGGCGAACAGGGAGATTTTTGACTTCATTCCATTCACAATGGCCTCATCGGATATTGGCAAATTTTCAGTAGACTTGGGACGTATTTTTTCGTGTAACGTGCGTACTTCTTTTATGGTTGGAGAGATCCATTTTTCATGGCAGTGAAGACATTCAAACCCATGTTTAAAGGATTTGATAGATCCAATTGCTCCGCAATTTGGACATTGCCACAGATACGATTCTATTCCACGGTAATCTTTGTAGCGAGAGTCTTGTGGGATGGTATCTTTAAAGACGAAGTCCAACGCTTTTTGATATTCTTTCGAACTCACCGCTTCTCCAATCACAACTTTTATTTTTCCAACATGAAAGTGTTTTGCCCATCGAGGCCACGCAAGGTGTGCTCCCTCTATCCGCATGGGTAGTATGGGGACTTTTACCGATTCAAGAAAGTGAACTGTCCCCTTTTTGACATTTAACGGTTTTCCATCCCAATTTCTTTCGCTTTCTACAAATAGTCCAACTATACCTCCCTTTCCAAGTGTTCTAACGATCCTGATTATTGCTGAAGTATCAACTGTGTAGCGTTTCACAGGAAACATTCCAACGTTATTCAATAACCACTTCATATCATCGTAATGGCTCCAACTAACTGGAGAACGTATGTAGGAATTGTTCACATCCATGATATAAAAGGGATCAAAATAGGAAGAGTGATTAGATACGATAAGATATGGAGAATCGGGAATATTTTCTTTTCCAACACTTTTAACATCATACATGAAAAGAATTAATATTTTTCCAATTATGTAGAGAAAGGCAAAAAGAAAGGGAGGTTGTGCCGTGAGATCCACTCTCCATCTTTTTAAAGGAATAAAATAAGGTTTACCTTTTTTGTATTCAGCATATTCTGGAAATTTTTTCAAGAGCTTGCGCTCTTCAAAGAAACTCAGAATTATCAAGAAGAGCACTGATGGCATCCATATCCATACAAGTGTTATGTTGAATAAAAATACCAGTCCTAATGTGTACACCGTATAACCAAAATAAATGGGATGCTTTGACATCGAATAGGGGCCACATGTTACCATTCTTTTTGGAGAATGTTTTCCAAAAAATGGTGTTCCATGTCCGTCCAAAATCAGATAAGCTGTTGCCAGTGAAGCCCAAAATATTCCAAAAATAACAAGAGCAATTCCCCATAGATGGATTGAGAATTTCGATAAGATGTTGAAGAATGCGATCGTCCCGAATGGAATACCGACCCAATAGATCAGAGTTTTGATGATAAAAAATACCATGGTAGGCCTCTTCTTCTCAGAGTTCAAGTTTTGGCTTAGATTTTCCAGAAATGAAATATTCAGGCACTTTTGGAATCTCGAAAGGGACTTTTAATTCTTCTTCTATAGCTTTTAAATATCCTTTTGCCGTGGATTCCCATGTATAATCAGAGATAACCCTTTCAATACCTAATTTCTTGTATTCTTCATAATTTTGCTTGTTTTTCAGAAGAATTTTGAAGCCATTGGATATATCTTGAATGTTTTCGGGTTCCACCAAAACGCCATAATTTTGACCTGATTCTTCCAATATTTCAGATGGACCCCCATTTTTTGTGGCGACTACTGGAAGACCACATATCATAGCTTCTATTATGGAAAGTCCAAATGGTTCGTAAAGTGCAACGTTGCAAAAGATGGAATTCCTTTTAGATACGACTCTGTAAAGAGATGATAGCTCGTACTGTCCATTTGCATCAAAGAAGAAGACCTTGTTTTGCAACTCGTTCTCTTGTATGAAAGAAATCAACTCTTTGAGCACGTTTTTTTCGGAAGTCTTTACCTTTTTATATTCTTCGTAAACGTTTTTCATACCTCTTACCACTATTAAAAAGTTGACATTTTTTTTCAACCATTTGTCAGAAGCGTACGCTTTAAGAGCTGAAATTTGGTTTTTTTTGGGATCCATTCGGCTGGATAGGACTATTAATGGAAGTTTTAGGCGTTTACGATCTGAATATTCATACAGAATTCTGTCCAGTTTTTCTTCAATTAACCGATCGTCTGCACGTTTCTTTGCGCTAAAAATCCTTGGATTCACTCCAGGCGGGATAACACGGAATTTACGATCGTCTTCCACGTTTATCCAATTTTTGTACAATTTGTGCGAATATTGTTCAAATCTCTCCATCGAAGTACTAACCACGTTGAATGTCGAGTACTTCATGGCGACTCTTTCTGCTGCTATTCGTGTTGAAAAATTGTATTTGGCGTCCATTTCATGGAAATTTCTTTCCGTAACGTGTAACATGTCCATCTTTTGGGCGCCAAGAGAATGGGCGGTGAAAGAGTAAGGAATCCTAACTTTAGAAGAAAACATCGCACCAGAAATTCCACCATCTCCATAGTGAGTTGTTATAAAATCTGGCATTCTCTTCTCTGAAGAGTAAAAATTCTTTATCCCTTTTACGTAATCTTTCAAATACGGCCATAATTTCTCTTTTGGCAAGAACTTTTTTCCACCAAATTTTATCCTAATGATTCTGACACCGTCGATATTTTCGTAACGGTCAAACTCGGAAGCGAATTCTGGCCAATCGGGATCTTCTATTCTTCTTGTTATCACATCCACATCTACGCCCATCTTTGCCATGGCAATCGCTACCTCCTTGACGTAGACAAGTTGACCGCCAAAATCAGGATGAGATGTCCAATAGCTATCTTTTGCATCGAAATTACCTTGTGGATTGAAAAAGGCGACTTTCAAATCGATTCCTCCTCATTCAGTTCTTCGATATTGTAGCGTGAAAGTAATTTATCCATTTCAGGAAGCGGTGAATTGGTACCAATGTTTTCCAGTCTAAATGCCGACACCGCGTTCCCCACTTTTGCCGCTTCAAAAATATTTCTTTCCCTTGAAATTGAATAGTACATTCCTGCCCAAAAGGCATCTCCAGCTCCAGTTGTGTCCACGACGTGCTTTGCCAATGAAGGAAAATGTTTCATTTTCTTTCCATCGGAGACCACAACACCATCTTTTCCAAGTGTCATGACCACGTTCTTCACTCCCAAGTTATGAAAGGTGCGTACGTAATCTTCGTCTTTCATTTCACCGCATATGTTAAATGCGTCATCTCTCGATGGTTTCAATAGAAAAACATCCTTTAGAATATCTTTTACAAAAGGAGTACCGTCTTGCTTGTTTTCCCATAAAACACGCCTGTAATTTGGATCGAAGCATATCTTTGCACCAGCTCTTTTGGCCATATCTATGAGTTTTAGCGTTGTGGCTCTTGCGGGTTCTTGTGAGATTGACCAACTGCTGAAGTGTAAAATGCTGCAATTTTTCACTAAATCATCGATGTTTTCGGGAATTTGCAAATATTTGTCTGCTCCTCTTAATGGAAAAAATTGCGGAGTTTCTCTGGATTTGGAAATCAGGACGAAAGAAGTTGGATTCACCGAATCAAGTTGGATGTTTTCCACATTCACTCCTCTCGTTCGGAGATTTTCCAATATAGATTTCCCAAAAGGATCTCTCCCAACTCTAGATAGAATTGTAGGATGAAGGCCCATATCCGCAAGATTAAGTGCGATATTTCCTGGAGAGCCACCGAAACGCCTCTCGAAATTCTTAGCTTCTGATAGCTCTTTCACGTAATTGGTGGAGATAAGATCTATTAAAAGTTCACCAACGATCAAAATTTTTCTCAATGTACTCACCTTATCATTGAATTTTGTTATCACTTCATACTAACCCATATTCATTCTATTTGTCAATTCTAATAGTTGACATTTGACAAATTACAAATTATGTGATATCATTCATGTGAGTTCGAGGGCAAAAGGCCCTCGAATTTCGTTTAACGTTGAGAGGGTGTTTATAATGGAAGAATTGGACAGTATTAGAAATATTGCAGAAGCCGTGGCAAAGCGTATGGGATTCGAGATATTCGATCTTAAATCTTACAAACGCGGACGAAAAATTTTCATCAATATCACCATAGACAACATGAAAGACTACGTTAGCATCAAAGACTGTGAGGCATTTTCCAAAGAGTTTGGTCCTTTGCTGGACGCAGAAGATATACTGAAAAATTATGTCCTTGAAATTTCATCACCAGGTCTTAACAGACCATTGAGGGAATTGAGAGATTTTAAAAGATTTACTGGCAGACTCGCAAAGATAAAGTTCGTTGGAAAAGACGGAAAAAATCATACCGTTGTAGGAAGAATAAACGATTGTGACGAAGAGAGTAGGACTTTCTCTTTAAATGTTGATGAGAATATTCAAATTTATGATTTCTCCGAGATCAAATCGGCTAATTTGGAGATCGAATTTTAAGGAGGCCTTTTATGCTTAATCTTAACTTATTGGAAGCTCTGGAACAATTGGAGAAAGAGAAAAACATTCGTCGTGAAGAAGTGATTCAGATACTTGAGAAGGCCCTCACTACAGCCTACAAGAAGAATTTCAACGATCACGAAAATGAAGTGAAAGTTAAAATAGATCCCGTCACGGGTGAAATAAGTGTTTACAAAATAATTGAAGAGACAGATGATGACGGCATTTCTCAAGTTCAGACGATCAGAAATGTTTTGAATACGAAAAAATTCGGAAGAATAGCCGCTCAGACTGCCAAACAAGTACTTATTCAAAAACTGCGTGAAGTGGAAAAAGAAACCTTGTATCAGGAGTATTCGGATCTTGTACACACAGTCGTTTCTGCAGAAGTTATTCGTGCATCTGGAGGAGATGTGGACTTGAGAATAAACAAAGTCGATGCCGTTATTCCGGCAAGAGAGCGAATACCCGGAGAAAAATTCACACCAGGACAATTCGTCAGAGGGTATGTTTTAGAAGTACAAAAAAGAACAAAAGGCCCAGTAGTTGTTTTGAGTCGCATAGCACCTGAACTCTTACAGAAATTACTCGAAAAACACGTTCCGGAAATTGAAAGTGGAATTGTCCGTATAGTGGCAACGTCTCGCGAGCCTGGATCGAGAACTAAAATTGCGGTTCTATCAACCGATCCGAATGTTGATCCAGTCGGTGCGTGTATAGGTGAAGGAGGAACCAGAATAATACAGGTGATCAAGGAACTCAATGGTGAAAAAATAGATCTCATTCCATTTTCTTCAGATCCGGCCCAATTCATATCCAACGCTTTGGCACCAGCCAAAGTCATGGATGTTCTGATAAATGAGGAAGAACATCGAGCTCATGTTACGGTTTCTCCAGGCCAAATCTCCCTTGCCATAGGGAAAGAGGGCCAAAACGCGCGACTTGCGGCAAAATTGACGGGATGGAAAATTGACATACGTCAATTCATGGAAGAAGGGACAAAGAGTTGAGAAAAGAAATGGAGAAAAAGTTGTTGAGTCTGTTAGGTTTAGCATCGAAATCTGGTAATATAGTGGTAGGTCAAAAATCATTGAGAAGTTATATATCAGGTTCACAACATAAAAAGTTGGTGGTATTCTCTTCTAATTTTGGAGAGAGCATGACTCACATCGTAAAAAAGTGTGAAACAAGAAATATTCCCTATCTTGAGTTGGGTGTTGAAAAGGAAGAACTTGGGAAATACGTCGGGAAAAAGACAGCATCAGCTGTTGGAATAATCGATGAAACCTTTGTTGATGGTATTTTGAAATCCGTCAATGGCTTTGTATCTGGAGGGAAATAAATGGAAAAGAAAGTAAGAGTTTATGAACTTGCGAAACTTCTTCACATGAGCAGTAAAGAACTTCTGAAAGAATTGGAAGATCTTGGTATAGAAGTTAAGAATCACATGTCTACAGTTGGAAGTTCTGTAGCGGATACTTTGATAGAGATTTATGCTTCTGAAGAAGAAGAAGATGTCGTTGCTAAACCGAAGAAATCATCCAGAGCAAAAAACAAGATTCATGATGAAAAAGAAATAAATATAGATGTCTCAGAAGAAAAGCACGAAGAACTTTCAACTGAGAAAGATGTGGAGATCGAAGAAAACATAACTCTTAGAGAATTCTGTGAAAAGATCGGTATACCAGCCTCCAAAGTTATAAAGGATCTGTTCATGGAGGGAAAATCTCTCACCATAAATACATTGCTCGATCGGAGAGCTGCAGAAGAGATCGCAAGTAAGTACTCCATACATGTGAATTTTGTAACCCCTAAGAAAAAAGAGATCGTAGATCCTTTAGAAGAGAAATTCAAGAGATTTTACATAGAACATAAAGAACTCTTAAAATCAAGACCTCCAGTGGTAACTATCATGGGTCATGTTGATCATGGCAAAACGACTCTTCTCGATAAGATAAGAAAGACTCGTGTCGCTGAAAAAGAAGTGGGCGGCATAACTCAATCTATAGGTGCCTACAAAGTCACAATTGACGGAAAGAGTATAACTTTCATAGATACACCTGGTCATGAAGCTTTCACGGAAATGCGAGCTCGTGGGGCCCAAGCTACCGACATTGTGGTTTTAGTCGTTGCTGCAGATGATGGTGTAATGCCTCAAACTGTGGAAGCCTACGATCATGCCAAAACTGCCGGCGTTCCGCTGATAGTTGCAATAAACAAGATAGATAAACCTAACGCCAATGTGGAATTAACAAAACAAGAACTCATAAACAAATTGAAAATTGTACCAGATGATTGGGGTGGAGACACACCCGTTGTTCCAATATCAGCGAAAACCGGTTCTGGCATCGATAACTTGTTGGAAATGATAATTTTAGTGTCGGAATTGAAAGAAATCAAATGTCTTACAAACGGAAAAGCACGAGGTGTCATAATAGAATCAAAACTCGATAAACTCAGGGGACCTGTGGTGACTGTGGTGATTAAAGATGGTACACTGAAAATGGGAGATTTTTTCGTTGCCGGTAAAACATACGGTAAGGTGAAATCTCTTATAGACGAAAATGGGAAGAGAGTAAAAGCTGCAAATCCTTCTGACCCGGTTATGGTACTTGGATTTAACAAAGTTCCCGATTTCAATTCCATGTTTTACGTTGTTTCCAATCAAAAAGAGGCCAGAGCATATGCGGAGATGTACGCTGAATATTCCAAGTCAAAGGTTAAACATGTCAGATTGGAAAATATCTTTGAACTTGCAAAGACAGAGGGAAGAAAAATTTTAAACTTGATCGTGAAAGCTGACACCTTTGGCGCAGTTAGAGCACTTAAGACTGCCATTCAAAAGATAGAGCCAGAAGAGATAAAGATCGAGATAATACATGCTGGGATCGGAAATGTGAACATCAACGACGTATTGTTGGCTTCGACGTCTCAGGGAGTTATATTGGGATTCAGAGTAGGTGTAGAACCGAAAACCAGAGATAAAGCGGAAAGACTTAACGTTCAGATAAAGACTTACGACGTGATATTCGACTTGTTGGATGATATAAAGTCTGCCTTGAGTGGAATGATGAAACCTGAAATTGTTGAAGAAGTCATTGGACATGCTCGAGTTTCTCAGGTTTTCGATATATCTAAAATCGGGAAGATAGCTGGTTTTCAATTGTACGATGGTTATGTTAACAAATCTGCGAAAGTACGTGTTTTTCGAAATGGAAAGCAGATTTTTGATGGTGAAATAGAAACTCTTAAACATTTTAAAAATAACGTTGAAAGTCTTGAAGCTCCTCAAGAAGGTGGCTTGAAAATCGAAGATTTCGATGGATACATGTTGAAAGATGAATTGGAGTTTTACGTTCTTAAAGAGATCAAGAAATTGCCTACCTACAAGTCAATGGATTAACGCACATTTCACATTTAGGCTATTGCGTTGTCACGTATGTTGTGGTACGATATTCATCGGTCGCGAATTGAAGCGCAAAGAAATTGCAAGTTACAGGTCATTGAAAAACAGGCAGCAACGATGGTAAGGAAAAGTATTGGATGGAGAGTTTGATCCTGGCTCAGGACAAACGCTGGCGGCGTGCCTAACACATGCAAGTCGAACGACAGGTATTCATCTTGTTTCTTCGGAAACGAGGAGGATATGCTGAGTGGCGAACGGGTGAGTAAGACGTGGGAACGTACCCCAAAGAGAGGGATAGCGTTGCGAAAGTGGCGGTAATACCTCATAAGCCCGAGAGGGGAAAGGTGCAACTGCACCGCTTTGGGAGCGGCTCACGGCCCATTAGCTAGTTGGTGAGGTAAGGGCTCACCAAGGCGACGATGGGTAGCTGGTCTGAGAGGATGATCAGCCACATTGGGAATGAGAGACGGCCCAAACTCCTACGGGAGGCAGCAGTGGGGAATTTTTCGCAATGGGCGAAAGCCTGACGGAGCGACGCCGCGTGGAGGATGAAGTCTTTCGAGACGTAAACTTCTGTTGTAGGGGAACAAGAGACATGGGAGTGGAAAATCCATGTTGAGATAGTACCTTACGAGAAAGCCCCGGCCAACTACGTGCCAGCAGCCGCGGTAACACGTAGGGGGCGAGCGTTGTCCGGAATTACTGGGCGTAAAGGGTGCGTAGGCGGCATTTTAAGTCGAGTGTGAAATACCATGGCTCAACCATGGAAGTGCACTTGAAACTGGAATGCTTGAGGTCAGGTCAGGGAGACGGAATTGCCAGTGTAGGGGTGAAATCCGTAGATATTGGCAAGAACGCCAGTGGTGAAGACGGTCTCCTGGACTGATACTGACGCTGAGGCACGAAAGCCAGGGGAGCAAACGGGATTAGATACCCCGGTAGTCCTGGCCGTAAACGATGTTCACTAAGTGTGGGGAGCGTGAAGCTTTCCGTGCTGAAGCCAACGCGATAAGTGAACCGCCTGGGGAGTACGACCGCAAGGTTGAAACTCAAAGGAATTGACGGGGGCCCGCACAAGCGGTGGAGCGTGTGGTTTAATTCGACGCAACACGAAGAACCTTACCAAGGCTTGACATGTAGATAGTAGGGAGCCGAAAGGCGACCGACCCCTTCGGGGGAGTCTACACAGGTGGTGCATGGCTGTCGTCAGCTCGTGCCGTGAGGTGTTGGGTTAAGTCCCGCAACGAGCGCAACCCCTGTACTTAGTTGCCAGCAGTTTGGCTGGGCACTCTAAGTAGACTGTCGGAGAAGATCCGGAGGAAGGTGGGGACGACGTCAAGTCATCATGCCCTTTATGCCTTGGGCGACACACGCGCTACAATGGTGTGGACAGAGGGAAGCGAAGCCGTGAGGCCAAGCGGATCCCAAAAACCACACCTCAGTACGAATTGCAGGCTGAAACCCGCCTGCATGAAGTCGGAATCGCTAGTAATCGTGGATCAGCCATGCCACGGTGAATACGTTCCCGGGCCTTGTACACACCGCCCGTCACACCACCCGAGTCAGGAATGCCAGAAGTCGATTTTGTCTAACCCAGCAATGGGGAGGCATCGCCGAAGGCAGGCTTGGTAAGGGGGGTGAAGTCGTAACAAGGTAGCTGTACCGGAAGGTGCGGCTGGATCACCTCCTTTCTAAGGAGTGAAGTTCCCCTGTGGGGAACATCTTTTCACTTTCCTGTCCGAAACGGTAGTTGAGTGAAGTTCCCCTGTGGGGAACATCTTTTCACTTTCCTGTCCGAAACGGTAGT
>CAJXLN010000001.1 GCA_913056255.1 uncultured Thermotogae bacterium | reverse complement strand
CCTGGAAAACTCGATCTGTACATGTGGTATTTGGAGAAAAATACTGTTGACAAGTAGGGGCACGGCACGCCGTGTCCCTACGGTTTTCGGCTACATCTGTTGGTCATTTTTCATCCATTCCTTTAGGAGTGACGTCCGCGTTACCCATGCCTGTATCCGAATTTTCCCGTTCCAAATTACAATTTGAAAGTGCATAAAAGTGCATAGTTGAGGAATAAAAAATACAAGCAAGTTATTTTCATAAATCACCTTCATCCTACTTCATTGAGGACGGAGGTGATTTGTTAATCGTGTTGAATAATTAAATATATAGTGTGTCCAACAATTTAGGAGCATAAAGTAACAGTACACAATCAATATAACTTTAAAACCTAAATCTTTTTTCGCTTTTCAAGCGATGAGGAATTTTTTTCAAAGCCTTATCAAGACCAAATCGCTCGTTTGTCCATCTTTCGGTTCACACCGCGAATGGAGGGATATGTTGCACCTATAATCCACTCAAATCGCAGCTGTCGCTTCTCGGCTATCGGTCACGTCTACGACCGAGGCGAAGCCGAGAGCGTAATAAGTAAAAAACTTGTTTGAGGCGGTATGACATGTCGGTTAAAGACTCTATTAAACACATCTTAAGTTAAAGAATCAAATATATGTTTCAGAAATATAAAATATTTTATTATAATTCTTGATTTCACAATCTATAACAAGTTAAATCTTGACTTATAGTTCTTTGTGGTGTAAAATTAGAGCAAATTTAGTGCAGCCCAAGAATGGGTGAATAAAAAGGGAGGGATCAACGTGAAAAAAGTATTTGTGATTTTAAGTATTGCCATGCTTCTTGCTTCTTTTGCATTTGGAGCAGGGACGATCAAGATCGGTGTCGCTTTTCCAATGACGGGAAATATCGCCGCTTTTGGAGAGATGACATTACAAGGTGCCAAGATTGCTCAGGCACTTTATCCGGATGTGCTCGGCAAGAAGATAGAGCTCATTGTGGCGGACAATCGTTCTGACAAAACCGAAGCGGCAAATATCGTCAGTCGACTTATAGACTACAATCATGTTGTTGCGATAATAGGAGAAATAGCGAGTTCTCACTCGCTTGCAGGAGGATCAATAGCAGAGAAAGCGCATGTTCCAATGTTGTCGCCAGCATCGACAAACCCACTTGTAACTCAGGGTAAACACTACGTGTTCAGGGCATGTTTCGTCGATCCATTTCAAGGTCATGTTGCTGCCGTGTTCGCGTACAAGAATTTAAAGGCACGAACTGCTGTCGTTCTTACAGACGTCGTTCAGGACTATTCCGTTGGGTTGTCCAATTTCTTCATAAAGGATTTTGTCGCTATGGGTGGAAAGGTGTACAGAGAATTCTACCAATCAGGTGATCAGGATTTCAGCGCCCAACTTACCGATGCTCTCAGCAAGCATCCTGATGTTCTTTACGTTCCTGGATACTATCCAGAAATTGCCCTTATGGCTCGACAAGCGAGACAACTTGGATACACTGGTCCCTTTCTTGCAGGTGATGGTGCAGAAGCACCGCAGCTCATCAAAATTGGTGGAGACGCTGTGAATGGTGTGTATTACACATCTCACTTTAATTCGGCTCATCCTTTCACATCCATTGGTAAAAAATTCGTCGCGAAGTACGAGGCAACTTACAAAACTTCTCCTTCTGCCCTCGCTGCGTTGGGATTTGATTCTTACTTACTTTTAAGAGATGCCATTAAACGAGCAAATTCAACTGATCTGGAGAAAATCGCTGAAGCGTTGAGGACTACCAAAAATTTCGAAGGAGCTACTGGCTATATCACGATCGATAAATACGGCAATACGATAAAGTCCGCAGTCGTTAATGAGGTCAAAAACGGAAAATTCACCTACGTTACAACTATAAATCCGTAAAATTAGAGGGAGTATACTGCTCCCTCATTTCTCAAAAGGAGATGATTGTGAGTGTCTTCCAGTAATTTGATACAAGATATCATAAATGGTCTGTTGCTGGGTGGATTGTACGCACTTATAGCCATAGGATACACAATGGTTTACGGAATACTGAGACTTATTAACTTCGCTCATGGTGATATATTGATGTGGGGTGTTTACTTTGCACTTTACGCTGTGGTTGCTTTGAGCATGCCGTGGTGGATAGCCTTTGTTATCGGTATTGCATTGGCAGGATTGTTAGGTTTCACCGTTGAAAAAGTGGCATATAAACCACTAAGATCTGCTCCCAGAATTTCTTCTCTTATAACGGCAATAGGAATGTCTTTTTTTCTTGAAAGCCTTGCCGTCGTGGTGTGGGGAGGAATACCCAAGTCTTTCAACATCTATCCAAAATTTTTCAACAGGACTTTGATATTCGGTCATGTGAGAATCCAAATGCTAACTTTCTTCATATTGGGAGTTACCTTCATTCTTCTTCTTGCGGTTCTCTGGTTGTTGTACAGAACCAACACGGGTACCGCGATGCGAGCAATAGCGACCGATATTCCCACCACCAGTTTGATGGGTGCCAATGTTAACAACATAATAAGTTTGACCTTTATAATCGGTTCTATGTTGGCCGCCACATCTGGAATAATGTGGGCCATGAGATATCCTCAAGTTCAACCATACATGGGCTTCGTTCCCGGCATGAAAGCCTTCATCGCTGCGGTTATAGGTGGAATTGGTTCTGTTCCCGGGGCATTGGTTGGAGGGTTCTTACTTGGAATGACGGAAATAATCGTTGTGGGATTATTCCCAAATCTTGCCGGATACAGAGATGCTTTTGCGTACGTCATACTGATCGTCTTGTTAATGTTCAGGCCAACTGGTATATTCAGAGTCTATTCGGAGCAGAAGGTGTAGAACATGAAACGAATTTCATTTAAATTGAATTTTGTGCTTACAACTCTTTTTGTGATAGGAACTGGATTCTTTCTGCTGTGGGTAAGTAACTCATTCGGTGGATATTGGCCTAGGATCATCACACTTATGGGCATATACGGTATAATGGCCGTCAGTTATACACTCGTTAACGGTGTAACAGGAATTTTTTCTCTTGGACACGCGGGTTTTATAGCAATTGGTGCATACACCGCTGCGCTTTTAACTTTGCCCATTCAGCAAAAAGCAATGTCTTTTTTCATTGAACCACTTATCTGGCCATTGAACAGCATTCAAATGGGATTTTTACCAGCCACGATTATAGGAGGGTTAGTTGCGGCCTTTGCAGCATTTCTGGTTGGATATCCTTCTTTGAGAGTAACTGGAGATTACTTCGCAATTGCAACCTTTGGATTCGCTGAAATAATAAGAATTGTCATTCAAAATTCTTACAACATTACCAACGGTTCACTTGGATTGAAGTCCATACCTCCTTACACCACCATTTGGTGGGCATGGGGATGGCTGCTGGTAACCGTGATCGTTATTGGCAGTTTGAAATTCAGCAGCTACGGTCGAGCACTTCGTGCTATGTCCGAAGATACGGTCGCAGCTCGCGCCATGGGTATAGATGTTTTCAAGCACCAATTAATATCATTTGTGGTAAGTGGCTTCTTCGCCGGAATAGGTGGGGCGCTTTACGCTCATTGGCTCACTACGATCGATCCAAGACCAACGAGTCTTGGAATAATGCTGACTTTCTTTGTATTGATAATGATAGTCATTGGCGGACTTGGTAGCATATCTGGAGCTGTACTTGGAGCAATATTTTTTGCTTTTTTTGCACAATGGTTGAGGATTGTGGAATCACCTATGAACTTTTTTGGTATAAACATCCCAGGAATTCCAGGGATGAGTATGTTGATTTTCGCGATCATTTTCATTCTTATCATGCTCTTTAGACGAAAAGGTATTATGGGCAAAGACGAATTGAGTTGGCAATACATTTACAATTATTTCTCGAAGAAAGCAGGTGATCAAGATTAAAGGCAAAGATGCAGCAAAAAAAGAAGTTCTTAAGCTTGAGAACCTGACCATTAGATTTGGAGGTTTGACGGCTGTTGATTCTTTTAACGGATACCTGAACAAAGGCGAACTAATAGGTCTCATAGGACCTAACGGCGCCGGCAAAACGACCATTTTTAACATGATAACAGGTATATACAAACCCACTTTTGGAACCATTACGTTCAATGGTATAAATATAACCGGTATAAAGCCGCAAATTACCACTCATCTTGGTATTGCAAGAACCTTTCAAAATATACGCCTCTTTTCTGAAATGAGCGTTCTTGAAAATGTTATGACTGCAGAACATTCATGGTTACAAAATTACAAGGCAAAAAAAATCCTGCACGCTCATAATCCTTCTGAATTTCCCAAACCACACTGGAAGCCGTGGTTTTGGAGCGCTGTTCTGAAAACACCTGATTACCTTAAAGTTGAAAGAAAGATGAAGTCTTACGCTCATGATTTGCTTAAAGAGGTTGGCTTAGATAAGTACGCACACCTCAAGGCGTCTGCGCTTCCGTACGGACCTCAAAGAAAACTCGAGATAGCCCGTGCTCTTGCAACAAAACCGTCTTTGCTTCTTTTAGACGAACCTGCAGCCGGCATGAATGGACAAGAAACTCAAGAACTCTTGGAATTCATAGAGAATATAAGAGAGAAATTTTCGCTGACGATCCTTCTGATAGAACATGACATGAAATTCGTTATGAAGATCTGTGAAAGGATTTACGTTCTTGATTACGGTAAAATCATCGCGCATGGTGTTCCAAAGGAAATCCAAAGCGACAAGAAAGTCATAGAGGCGTACCTTGGAGATGAAAGCTATGTCTGAAGTTCTGTTGAAATTAGAGAAACTCAACGTTTATTACGGAGCTATCCATGCAGTTAAGGGAATAAACATAAATGTGTTCAAAGGGGAAATAACAACCCTGATAGGTGCTAACGGTGCTGGGAAAACTTCCACTTTGAATTCTATAATGGGTCTTTTGAAAGGTATAAAAGGCAAGATCTTTTACAAGTCGAGGGATATCTCTCATTTGAGAACTGACGCCATTGTCAAATTAGGTATCAGCTTGTCTCCGGAGGGAAGAAGAATATTTCCGAATCTCACGGTAGATGAAAATCTTCGTATGGGTGCGTATTTCAGGAAAGATATAAATGGAATAAAGAGTGATCGTAAGTGGGTGCTTGAGCTTTTTCCAGTGCTCAAAGAACGCTTAAAACAGATGGGAGGTACCCTGTCTGGTGGAGAACAGCAAATGCTCGCCATTGGACGAGCTCTGATGGCTAATCCGGATATTTTGATGCTGGATGAACCGTCGTTGGGATTGGCACCATTGATCGTCAAAGAGGTTTTTGACGTTATAAAAAAAGTCAAAAGTGAAGGGAAAACAGTTCTTCTTGTGGAACAAAATGCAGCGGCAGCTTTGTCCATTGCGGACCACGGCTACGTTCTGGAAACGGGAAATATCGTTCTTGAGGGAAAGGGAAAAGAACTTTTAGCAAATGACGAAGTTCGTCAAGCTTACCTGGGCATTACAGTTTAACATAATCAGCAGAAGTCTCCATCCTCAACGAAGTAGGATGGAGGCGAATGCGTAAAAACAACTTGCTCCGTTGGGAGTGTTTATCAATTCTTCCACTTCAACAACACAGTCATTTACCAAAAGGGGTGTCGCATCAGATTTCCTGCAACTCAATTGCACGTTTGTAGGTATCGAATATGGTCTTCATCAAGATACCGCGGAGGCCCTGTTGCTCAAGCGAGTATATTCCTTCTATACTTGTTCCTGCAGGGGAAGTGACTAAATGTCGAAGCTCACCGGGGTGTTTTCCTTCTCGTTCAAGAAGTTCGGCTGATCCTCGGAATGTTTCAATAATGAGTTTCATAGCAGTTTCGTAAGACAGTCCGAGTTTTAACCCGGCATCCACCAAAGATTCTATGATCACGAAAGTGAAGGCTGGACCACTGCCACTCAGCGCAGTTACTGCTGGAAGTAGTGATTCGTCTACTTCCACCAGTTTTCCAAATGGCATCAATAGTTTTTGAACTTCATCTTTTCTTTTTGAACATTCTTTACTGTAAGATATGCCTATAACGCCCTTGCCGATCGAAATCGGTATGTTAGGCATTATTCTAGTGACATCATCGTTTACGTATGAAGTTATTTCTTCAATTGTGAACCCTGTTACCGTGCTGACAAACAATCTTCGGAATTTGGAACGCGGAATTTTTTTCAGCACTCCAGGGGCATCTTGAGGTTTCACACACAAAAACAACGCATCCACTTCTGGTAGTTTTTCCACGTCTGAGTACGTATTGGCAATTTCTTCGAATTTTTTGAGTTTATTCGCATGCCTGTTGATCAAGAACAATTCATGTCCTTGTTTTATTAGAAGATCGGCAATTATCGATCCTATGTTTCCAATGCCTATTATTCCCACACGCATTTTTTAGCCTCCATGAATGAGTTTCAAGGATTATACAACAAAAGATGTTTCAACTCTTAATGTGTGTCAAGATTACGATAAATGTTACGAATAAATTTAAACATTCTAAGAACCTATCCTTAAATAATCACGATATCTTTAACTTTCAAGTATTATCGTTTACGACTTCACGGCTACTGTTTTTGGCAGCCGTCAAAACAAAGATTTTTTTATTCTACTCTCCCGCTCGCAGCTATTGCTTCTCGGCTCTAAAAAGCACTCTCGGCTCCTCGAAGTCTGTATCAAGACATATGAGCTCGCCATCTGGAAGTTCACAAAAGCGAGGAGTGAAGTTGCCAGTGGCAACATCTTTTTCACTTTTACGACCAAGGCGGTAGCCGCGATTCGAATGGATTATAGGTGCAACATATCCCTCCACTCGCTGTGTGAACTGAAAGATGGATAAACGAGCGATTCGGTCTTGATAAGGCTTCGAAAAAAATTCCCTTATCGCTTGCAAAGCGAAAAATGATTTAGATTTCAAAGTTATAAAGTCAACCCACAAATTAAGGACATAGTTCAAAGCCACTCGGCTACCGCTCTCGGCTTCGCTTCTCAACCTATCGGTTTCGGTTATAGAAGTGGGAAAAATATTCTCCACTGGAGAATCCCACTCTGTCAGGAATACCGAAGTAACGAGTGCCGAAGGGCAATCCCGCTCTTATTTTTGTTTAGGGATAAGCTCTAAGTTTGATCTTAACATTCCTTGTTACATTCACGCACATTGTGAGGTTTCAAGTATCACATTTTTTCCCTATATGGTGTAAACTATAGCATGAAGGAAGGAAGGAGGTAACACAGTGAAGGAACTTCATATGCATGACCTTAAAATCGATCTTTCGAAATTTAAGTTGCCAAAGTCCACAAGAGAAGTCAAATTGAAATCGAGTTTCGTTTATCAAGAGCGAGCCAATGAGGCACTCAGCGATGCACTTAACCTGGATAACAAGAACTACAACGTATTCGTTGTAGGCCCAACCGGAAGTGGTAGGCATACTTTCGTGAGAGAGTTTTTGAAGCGAGCTGCGTCTAAAATGGAGACTCCCAAAGATTGGGTGTATGTTTACAACTTCGTTGATCCTCTTTCACCCAGAGCCATATCTTTTGAAGCGGGACGCGCCCAGAAATTCAAATCCACGATTTCAGTTCTTAAAAGAGAAGTTTTAGATTCCATAAAAAAAGCTTTCAGCAGTAATGATTATGAAAAGCAGAGATCCAACATTGAAGAAAAATACGCCACCAAGAAGAAAGAACTTTGGGACAGCTTGAATCAGAAGAGTTTAGAACTTGGATTCGCTGTTCAGATAACGCCAACGGGTATCGTCACAGTCCCTATTGTAGAGGGAAAACCATTGGCTCAGGAAGATTATGAAAAGCTTCCTCTCAAAAAGAAAAAAGAATATGAAGACAATATCATAAAAGTCAAACGGCTTATTGATGGCACTCTTCACAAATCCAGAAACCTGGATCTGGAATTGAAATCGAAGATGGATAAGTTGGACAGAGAGATCGCCAAATTCGCCATAAATCCCATTTTTGATGAACTCGTGGCGAATTTCAAAAAAAACGCAAACGCTGTAGAGCATATAAAAAAGATAAAAAATGATATCCTAAACAACGTTTCCGTTCTCAGGAATGAACAAACTGATAAAGAGAAATTCATGGCCAGATACGATGTAAACGTCATAGTGGACAATTCCGAAATTAAAGGTGCGCCTGTTATGGAAGAATTCAATCCCACTTACGCCAATCTGTTCGGTAAAGTTGAATACTATTCAACGATGGGAAGTCTTCAAACCGATTTCAGATTCATACGTCCAGGCGTATTTCATCGTGCGAACGGTGGATTTTTAATTCTGAACGCCGAAGATGTACTCAGGGCGCCGTTTGCATGGAGTGGCATCAAGCGACTTCTTAACAGTGGGAATTTGAAAATTGAAAATATTCAAGATCATCTTGGTTACGGAGTAACCGTTACTCTTAATCCAGAACCAATACCAGCCGATCTGAAAATAATATTGATAGGAGATTCCAGAATTTACAATATCCTTTACGAGTACGAAGCGGACTTTAGAAAATTTTTCAAAATAAAAGCCTCATTTGATTGGGAGCTGAAAACAGATGAAAAAGGAATTGAGTACTATCTTCAACTGTTGAGATCTATAGTGGAATCTAAAAAATTGCTTCACTTGAACAGAAGTGGTATTGAAGAAATTTTGAAATACGGTATGCGTCTTGTGGAAAGAAAGGACAAATTGTCTGCGCAACCCAACAAGATCATGGCACTTTTGATAGAAAGCGACCGAAAGGCCAAGATTTTAAAAAAGCGTGTAATAGATGCCAGAGCGGTGAAAAAGGCTTTGAGTGCTATCGAGAATCGTTATTCTCTTGAGGAAGATCACATGCTTGAGTATGTGAAACGAGGAGAAATCATGATAGAAACTTCTGGAGAGCACATTGGCCAAATAAACGGACTTACAGTTCTACAAACTTCCGATCATCCCTTCGGCTTACCGGTAAAGATCACTGCAAAAACGCACCTTGGAAATCAGGGAGTTGTTGATATTCAAAGAGAAGCCAACATGTCTGGGAAAATATTCTCCAAAGCCGTTCTTATACTCTCAAGCTACTTCTCTTCCAAATACGCACAGAAAGATAAGCTTTCTCTCGCAGCCACTTTGAGTTTTGAACAGACATACTCCATGGTGGATGGTGATAGTGCTTCTCTCGCAGAAACGCTTGCTTTGATCTCGGCATTGTCCAAAGTTCCGATAAAACAGCATCTCGCCGTTACCGGTTCTATAAACCAAAATGGAGATGTTCAACCTGTTGGAGGCGTTCCATACAAAATAGAAGGATTTTTCAAGGTTTGTCGCGATAAAAACCTCACAGGTGAGCAAGGAGTTATAATTCCAGCTTTGAATGTGAATGATCTCGTTCTTAGTTCCGAAGTTGTCGAAGCGGTAGAAAAAGGTAAATTCCATATATGGACTGTCAACACCGTTGATGAGGCGATAGAGATCGCTATGGGGAAAAAAGCTGGAAAATTGAACAAACTCATGAATTACACGAAAGGATCTGTGAATTACCTCGTGTGCAAAGAACTCGAAAGAGTTTCAAAATTAGAAGAGAAGAAAGTAAAAAAAGCAAAAAAAACTAAAAAGAATAAAAAGAAGTAGAATAATGTACTGAAGCCTAAAATATTTGGAGGGAGGAAATTTCATTGAGTGAAGAACTTACGGATAAGATCATGCAAAAATCCAGAGAATACGAGAAAGAGGTAACGCAATTTTTACGTGATATCGTTGCCATTCCAAGTTACTCTGGAAAAGAAAAAGAGGTAGTTGACAGAATAGCACAAGAGATGCGTAAAGTCGGTTTTGATGAAGTGAAAACCGATGGACTGGGAAGCATATTCGGTCGAATAGGTAGTGGCAAAACGATCATAGCCATGGATGCTCACATCGATGTGGTGGGAGTTGGAGACATCACACAATGGAAACACGATCCGTTCAAAGGAAAACTCGAAAATGGAATCGTTTACGGTAGAGGAGCCGGAGATCAGAAAGCCGGCATGGCTTCGATGGTCTACGCGGGGAAGATCATAAAGGATCTGCACCTTGAAGGCGATTACACACTTTACGTTGTAGGTTCCGTAATGGAAGAAGCATGTGATGGTTTAGCCTGGCAGTACATAGTCAAGGAAACCGGATTTAAACCCGATTACGTGGTCATCACCGAACCGACAAATCTCAACATCTATCGAGGCCATAGGGGAAGAATAGAGGTTAAGATTCGTACCAAGGGAAGATCGGCTCACGCCGCGATGCCGGAAATGGGAGACAACGCGATATACAAAATGGCAAGGATTGTTTTGGGAATCGAGAAACTGAACAACGAACTCAAACCAGATCCATTCCTTGGTAAAGGTACGGCAGTCGTTTCGCAGATCTTCTTCAAATCACCATCGGAAAATGCCGTTGCTGACGAGTGTACGATACACATAGATCGCAGACTCACAAAGGGAGAAACGAAAGAAACGGCGATTGCCGAGTTTAAAAAAGTCATAGAAGAAGCAGGAGTGGAAGCTGAAATACTCGATCAAACTTACAACGGACATGCTTACACTGGGAACGAGTACTCTTCTGAAAAATATTTCAGAACATGGGTTATGGATGAAGATTCGGATATCGTCCAATCGGCTGCTAAAACTTACAAATCACTCTTCAAATCCGATCCTAAAATCGACAAGTGGAACTTTTCCACGAATGGCGTTGCCACGGCTGGACTTTTTGGAATTCCAACAGTTGGCTTCGGACCCGCCAATGAGATATACGCACACGGTCCAGACGATCAGGCTCCAGTTGAGCATCTTGTAAAAGCAGCAGCATTCTACGCGTACTTTCCACAAGTCGTATCGGGTAAACGCGATTGATTTGATACATCAGTTCATAATCAAGGTTAAAGGAGGTAAAAATGGGCTCATTGTTAAGAGGAAGAGATTTCATAACGACTCAAGAATTCACAAAAGATGAGATCGATCTCATGCTGGACACTTCGTTCGATCTCAAAAGAAAATTCGCAACGGGTGAACCTCACCCACTTCTCGCTTACAAAACGGTTTTCATGATCTTTTATGACGAATCAACGAGAACGAGAAACTCCATAGAAACCGGGATAACGCAGCTTGGAGGACATGGAAATTTTCTCTCTCCAGACAAAATGCAGGCACATCATGGGGAAACAGCGGCAGACACTGCAAAGGTTTTGAGCAGATTTGGGCACGCGATAGCGATAAGACATTGCCAATTTGGAGTGGGAAACAAATATCTCAGGGGACTCGCAGAAAATTCCAGCATACCGGTTTTGAACTTGCAGGATGATATTTATCATCCAATGCAAGTTTTGGCAGATCTCATGACGATCCAGGAGAAATTCGGAAAAGATCTCAGACACCTTAAAGTGGGAATAAGTTGGGCTTACGCCGAAAGTCATTTGAAACCACTCTCCGTCCCGCAATCACAAATATTGCTGTTCGCACGCTACGGAATGGATGTGACACTTGCTTACCCTGAAGGATTTGACCTCATGCCTGACATCGTGAAACAAGCTGAAGAGAATGCCGAGATGAGCGGTGGAAAACTCAACATCACACATGATATGGATGATGCTTTTGTCGACGCAGATGTCGTCATTCCAAAATCCTGGGGTGGCTTCTTCACCATAGAAAATCCATTGGAGGCAGATCAACGCAAAGATGAGATCATGCAAAAGGTAAGGCAACACAAAGATTGGATATGCGATGAAAGAAGAATGGGATTAACCAAGAAACATTCAGTTTACATGCACGCGCTTCCGGCTGATAGGGGAAGAGAAGTTGTGGATTCCGTCATAGATGGCCCACATTCTATAGTCTTCGATGAAGCGGAAAACAGACTTCACACGGCCAAAGCGGTGATGGCTTTAACGATGGGAGGCCGACCTTGAACGATCTTGCGATTGTTAACGGAAAGATCTTCGATGGGTTCAATTCTTACAAAGCGAATATCTACGTAAAAGATGGAAAGATCTCTGCAGTGTCGAGCCGAGTGCTCGATGCTGCAGAGATTTACGATGCAGATGGTTTTTACATTTTTCCTGGTCTGATCGATCCCCATGTGCATTTTGCACTCAACCTTGGAAAGTACAGATCGGCCGATGATTTTGAATCCGGTTCGAGAGGCGCTGCCTTCGGTGGTGTAACGACTTTTGTGGATTTTTTGGATCCGATTACTGAAGATTCTGAAATAGATGAAAACTTCTCTCGAAGATCGGAACTCGCATCTTCTTCACATGTTGATTATTCCTTTCATATGACCATTGCACATCCAAATATTGCACCTGAGAAACTGATACGTCGTACACTCGCACTTGGACTCAACAGTATAAAGTGTTTCACAACTTACAGCCTTTCCGACAGAATGACTGGAGATGGGTACATCTTCGAGCTTCTGAAAAGTTCAAAGGACTTAGGCGTGGTAATCACATTTCACGCTGAAAACGATCCGATCGTAATTCACAGAAATTCCGTGATTGAAAAACATCTTCCAAAAGATCTACCATTTCTTCATCCGTACGAATCCGAAGCTGAAGCCGTTTCAAGGATAGGGACATTTGCAAGACTTACAAATGGCCAGGCTTACATCGTTCACAATTCAAGTGGAAGATCAATTCAATTGCTAAAAGAATATGGAATTCCCCCCAATCTTCGTCTTGAAACTTGCCCGCAGTACATGACTCTGGACGATTCCAAATACGAAGGCAATTCTGACGAAGTGGCAATTCATACACTTGTTCCACCACTGAGATCTGAATTCGATCTTCAACTGATGAGAAAATATTTTACAGATGGAATCTTTTCGACCGTCGGGACAGATCACTGTCCATTCACGAAGAAAGAAAAAATCGAGAATATGAACGACTACGATTCCATGCCAAACGGCATAGGAGGAATTGAAACTTCTTTTTCGATACTTTACACATTCTTTGTGAATAAAGGTTTGATACCGTTGAATTCGTTAGTGAGAATGCAAAGTGTAAATGTGGCCAACATATTTGGCCTTACTCATAAAGGACGTGTAGTTCCTGGAGCGGATGCCGATATCGCCATCTTCGATCCAACCAAAGAATGGGAAGTTTCGATCGATTCCTTGCACACGAATTCCGATTATACTCCATACGAAGGCATGAAACTGAAGGGAAAATTCGTTTCAACCGTCGTGAGGGGCGATTTTGTCGTTAAAAATGGTAAATTCATTGACAAAAGCAAAGGAAAATTCATCGAGAGAAAGCCTGTCTTTTGGAATGACATTAAAAAATACAACGATTATGGGGGTGAATGAAAATGGATTTATCCACTGAAATAGCGGGCATAAAATTCAAAAACCCACTTTTGCCGGCTGCCGGTCCTTTAACCGGAGACGACGAAAAAATGAAATACATCGCTTCTCTTGGCGTTGGAGGAATGGTTACGAAGACGATATCCACCGAAGCTGCCAAAGTTCCAAGGCCCTGTATAGTTGCTACTAAAGACTACGTCGTGAACGCAGAGCTTTGGTCTGAATACGGACCAAATAAATGGATAGAAGAGTTCTTACCCGGAATACAATCTTTGAAAATGCCCAAAATAATAAGCATAGGGTATTCGAAAGAACAGATAGAATGGTTGATACCAAAATTGAGAGATTTTGGGGACGCTTTCGAGATATCCACCCACTACGTTGGAAAAGATTTGAATCCGATCGCTGAAGTGGCACGAACCGCATCAAAACTCGCTAAAAAACCCGTGTTCATGAAGATCAGCCCACATATGCCAGATCCAGTGGAATTTGCAAAGGTTGTCACGGAAGCTGGAGCTGCAGGAGTCGTCGCCGTGAATTCTCTTGGGCCTGTTTATTACGTCGATCCCAAAACCGGCAATTCGCCTCTTGGCTCGGAAAACAGATACGGATGGATGTCTGGTCCGGTGATAAAGCCCGTTGCTCTTTCAATAGTTCAAAGAATAAGGCAATCCCTTGACATTCCAGTAATAGGTGTGGGAGGAGTTAAAACCGCCGAAGATGTGGTGGAGTTCTTGGAAGTGGGAGCTTCCGCTGTTGGAATGCTTTCATCGGCCCTTATCTTTGGAAAAGAACAGTACAGGAGAACAGTGAATGGACTCGAAGAGGCTTTGAAAAAGCGAGGATACGAATCCGCCAAATCTGCCATTGGAAGAAAGCTTGAAATACATCATGCCGATTTTGAAGTCAGGAATCCGGTAGTCGATCCGGAAAAATGTACACTTTGCAAATTGTGCGAATATGTTTGTCCGTACTTTGCGATAAAGGTTAGCAATCGTGTTGAAATAGATCCAAATGCGTGCTTCGGCTGTGGCCTGTGCGAATCCAGATGCCCAACCCATGCTATTAGTGGTGTCTTGAAATGAGTTATAAACTCAGATGTATTCATTGTGGAAAAGTGTACGACCCGGCTGATGTAAAGTACACGTGTCCAGTGTGTGGGAACAGGCTTGGTACCCTGGAAGTCATTTACGATGAATTTCCAGAGGTTGAAAAATTTGATCTTGAGCATAAGGGTATATGGGCATTTTCTGATTTTTTGCCTGTTGAACCGAATCACTTCGAAGTTCCACTTCTGGTTGGTAACACACCCATTTACGAAAAAAAAGAATTGGCACATGAATTGGGTTTGTCAGATCTTTACGTAAAAGATGACGGCAGAAATCCAACCGCCTCTTACAAAGACAGGGCAAGTGCTATGGCAATAGCAAAAGCGAAAGAACTTGGAATTTCTACAATTTACTGCGCATCCACTGGAAACGCAGCATCATCTCTTTCTGGCTTGGCAGCCGCTTCTCAAATGAAAAGTGTGATATTCGTTCCGAGCTCGGCTCCAGAAGCAAAAATAACGCAACTGTTGGTCTACGGTGCCACGGTGATTGCCGTGGATGGAAGTTACGATGAGGCCTTCGATCTTTCAATGGAAGTTGGAGAGGAATTCGGATGGTACTGTCGCAATTCTGCCGTGAATCCGTATCTTCTCGAGGGTAAAAAAACAGGAGCGATAGAAGCAGCCTATCAATTGAATTGGAAGATACCGGACGTTGCCATGGTTTCCGTTGGGGATGGAACGGTTGTGAGCTCGATATACAAAGGATTCAGCGATCTCAAAAAAGCGAAACTGATCGATAAAATTCCGATGATAATAGGAGTCCAAGCTGAAGGAGCAAATGCCGTGATGAGAACATTTAATTCCGGAAAATTCGACAATCCAGTTGATATAAAAGCTCATTCGATAGCTGACAGTATAGCTGTTGGGAAACCGAGAGATGTTTTGAAAGCCTGCAAATACATAAAAAAATCCGGCGGAAAATTCATCTCCGTTTCCGACGATGAAATCGGGAATGCCATCGTGGAGCTTGCAAGAAAAACCGGTGTTTTTGCAGAACCAGCTGGAGCGACAAGCTATGCTGGACTTAAAAAAATAAAGAATGAATTGAAGGCTAAAAGCGTGATCATTTTTGTGACGGGTAATGGTTTGAAGGACATAAATTCGGTGAAAAGTTTTGTCAATAAGGTACACACGGTTAAGCCCAATCGTGAAGAGGCAAAGGAGGCTTTGAAAGATGCTGGTGCGATTTAAACTCAACGGCGAAAATGTGGAGGCAGAAGCAGAAGACGATGAAAGGGCCCTCGATTTTTTGAGAGAACTTGGCATGAAAAGCGTTAAAGAAGGATGTGGAGAAGGAGAGTGCGGGGCTTGCACCATAATAGTCAACGGCAAGAACGTCGTTTCATGTTTGATGCTCGCGCCAGAATTGGACGGAACGGAAGTCTGGACTACCGAAGGACTTTCATCCAAAGGAAATTTAGATCCAATTCAAAAAGCTTTCATGGAAGTTGGCGCAATACAATGTGGATTTTGCACCCCCGGAATGGTGATGTCTGCCAAAGCGCTCCTCGATGATAATCCCCATCCGAGCGAAGAGGAAATAAAAAAGGGAATGGAAGGAAACTTGTGCAGGTGCACTGGGTATTTCAAAATCGTGGATGCGGTAAAAAAGGCTGCGGGTGAAAGTTGATCCTCGCAGCGATTCTTGCGGCCGGTAAATCAACGAGATTTGGAGTACAAAAACTCACACAAAATTATCACGGCAAATTACTGTTACAATGGCCAATAGACATTTTGAAGAAAATTCAGGTTGATAGAATACTCGTGGTTTCAAAAAAATTGAACCTCTCTTCGATCGATCTGGATAATTTCAAGGTGGTAGTGAACGAAAATGCTGACATGGGATTGTCCACATCTGTGAAGTTGGCCCTTTCAATGGTGAGAAATCACGAGGGAGTACTTTTTCTCCTTGGAGATATGCCGAAAATAAGCACAGATCTGGTGAAAAAAGTGATCTCCATGGATAGAACGAAGATAACATTTCCATTTCATGATGATGTAAAAGGATTTCCAGTGTATTTGCCATCAAGGTATTTCGAAGAGGTTACGTCGCTGAGCGGCGATGTGGGATTGAGAATGATCATCGCCAAACATCCAAATGAAGTCGCATCGTTTGACGGCGGAAAAGAGTGCATTTTCGACGTGGACACGCCACAGGATATATCGTAGTATATTTTTTAATATACCTTATAGGAGATCCAACAATTTAGGAGCTTAAAGTAAACAGTATCCATACAACTTTGATTTTTGCTTCTTGTTTTGAAATAGATGAACTTGTGTAAAGGATCTTTGCGTAAAAGCTATGATTGAAAAATGCGTTTTGAACTACGAATATCGTTGTGCGATTTTTCATAAAAAATGGTAAAATGTAATTTGTAGTCAAAATATGAATTCACATAAAGAAAAGGGGGATTCATCTTGAATAATTTGAAATTAACCGCTAAATTTTTGGTGTTCCTCGTAATAGCCAGCATCGCGCCAATAGTTTTTTTCGTAACTTATTCCACTTTAAACACGAGAGGTATTATCACGAAAGAAACGGAAAAAGGATTGAATGCCACTATCGATGGTCAATACGATTACTTTACAGAATATTTTGACAAGTACCGCTTGTTAGAAGCATATCTTGTAAATGATGCGAATGTGAAAGGCATGTACGAAAACAAGAACGATGAGACAACATGGGCAATTAAGACTTTTGACAGCCTGAGGAAGGTGTATCCGAATATCGAAGGTATCTTTGCGATTCTCAAAAATGGTAAAACGTACACCTCACCATCAAACTTCAAAGTAAACTCATCTGATGAATGGTATCAAGAAGCACTGAATTCGAAATCGTTAGTTATCAAAAACGAGGTTGATGCTCAATCCCATTCAGACACGGTGATTTTTTCAGAAAAAATAATCGACTTTTCGGGAAAAGTGACTGGTGTGGTTGGATTTTACCTCGATCCAATTGATCTTATGAACAAAATTTCAAGCTTCAAATATGGAAAAAGCGGTCGGCTTTTTGTCGTGAAAGACAGTGGTGTTGTGTCTCTGTCAAGTGTTAAAGAGGAAATTGGGGCGAACATAAGCCAAGCCAGCTGGTGGCAAAAGATGAGTCAAACGATGAAAGGCAAAGATAGTGGTGATGTCTACTACACGTACAATGGACAGAGAAAATATGGAATGTTTAGGACTCTACCATCTGGCAAAAAAATGATCATTTCAGTTGCGATAAATGATATCATGGCTGCCGCGAATAGTGCCTCACTTATCTTGATCATCGTGGGAATTATTGTCTCAGTCCTTGCAATCATCTTTGGAATTTTTGCATCTATTTACTGGTTTGCGAAGCCTATAAAGGCACTTGTGCCCCATATTAACGCGGTAGCTGAAGGCGATCTTGGCGTGGAAATTTCGATTGAGGGTAAAGATGAGATAGCCCAAATAGCCATAGCGTTCAACAAGAGTGTCAAATCGCTCCGAAACGCCCTTTTAAACATTGCAAAACATTCCAAGGATGTATCTGGTGATTCTCAACACCTTTCCTCCACAGCTCAGGAGTTGTCAGCAGCTGCTGAAGAATCGACAGGTTTGATCGATGAGGTGAATTCTGAAGTTCAGAATATTTCCGCTTCTGTGCAGGAAACATCCGCGTCAACTGAAGAAGTGGCGAGCGCCACTCAGAACGTTGCCAACTCCATACAAGAGATATCGGATCAGGCACAGGCCATCTCATCTGGTGCAGAAAAGGGCAATGAATTACTTGAAAGCATGAAGGAAATATTTGAAGATGTGAAGGATGAAAGTAAAACGAATTCAGTCCAGATAAAATCGCTTGCGGATTCTACACAGAATATAGGAGATATAGTCGAGGAAATAAACAAAATAGCCGAGCAGACCAATCTTCTCGCACTCAATGCGGCAATAGAAGCTGCAAGAGCAGGAGAAGCCGGTAAGGGCTTTGCAGTTGTTGCAGATGAGATAAGAAATCTTGCCGAAAATTCCAAATCATCAACACAGAAGATATCGAATATTTTAGAGAAAATAGTGGATAAGTCCGAGAGAGTTTCCAAAGGGACAGAAAAAAGCAATGAAACGATCGAGAAAGCATCAGAAGAGATCGAAGACGTTTCCAAAGAGATTTCCAATATACTTGAGCAAATAAAAGGCATAATGGTCAAGATCGAATCGGTAGCTGCATCATCTGAAGAAACTGGTGCGAGTGCTGAAGAAATAGCAAGTGCAATGGATACAGCCACGAAGTTGGTTACAGGCATAGCTGACAAGATCGAATCAGTTTCAAGTGGGATTAAGCAAAATGCAGAAGCATCGCAGAATCTCGCGAAGCTTTCAGAAGAACTGAGTAATTTGTCAGAAGAGATGAACGGTATTGTGAATTCCTTCAAAATGTAAAGTGAATTTTTGAAGTAATCTCTGCCACCTGCAATCCATTAAGGGTTAGGTGGCATTTTTATGGTTCGAGCACAGATGATATAATTCAACGAGGTGAAGAATGTGAAAGAAGAGAAAATCGATGTCGCTGTAATAGGAGGAGTGGCTGCAGGAACGAGCGCTGCTGCAGCTGTGGTAAGAGAAAATAGTGAATTCAAAGTTGTTCTGTTCGAAAAGGATAAATTCATATCTTACGGTGGATGTGGTATTCCATATTACATTGAGGGGATCACTGAAAATTATAAAGATCTCATCATGTTCACACCGGAAGCTTTCAAGAAGAGTAAAGGAGTAGATGTAAGGACTCTTCATGAGATCACATCAATAGATCCGGTAAATAAGAGTTTAAGTGTGAAAAATATGGAATCCCTTGAGGATAGCAACGTGTATTTTGATAAGTTGATCATTTCCTCAGGCGCTCGTTCCACGATTCCACAAATAGACGGTTTGGAAATCGATGATAGGATCTTCAACGTCAGGACACTTGGAGACGCCATAAGACTCAAAAAGTTCATCAAAAACAGCAATTCAAAGAATGCGGTTATTTTGGGTGGAGGATACGTAGGATTGGAAATGGCCGAAGCTCTTGCGGCCAACGGGATCAACGTGGTGATCGTTGAGATGATGGATCATGTGATGCCAAATGCCGATTCGCAGATGAGCGAACTCGTAGAGGAAGAATTGATCAGGAATCACGTTAAGCTCATGACCTCCACACAACTCAAATTAGTCGAGAGCGGAGAAAAATCTGTGAGACTGAGTACGACAAACGGTGTGATAGAAACGGATATGTTGCTCGTAGCGGTAGGTGTAACACCTGAAGTGGAGCTTGCCAAATCCTGTGGCGTTCAACTCGGGGTTCGAAATGCCATATCGGTTAATTCGAAGATGGAAACGAACTTTGAAGGCATTTATGCGTGTGGTGACTGTGCCGCAACTCATAACAGGCTAACGGGCGAAGAAACTTACATACCGCTCGGAACGACTGCGAATAAAATGGGAAGAGTGGCGGGAAAAAATGCAGCAGGCAGATCTGAAGAGTTCATGGGTGTTATTGGAACGACCGTTACCAAAATCTTCAACATTGAATACGCCCGGACTGGTTTGACTTACAAAGAAGCTTCAACCCGCTTCAAAGCAGGGATGACGCTCGTGCGTTCGATTTCCAAAGCGCATTACTATCCAGGTAGCGCTCCCGTCCACGTGATGCTCGTTTATGAGAAAGGAACCGGAAGAATTCTTGGATCTCAAATGGCCGGTTCTGACATTTCCAAACGCATAGATGTGCTCTCATCTGCCATAACGGCAGGAATGGATCTTGAAACTTTGTCAAGCTTAGATCTCTCATACGCACCGCCTTTTGCCCCCGTTTGGGATCCCGTATTGGTTGCCGCGAATGTGGCCAAAAAGAAGGCGTAATCCCATGATAGTTATCCTTAGCGATCATGGACGTGACGAACTTTTTATGGAGATCGTGAGAGCCAAGCTCATGTCTCTTGCACCTGATCAAAAAGTGATGAAAATCTTTGAGACGATCGATCTTGGTGATCTTTACACAGCTTCAAGTGTGCTCGAGCGCTTCGCCTTTTACATGGAAAAAAATACCATTTTTCTTGCCTGCGTCAGCAGTTTTAACGAAAGCTCGTACGTACCGATTGCGATGATCACAAAAGATGGCAAAATCTTTGTTGGTTTTGACAATGGCGTGTTCACCTCGGCAATAGAAAGATTTGGAATTCGCCAGATAAGGCGAATAGATATGCCATCTGGCTTTTCTCCATCTTTTATGCATTCCACGCTTGATGTTTTGGTTCCAACAACCGCGAAACTCGCAGCTGGAATGGATTTTAAAGAGGTTGGAGATCTGTACATGACGTACTACAATTTAAAACACAAGCGAGCTCGGGTGGATGGAAATACTATCAAGGGAGATGTTTCTTTCGTGAATGGTTTGGGATGTATAGAGACAAATATTCCCCATGAGTTTTTAACCCGCATTGGCTTGGAAATGGGGGATCGAGTTAAACTGAATGGGAAGAAGGCATTCATAGCTTTTGATGAGCGAGATGGTCAAGTAGGAGAACTCATGATACGTGAAGGGATCGGAGAATACATCGAAGTCTTCTCAAGGGGTGTCAGGGCAGCTGATCTTTTGAAAGTTCGTGCAAAATCAGAGATCAGATTGGAGGTTTAGGTATGGCAAATGTCGCGATCGTAACAGGTGGAAGTAGAGGAATAGGATTTGCCATCGTTCAAAATTTGCTGCAAGATGGTTACACTGTAATTGCGACTTACGTTCATTCACCCAGAGATTTGATCAAAACGAAGGCACACGTGATCAAAGCAGACGTGAGGCATCAATCCGATGTTGATTTAACTGTGAAAACGGCAAGAGAACTCGGTGAGATCAAGGTTTTGGTGAACAATGCCGGTGTAGTGGCGGATGATCTTCTTCTTCGAATGAAAGATGATGAGTGGTCGAAAGTCATAGATGTCAACCTCACAGGAACTTTTCAAATGACACGTGCGGTGATACGCGATATGATTAAAAGCAAGGGCGTGATCGTCAATATAGCATCCATAGTGGGAATTGTTGGTTCTGCAGGACAGTCGAATTACGCCGCTTCGAAAGGTGGAATTATAGCCTTCACAAAAAGTGTTGCCAAAGAATACGCGAGGAAAAACATTCGGGTTAACGCTGTGGCTCCAGGATTCATCGAAACCGATATGACTTCAGGGTTGGATGAAAGCCACAAATCTAAATATTTGCAGATGATTCCAGTTGGAAGATACGGGAAAGCACAAGAAGTGGCTGAGGTTGTGAGATTTCTGATCTCAGATGCGGCTTCTTACGTAACGGGACAGGTCATCAACGTGGATGGTGGAATGGTGATGTGAGAAATTGAGAGTATGGCCATTTTCTAAATCCGAAAGTCATACATCTTTGGGAATAAAGACGATCATTCTTTCAATTTCACTCGTTGGAGCGGTGGAGTTTTTCATATACATCATCTTTTTCCCACCTTGCATTCTTTATTGGGTGATCATTGGTGCACTCGATTTGGCTTTCTATTTCGTCGCATCTATGTTCGTTTTTCGGTTTCTTGATGGACCGTTGATCTCCCTTATGAATCGTGTAAAGCGCACAACTCTCACATTGAAACCGGCACGAATGTTTGGACTGAAAGGTGAATTGGGTGACATTCTTAAAGAAGTAGACAGGCTTGCCGAAACGCTGAACAGGGAGCGCGACGGACTTCTTGAGACGTACAACGAATATAAAAATATAGTTGAGTCTTTAGAAGAAGGGCTCATTACGGTAATGGACACAGGTGAGATTCTCACGATGAACGAGGGAGCAGAAAAGATATTTTCGACTCGCAGATCCAGATGGAAAAACGAGAAATTCAACGATTTCTTGAGATTTTACGGCATAATTTTTGACGAAACGAAAAGGGTTATTCTGGCAAAAAAGATCGGAAAACGACTTTTGGTTCGAGAAGTTCAGATGGAATTATCCGATAAGTTCGTCACACTCTACGTCTTAAATGATGTTACAGAGGTTTTTAATCTCGAGAATGCCCTAACGCGATCTGAAAGTCTCGCCCTTTTGGGTAAAATGACCGCTTCAGTTGCCCATGAAATAAAGACGCCGGTAGCTTCTCTAAAGCTTTCAGTGCAGCTTTTGAAACGTCAGCTTGGTGATGTAAATCCAGACGTATCTGAAACGCTTGAGATACTGGACAAAGAGGTTAGACGTCTCGAAGAAAGATCGAAAGGTTTTCTTGAATTCTCAAATCCTCATTTTGAACTCAAGCCTGTTAACATTGTGGATGTTGTGAAAGAATCCGTAAAATTAGCCAGAATACGCGCTCGGGATCGTAAAATAGCAATTGATCTGAACATCGAAGAAAAGAACATCCCTATATTTGGAGATGCAAACACGTTGAATTCCGCATTTTTAAATGTGCTTGTGAATGGTATGGATGCCTGTAAAGAAAATGGAAAGATCGAAGTGAGAGTTGAGAGAAATTCGAATATCGTTCTTCTAACTTTTAAGGATAACGGTATTGGAATACCTCCAGATTCCGTCGATTACGTTTTTGAACCATTTTTCACTCTTAAAAGTGGAGGAACCGGCTTGGGAATGAGCATAGTCAAGAGAGTTATAAATTCACATGGTGGCAAAGTCGATGTGAAAAGTAAGGAAGGTGAGGGAACCATCGTAGAAATGCGAATTCCGATATCCGATGATGAAAATGGCTAAGATACTCGTTATCGAAGATGATGAAAGCTTAAACCGGTTGATATGTAAGGCTTTGAAAATAGAAGGATACGAAGTGAAAGGTGTAAAAACCATTTCCGATGCTCTGAAAAGCGTACGTGAGAATTGTTATGAGCTTGTCATTTTGGACATCATGCTTCCAGACGGTAACGGAATGGACATCATGGAAACTTTGCTCGAAAGATCGATGGTCATAGTTATCAGCGCACATGGAGATATAAACGTTGCGGTTAAAGCTGTGCAGATGGGAGCTTTCAACTTCATACCGAAGCCTTTTGAACTCGCAAGCCTCACAACTGAAGTCGGTCGTGCCTTGGAAAGTCGTGCCCTTAAGATCGAAAATCTTTCTCTGAAATTGCCAACGAAATTGGTTGGTGAAAGTTCTGCAATGAGGAAGCTAAGAGACACCATTAAAACCATAGCTTCAAGAAACATCACCGTTCTTGTGCAAGGGAAATCAGGAACGGGTAAAGAATTGGTGGCACGCTCCATTTGGGAGCTAAGCGAACGTTCAAAAGGCCCTTTTGTGGCGGTGAACTGTGGAGCGATACCATCAGATCTTTTTGAATCCGAACTCTTTGGATACGAAAAGGGTGCTTTTACCGGTGCCATGAAGTCAAAGCCCGGGAAATTCGAACTTGCAGACAATGGTGTACTCTTTTTGGATGAAATCGGCGATCTTCCCATGTCCGTGCAGGTCAAACTGTTGAGAGTGCTTGAGACTTCTGAGATAGAGAGACTCGGAAGTCTCAAATCAAATCAAGTGGATGTTCGCGTGATATCCGCTACCAACAAAGATTTAGAAGAAGAAGTAAAAAATGGAAATTTCAGAGAAGATCTTTATTACAGAATCAACGTGGTCAAGATAGAAGTGCCACCTCTCAGAGAAAGGGCTGAAGATATTCCCATGCTCGTCGATCATTTTGCACGAATCTTTTCAAATCAAATGGGAATGAAATTCAAGTCTTTTACCGAAAAGGCCGTGGAAACTTTAAAAGAGTATTCTTTTCCCGGCAATGTACGCGAACTCCAAAACATAGTTAGATCCGCGATAGTTTTCTCTAAAAGTGACAAAGTGGATGTGGATGATCTTCCTCCAAAAATCGTGGGATCTAAAACGAGTCATATTCGAATACCAATTGGAATGAAATTGGAAGATGCGGAAAGGCTTTTGATAGAGGCAACTCTTGAGCATTTCGATGGAAACAAAACACAAAGTGCCAAGGCTCTCGGTATTGGCTTGAGTACTTTGCACAACAAGCTGAATCAATGGAGGGAAGAAAGTGAAGAAAAAGATTGACGTTTTGGACAAAGGCTTCGTTGAATTGATCGACATCTTTGGAGGGGATGAAGCCGCTGTAAGGAGTGCAAGGATATCGTACATGTCCGAGTCAAATCCCGAGGGGAATAAGAAACTCATAAGAACCTTAATGATAAACGGGCATGAATCTCCATTTGAACACATCGTTTTTACTTTTTACGTGAAAGCTCCGATATTCGTTGCAAGGCAATGGTTCAGGCACAGAATGGGATCTTTCAGTGAACGTTCGGGACGATTTACGGAATTTGAAGAAGAATTTTATCTTCCAAACGAAGAGAGGGCAAAAGATTCGGTAGAGATCATGAGAAGTGCCATGCACGATGCCTTTGAAACTTACAAATCTCTTTTGAAATCGGGTGTGAATCGAGAAGTGGCGCGTATGGTACTTCCCATGAGCCTGTACACGGAATGGTACTGGACTGTTAACGCGCGAAGTCTCATGAATTTTTTAAACCTTCGTGCTGACAAACACGCACAGTACGAGATCAGAGAATACGCGATAGCGGTTGCAAAATTGTTCAATGAAAGCTGTCCGTTGACGTATGCGTCCTTTATTCGCCATGCGTACAAGGGAAACCTTATGGAGGTGTTAGTATGATCATATTAGCTCATAGAGGATATTCTGGAATGTACCCGGAAAACACGATTTTGGCATTCAAAAAAGCCATCGATTATGGAGCAGATGGTGTGGAATTGGATGTGCATCTCACGAAAGACGGGAAGGTAGTTGTATGCCACGACGAAAGTCTGTACCGTACGTATGGCAAGCATGTAAATATCAAAGAAGCGACTTTCGATGAGATCGAAAAGTACGATTCAATAGGACAAAGAATGCCCACTCTTGATGAAGTCTTTCATGTGCTACCTTCAAATGTGATCATCAACATCGAACTTAAAACCAACGTTGTGGCTTACCCAACTCTTGTGGAAAAAGTTTTGGATCTTGTCAATCGAAACAATCCCGAGAGAGTTTTGCTCTCATCCTTCAATCATTCAACCCTTGTACACGTGAGAGAGATAGATGAAAATGTGAAATTGGGAATGCTTTTTGATGAAGAACATGCGAAAAATTTAAAAGCGTGCATGGAACTCAGTTTGAAAATCAAGGCTTTTTCTTACAACATACCCGTTGTTGCTGCAAGTTTCAAAGGCTTTGATGATTTTCTCGAATTCGCTAGAGATCAGAAAATAAAGATCGTGTTTTGGGATGCCAACACCAAAATGGACATGGTATTCGTTGAAAAGCACGGTGCGTACGCGATCATAACGAATGAAGTTGAACGCGCGACGATGTTTTTCAAAAAGGAACGTAAAGGATGAAACGTGAATTGATCTCTCGTGTGCTTGAGTTACTTGAATTGAAAGGAGAGCCTTCTTTCCCCAACTACTTCGAATGGGCACTGACTCACAGTTCGTACGCCAATGAGAAAGGGACAACTTCATACGAGCGTTTGGAGTTTCTTGGCGACTCCATCGTTGGTTTCGCCATAGCTCATCGAACCTTTGAGCTTTTCGATCGCATGCCTGAGGGAGAAATGGCCAAGATAAAGGCCGTTGTTGGAAGTGAACCTGTGTTATCCGATATGAGCAAGGAAATCGGCCTTTCCAATCTGATCCTTACCGGTAAGAGTTTGGAATTGGCCTCCGAAAAGGATATGGAATCCATTTTTGCAGATGTATTTGAGTCCACAATTGCCGCCGTCTTTTTGAATTACGGATTTGATGTTACTTACGCTCTCATTTCAAAGCTTCTTACCGAAAAGATAAAGGCTGTTGCTGAAAGGAGACTTTTTTTCGATTACAAAACGGATCTTCAAGAGTACACTCAAGAGCGTTTTGGTGTCTTGCCGGAGTACATATTGATAGATGAAAAAGGTCCTGCACATAAAAAAACCTACACATTTGAAGTGAAAATCAATGGAGTTTCTTACGGACGTGGAAGTGGGCGATCCAAGAAATCCGCTGAACAAATGGCAGCGAAATTGGCTTTCAGGAGGCTTAAGAGAATTTGAAAATCGTTCCAATTTTCTTTCCAAATGCAGGATGTCGTCGAAAGTGTACATTTTGTAACGAATGGATGGCGACTATGAAATCCTCTCCGAAATCCGTAAAAGATGAGATTTACAAAGCTTACGAATTTTATCACGGAAATGAGAATTCCGAGCTTGCACTTTACGGTGGTACTTTTACCGCCATTGAAAATTGGGAGGAAATATTGATAGAATCGTACAGATGTGTTGAAGAATTGGGCATGAGAGGTATAAGATTATCCACACGTCCAGATGAGGTAAGAAATGTGGATTTTTTGAAAGCCAACGGTGTGGTAAATGTCGAGATCGGAGCGCAATCGATGTGTCAAGATGTTTTAGATGCTTCAAAACGTGACCATACAGTCGAAGATGTCCGAAAGGCTGTGAAGATTTTAAAAGATGCAGGTATTGGGGTCTCCGTTCATCTTATGACAGGACTTCCTGAAGATACCAAATCCAAATCTCTTTTTTCATCTTTTGAAGTTGCGAATTTAAGACCAAATGGTGTGCGCATTCATCCAACCCTTGTTCTGAAAAAAACGGAGTTAGAACGGGAATACCTCGCTGGTCACTACGTTCCACAATCCATAGAAGAGGCTTCAGATTGGGTTTCGGATATGATAGCCATCTTCTTGAATGGTAGAATAGTTATAGAAAGAATTGGAATGTATCAAGATGAGGAGACTTTGAAAAACGTCGTTGGTGGCCCTTTTCATCCGGCTTTTGGCGAAATAGCGAGATCTGCGCTTTACAGGAAATATTTGATCTTGACAGAGGCTAAAAGAGTTTTCGGACCTCCAAATTTGAGATCTCAAATCGTTGGAAGAAATCGGGATCTCGATCTGGAATTTTTACCATCTAAAGAAATTGCAGTTGATGGGAAAGATTGTAAGATCACTTTTAACAAGTGGCTTTTGGAATATGTTCATTCGCTTAAGGAGATGGCTCGATGCGACTTGTAAGACTGGAATTCAGCGGATTCAAGTCATTTGCCACGAAGGCAAGTTTTGAAATTCCAAAAGGTATAACTTGCATAGTTGGACCAAATGGATCCGGGAAGTCCAACGTAGTGGATGCTGTAAGATGGCTTTTTGGCGAAAGAGCAAATGCTCGTTTGAGAATGTCCACAAGCTCCGACGTGCTTTACGCCGGTTCTCCGAACTTCAAGCGAGCTGATAGGGCATCCGTCAAGGCCTTCTTTTCCGATGGTTCTCGTGAAATAATCGTCGAGAGAGTGTACACTGCAGATGGAAAAAATACGTATTTTTTGAACGGTTCTCCTTCAAGATTGAAAGATATTTCTAAAATTTTTATGGGAACTGGCACAGGACGTGATCTCTACTCCATAGTCGGTCAGGGCGAGATCTCACATTTGGTCAACTCTTCGCCTGAACAGATAAAAAATCTTGTCGAAGAGGCAGCGGGCGTTGCGATTTACAAGGCTCGAAAGATGGAAACACTTTCGAAAATTGCCGAAGTGCAAGAAAATTTGAACAGATTAAGCGACGTGATCTTAGAAATAGAGCGAACCATGAGATCCCTCAATCTCAAGTCCAAACGTGCTAAGAGGTACATGGAATATGAGGAAGCTCTTAAAATAAGAAAAAGAAGATATTTCGGCCACTTTTTCTTCATGAATTCCGCTAAATTAAAAGAAGTTGAAGGGAAAATGAATGAAATATCGAAAACCGTGGAAACGCTACAAAAAGAACTTTTCGATCTTGAGATTCAAACCTCTGAATTGAAAGAATTGTCTTCTGATGAGGAAGAAGAAATAAAGAGATTTGAGAGTGAGCTTGAAGAGTATCGTGAACGTGAGAAAACTTTATCCAACTTAAAAGAAATGTACTCTTCTGTGCTTTCGAAAAACAGATCCAATTACGTGGAATTCGTAACGAAAAAAGATTCAATGAGTTCGGAATTGGACAGGAATTTCGAAAGACTCGAAGAGTTGAAGAGGCTGATAAGCAGTCTCGAAGAGGAAAAGGAAAAGTTCTTATCTCAACTCAAAAAACTCGAAAATACCTACTCCGATAAAACTGAAGAAATCAGTCGAAGTGAAAGGAAACGTACCGAAATCGAATTAAGAATATCCAAATTAACGAAAGAGCGTAACTCTTTGGAAGTGGCAAGAGACAAAGCTATGGAGAGCGTTAAGGATCTCACTCAACGGCTTGAAGTCGTTGAATCCCAGATAATCGAAAAAAGAACGAAAGGAGAAGATCTTCAGAAAGATCTTGACAATGTGACTTCCGAAGAGTCACAAGCCGTCGATACAGTTGAAAAACACAACGAAAAGTTGAACGAACTTGATGATAAACGCAAAGAGATCGAGAGAACCATCGAGACACTCAGGAAAAATCGGGATTCTCTCAATTCTGAGAGAATGAAATTGAGCTCTACACGGGAGATATTGAAGCGTAACATTGAAGAGTACGTGGGATACTCTCGGGCCGTGAGAACCGTTATGGCCACTCACATCGAGGGGTTGGTAGATGTCGTTGCCAACCTGATAGACATTCCAAAGGATGTAGAGATGGCCGTATCAGTTCTTCTTGGTAGGCGCGCGCAGAATGTAGTTGTAGAAAACTCAAATGTGGCGAGGCAATGCGTGGAAATATTGAAGCGAGCGAATGCCGGTCGAGCAACGTTCATACCGTTGGATATCGTGGATCTAAGGGAACCTTCTATGGAAGCTTCAATCATGTCTGCACCTGGTATGATAGGATATGCGTTCAAGCTTGTCAAAGCTTCCAGGAGATACGAAAGACTCGTGAATTTTCTCTTCAGAGGAGATCTGATAGTTGAAACTCTTGAGCATGCCATATCGTTGAAAAAAAGAAGGGATTTCCGTTCGAGAATTGTGAGTCTCGATGGACAATTAGTCGCATCCTCTGGAACGATAACTGGTGGAAGTGCCGAACGCACCGATCTCGTTTCTCACAAGCGTCTTCTCGACGATACAGAATCGAAGATCATAAAAATATCCACGGAATTGAAAGCGATAGATGCTGAATTGGCGAATATGGAAGTGAGTAGAGAGATCGCATTCAAAGAAAAAAACGACATGGAGCGTGCTCTTCTTAAAGAAAATCTGGCACTCAACAATTCTCGTAACGATCGAGAAAGATTGCTCGCACAACTCGCATCTCTTCAAAAAGAAGTGAGAGAACTTGAAAAGTTCAAAAAAGATTACACGAGAAGGATCGAAAAGGGCAAAATGATAGTTGATAGTTCTGAAAAAAGAATCGAAGAGATCGATCTTGAAAGTTCAGAATTGGAAAATAAACTCGAGGGTGATTCAACTGAAAGTCTACGAAGGCGTCAGGAAATAGAAAAATTACAGGAAGAAATGATAGATCTGAAGATGAAGATCAACTCGATTTCTGAGCGCTTATCCGGGTACAGAAAAGAATTTTCAAGGTTGTCGAATCGCGTCGATGAAATAGACACTGAGATCGTAAAAACAAACGTGAAGTTGGAAGAGATAACAAAAGACATAAAACAGGCTAAGGTTCGTTTTGAAGCCGCGGAAAATGATTTGATTTCTGTACGTAATGATATGGAAGAGTTGTTCAGGCGATCCAAAAACTCAAAGGGTAGCAGAAATGAGACTCTCAAGAAGCTCGAAGAACTCGAAAAAGAAGTCAACAGCAGGCGCAAGAAGTTGGAAAGATTCAGAGAAGAATTGCATACACTTGATCTGGAAAAAGTTTCTCTTGATTCTTCCGTTGAAGATTCACTACGAGAATTGATCGAGGCTGGCGGTTCCAAGGATGAAGCACAGATCGTGAATGAGGAAGAACTTCAAACACTCGCTTCAGAAATAGAAGATTACAAACGAAAAATGAAGTTCCTTGGTTCTGTTGATCTTTCATCGATAGAAGAGTACGAAACTGTTGAAAAGAGGTACAACGACCTCATGACACAAAGAAGCGATCTTGAAAAATCCTACTCTTCCCTTGAAGACGTGATCAAACGCACAGATGAAGAGGCCAGACTACTTTTGATCCAAACTCTTGATAAAATAAACGAGAATTTCAAAAAAATGATTTCAATTCTTTTCATGGAAGGAAGTGGATATCTTTCTTTTATGGGAGATGGCGATGTCCTTAATTCTCCTGTGGAGATAAACATAAAACTTCCGGGTAAACGCGTTCAAAGGCTGTACGCACTCTCTGGAGGCGAAAGATCACTTGTTGGGCTTGCATTGATATTCTCACTTCTCATGATAACTCCAAGTGCTTTCTACATACTCGATGAAGTGGATGCAGCTCTTGATGATTTCAGCACCCAAAGATTTGTGAATTTGCTGGGTGAGTATTCAAAAAGTTCGAACTTTTTGATCATGAGTCATAACAAGATCGTCATGGAAAAAGCAGACACACTCTACGGTATAACAATGGTAAATGGTTCTTCTACTGTCATACCAGTGGAGATTTCTGAATTTTCCGAAACGAATGCGGAGGCTTGAAGATGTATGACAGATCCCTTATAAGAAACATATCGATCATCGCGCACATAGATCACGGGAAATCCACTTTAGCCGATAGGATACTTGAACTTACACATACCGTCGAAATGAGAAAAATGCATTCCCAATATCTCGATACCATGGATATAGAACAGGAACGTGGTATAACAATAAAGGCGCAACCCGTTAAAGTTATGTACGATTCAAAAGATGGAAAATCGTACGAGATCAACATCATAGATACCCCAGGACATGTGGATTTCTCCTATGAAGTTTCGAGAAGTCTTGCGGCTTGTGAAGGGACGATTTTGCTCGTCGATGCATCTCAAGGAGTTGAAGCACAGACTGTGGCAAATGCGTATCTTGCCATAGAAAATAATCTGGAGATCATACCGGTTATAAACAAAATAGATATGCCAAACGCAAATGTTGAGGAAACTCAGAAAGAACTGTACGATACTCTTGGAATAAAACCTGAAGAGACTCTTTTGATCAGCGCAAAAACCGGTCAAGGAGTGCCAGAGCTCATGGAAGAGATAGTTCATAGAATACCGGCGATATCGGGTGATATAAGCGGGAAATTGCGCGCTCTCATATTCGACGCGAATTACGATCTTTACAAAGGTGTGGTAGCACATGTGAGGATCTTCGAAGGCCGAGTCTCCACCGGAGATCTCATTCAGATGATGTCAACTGGTGCAAAACATGAGGTAATAGAAGTTGGAATATTTGTCCCCGAAATGGTTCCGGTGGACAGTCTTTCTGCTGGAGAGGTTGGATACATTGCCGCTTCCATGAGAGAGGCAAATCAAGCACGTGTAGGCGATACGATAACGCTGGCAAATGATCCCGCTGACGAGCCTCTTCCCGGTTACAAAGAGGCAAAACCAGTGGTATATTCGGGACTTTATCCATCCGATCCAAAGGATTATGATAATCTTCGAAAAGGGTTGGAGCGTTTTAAGCTTAACGATGCCGCTTTCACATACGAACCTGATAACTCATCGGCTTTAGGGTTTGGTTTTAGGTGTGGCTTTCTTGGCCTTTTGCATATGGAGATAGTGGTAGAACGTCTTGAACGTGAATTCAATTTAGACGTGATCGCTACGGCACCGAATGTCGTTTACAAATTGGTTATGGAGAATGGAGAAGTTAAACAGATCACGGATCCCGCAAAAATGCCCAATGAGGGAGAATACGTCGAGATTCATGAGCCTTACGTTGATCTGTCGATCATAACGCCCACAGATTCGATGGGAGCAATAGTTGGGTTTATTCAAAACGAAAAGCGCGGTGATTTCGTATCTACCAACAATGCTGGTAGAAACAGAGTGGCTTTGAATTTCAAAATGCCAATGGCTGAGATGATTTTCGATTTTTTCGATAAGATCAAGGCTATCAGTCATGGATACGCATCAATGGATTATGAAATCGCTGATTACAGACAATCAAAACTCGTAAAAGTCGGGATCCTTATAAACAGAGAACCTGTAGAAGCACTCAGCATAATCGTTCATGAAAAAAAAGTCTACAAGATCGCAAAATCGTTGGTTGAGAAAATCGCTGAGCAGATACCGAGACATCAATTCGAAATACCTGTTCAAGCCGTTGTGCATGGTAGAATAATCGCACGTGCTACCGTTAAAGCTTACAGGAAAGACGTGATCGCTAAATGTTATGGTGGAGATATAACGAGAAAGATGAAACTTCTAAAAAAACAAAAAGAGGGGAAGAAAAAAATGAGAATGCTTGGTAATGTGGAGGTTCCCAAAAAAGCTTTTCTATCGATTTTAAGTATCGGAAAGGAGGACAAAAATTGAAGTTTTCTATCGAACTGAAGATATTGATCGCTCTCATAGCAGCAGCAGCCGTGATGTGGTACACATTCTCTTCGAGAGACAACATGAACAAAGTCGTCGTTAGCACACTCATGTCTGGACAAAATTGCAGCATAGAGTCTTTAGATCCGATATACACCAATGCACTCATAACTGCGGGAACATATGGGATATTCAACAAAAATTTAACGCCTAAAGAAATTTCAAAAGTCTTTTGGTACACGCATTTTGACCGAAAAGTTGTGAATGTCAAAATCTTGAAAAAATCTGTGCTAAATAAAGATGATTTGAATTCTTTATTCTCAAAGTACGCCTTTGTGAGTTCCAAATCTGCCGAAATACTGAAAAAAGACGGGTATGTTAAAGATGCTGATTACAAAAAAATAAATTCAAATCTTGACAACTACAACATTGCGACTATTCAAACCATGCTTTCAACACGGAAAGGCCTCCCACAATTTTCAGCTTATAAATTGAAGGTCAACCTCGAATTTGATAATGGAAAAAACGAAGAGCGTGACATAGTCGTGATGAGGGTGGCCTCGTCAGCCACCGGTCAACCTTACAAACATTTGCGATGGGCGATAAGTTGGATATCGTAAAAGTATCGGATCTGGTAGCACTTCAACGTGAGCTCTCTTCAAAGATAAGGTTGAGAAAACTGAGGGATGTTCCCAGACTCGTTGCGGGATTCGATCTCTCATTTCCAAACAAACATACAGCTCTTGCAGTTGGAGTGGTTTTGAAATATCCAGAGCTTGAAATAGTGGAAATGAAGTGGGTGACAAAAGAAGTGGATATTCCGTACATTCCTGGTCTCTTGAGCTTCAGAGAAGGGCCATCAATAGAAAAGGTTTACTCACTTTTGGATAACGATCCTGATCTCCTTTTTTTCGATGGTCAAGGTATTGCACATCCAAGAGGGCTTGGATTAGCCGCACATATGGCGCTGAACTTGAAAAAGCCCTCTATCGGTGTGGCAAAGTCACATCTTTACGGATCTTACAAAATGCCTGGACTGGTGCGTGGAAGCTTCGAATATCTGTACGCTGAAGATAAAAAAGTGGGAGTAGTTTTAAGAACTAAAGACAACGTGAAACCCTTGTTTGTTTCCCCAGGCAACTATGTTGATTTAGAAGATTGTGTGGAGTACACACTAAAAACATGCAAAGGTTACAGGTTGCCAGAGCCCACACGTATAGCGGATCTCTACACAAAGAAATTGAAAAAAGAGGTGGATCTGAGTGAAAAGAGATAACAATGACAACGTAGAAATTCAGGCAGATGCAATATACATAGTATCGGTGTTACTTGCACAAGTCGTTATTTGGTTGTTAGTCTCGTTGTTGGTTTATTCAGAATTCGCATTGTGGAAAATGCCCCCATCTCAAAACCTTTTCAAAATGATCATCGTTGCCATTATCGTGGTTTCTCTGGTGGGACTTTCTATCTTTCTGTTCAAACGTGGGAAAAAAAGGATCTCAGATGTTAAGGAAAAACGTGAACAATAGGCTTTCGATAGAACACAGTTGTTTTAAATACCAAAGTCCTCTGAACTTTCGTTTTCTTTCTTAGCATTGCGAGAATAATTTGGATTTTTTACCACGATTCTTCCCCTGTTGGTAATGCTATGAATATTCGAAGGGATCTTTACATCAAAAGATTTAAGACATTCTATTATGAGATCTTTTGGGAGGGAAGTTATCACCCACAGATCCGAAACATCTACGCTTTCTCCTTTTTTAATCGGTGCTTGTCGGACAGCTGATTGAACAGCCTTAACGTATTTTTCCATCAAATTTTCTTCCATGTCTTTTCATCCTCCTCGAATAGTTTATGAGCTAATTTTAACAAATCGTTCCTTTCATTTGAGATTTTCAAAGTGAGGACTCTTTTCCATATTTCGGTCATTATCATTGATATTTCACGTCCCCTTACACCAATGAATACCAGGTCTTTGGGTGTAACGGCGAGATTTGATCGTGCATACCTCTCAACCATGTCACTGTCCATTTTAAAAGCTTTCAAAAGAGAAAGAAGGCAGTTAATTTCATCTTCAGATATCCTTACGGTCCATCCAAACCTTTCGTGTTGCACCTCTTCAAAAAAACCTATCAAGCGTGTTATCCATCTGATCAAACGCCTGGGTGGGAATACCGCATCGATGAACTTGTTGAAAACATCCATTTTTTTCAAGAAAATTGCAGGCCACCTGCAAGGGGGATTTAGAGATTCAATGACATCGATGTTCTCCAGCGGAACGAAAAGGCGTTTGTCGAATCCGATCTCCGCGGCGATTTTTGCAGCCTTTTGAAAATATCGCCCTTCCACGAATTTATTCAATGGAGGAAAAATACGTTCACGCGACACTTTGTCTACAATCTTAAGACTGTTCTTCATGGCATCCATTGTGTTGTGTTCAACGTCAAAGCCATATTCGGAGATGAATCTCAAGCCTCTTACGACTCTTACGGGATCTGAGAAAAGGTTATCGTAAGGCTTGAATGATCTGAGAAGATTCAACTTGAGATCGCTTAATCCACCACACAGATCAACCATCTCTTCAAGAGATACCGTTCCATTTTTTTTCACTGGCAGAGCCATTGAATTGATCGTAAAATCACGCCGTTCTAAATCTTCAGTCAGAGAAGAATAATGTGAGATGTCGTATTTCATACCTTTCAAATGAATTCCAACCGTTTGACCGTTATTCGATTCTGCAAAGGTTTTTAAGTTGATCTTTTCGAGTGGAGTTGTGGTTATCAAATCGTACTCTTGGGGTTCAAGTCCTGATGCAAGGTCCCTCACGGCTCCACCAACGAGATAGAGATTTTCGAGAGAAGAGATTAAAATTTCAGGTATTCTTTTCAATTTTCAATTTCCATAGCTATCTCTTTTATCATTGCTTCTGCACTCGCCATATTGGTTGCAAGTGGGATGTTGTGAACATCGCACACTCTTAGCAAAGCGGAGACATCAGGCTCATGCGGCTGAGCGGTAAGGGGATCCCTCAGAAAAAAGACGTAATCCATTTTAGAAGAGGCTATCATCGCACCTATCTGAAGATCACCTCCCATTGGACCGGAAAGCATTTTAGTTATATTCAATTTCAGTTTGTCTTCTATGATGCTACCGGTTGTGTACGTCGCGTAGAGATCACATTTTGAAAGCACTTCTATATTTTCTTTAACGAACATGATCATATCGATTTTTTTCTTATCGTGTGCTATCAAAGCAACGCGTGGTGTTTTCATGGTTCCTCCTTTTTGTTCAGTTGATTGGATGAGAAATTTTTCATCATCAATGAATTTTACCACAATTTACAGATCATCTATTGCCCCTATGAAATTAAAATTCAGACAGATCTGGTGATTTTTACAAATCGAATTTGTATCAGAAGGATCACTACCGAAAGAAAAGTTGCCGCAATGCCGAGACCGATAATGCTGTTGAAAAGCTGAATACTCAGTGCGCCTAAAAGAGGACCTATAGCCCACATCGTACCCATAATAGCTTCGTGAAATCCGCCCTGCTTTCCCTGATCTTTGTCAGGAGAGTTCAGCCCGTAAAATATGGCATAAGTGTATGGAACAGCGTAACTCACCCCAGCGAGAAGTGATATCACGAAAAATGTTGCTATAGATGGTGGGAAAAAAATAAAAAGAGTCATCAAAGGGAAAGCAAGAATAAAAAGACCGGCAATTTTGGGATTTCCTACCCAAATTTTGAATCTTCCAAGAAGGATAAATGTCAAAAAGACACCTATATTTGCCCCGACAACTATAAATCCGCTGAGAGCGATTGGTAAACCATTCATGCTTATGGCTTTTGGAAATAACGAAAGAACGGCAACGTAAACGAGTCCAGACATGACCAGAGTTGTTCTGTAAACTTTTCTGTAAAGTTTTATTCTTGGAAAATCTATCTTATTGGACGGTTTTTTCAGTTTCTGAGAAGGAAAGAACGCTATTGATTCTCCGTTTTTTGAAAGATCACGTTTAAGAATGAAATAGCTTGCCAGGCTTAAAGTGATACCATAACAAAAAATAATGTAGGGAAACCTCACTATCAAAAAAGGCCCCATGGCCATGCCCAATACATTGCCACTACTCCATGAAATGGTGAAACGGTTTATGGTGTTGGCAGGATCTATTCCCAGAAGCTTTTCTTCTTTCGAAAGTAATCCTTCTATTTGAGGGTAAAAAATACCAAAGAAAACGTTTAAACCAATGTTGAAAATGAAGAGTTCAACGGTATTTGACCAGAAAAATCCTAAGATGTTGAAAAAAGAAAAAAAGAAAGTTGCGATGATCAGAATTTTCTTGTGACCAAAGCGATCTCCTAACCTTCCAAAAAAGAGACTTGCACTTATGTAAGAAATCCCCCCTGCCAGGTTGATAAGTCCGATCGTGATAAAAGAAAGTCCCCATCGCGCGGCTATCGAATTGACAGAGGACATCAACAAATACATGAGGATTGAAAAGCTATTCGAAAAGAAATGATACAAATGAAATTTATTTTTCATAGAAAACACTATTGAATTTTTCAATCTCGCTTATACTTTTTCTTTTATTATTCTTTTAAGCCACTGGAAGCCAATCCTTTAACGAACAGCTTCTGAACGAAGAAGAAGAGCAACAAGGTTGGTGCAAGTGCTATTAAAGTTCCGGACATGATTATTCCCCAATTGTTGTTAGATTGATTGCTCATTAACATCTTCAAACCTATTTGAACTGTCTTCATGTCGTTACTGTTGGTTACGACCAACGGCCATAAGTACAAGTTCCAGGCATAAACGAAGTTGATCGCTGCAACGGCACCGATCATGGATTTTGAAATTGGTACGAGTATCTGAAAAAGGAATTTCATGGGACCTGCTCCATCGATTTTTGCAGCGTCTTCTAACTCTTTTGGAATTGTCAAAAAATGCTGACGCATTAAAAATGTCGAAGTTGCACTGGCGAGAAAAGGAATCGTTAGAGCCCAGTAAGTGTTGACCCAATGAAGAGTTCTCATCAAGTTGAACAAAGGCACTATCAACAGCAATTCTGCCGGCATAAAAAGGCTTATAAAAAGCAAACCAAAGAGAATGCTCGAACCTTTGAATTTGAAATTGGCAAAGGCGTACCCAGAAAGTATACCAAACAGCGTTTTCCCCACCGTTATGGTTATTGCTATGATAAAACTGTTAAGCAAAAATCTTCCCATATTGACTTTTTGAAAAACTTCCAAATAGTTTTGAAAATGAATTCCATTTGGAAAAATGGTTGGAGGATATGAAAAAACCTCTCCTGAACTTTTCAAACTCATCGTTATAGCAAGTAATATCGGCAAAAGAACTATTAACGACATCAATATCAATCCTATCTCTACGATCACAACCCTCCAGGCATGTTTTGTCTTTTTTTTCATCTGTAATGCACCGTCCTTTGCACGAATTTAAAGTAAATGAACGTGATAACTGCCATCACAAGAATGAGAACAATGGATTCTGCCGAAGCCATCCCACTGTTAAAATAAATGAATCCATCTCTGTACAAACGGTATATCAAAGTTGTCGTCGTATTTCCAGGACCACCTTGTGTCATTATATCTATAATTCCGAAGGAAGTAAACATCGTGAAGACTACATCCATTATGGCAAGATAAAATGTTATAGGAGAAAGTAAAGGTAGAGTGATTTTGAAAAATCTCGTCACAGCACCAGCCCCATCTATTTTTGCGGCTTCATAATAACTGTTGGGAATTCCTTGAAGACCTGATAAGAAAAATATGATGTTAAAACCAAGGTTTTGCCATATCGTTGCGACCATTACAGCGATCAAGGCCAGAGGATAACTCGTTAACCACTCTGAATGAATACCAAAAATTCTCAATAAAGTATAGCTTACATATCCTACCACTGGATTCAAAAGAAAAGACCACAGTGTACCGGCAATGGCAGGAGACACCGCATAAGGCGAAAAGACTATCGTTCTGAATATCCCAACACCGGGTACTTTCTCGTTTAAAAGCAAAGAAAACAGTAAAGAAATAGTAAGACCAATTGCGATCGATGCCACAACGAAGATCAACGTTGTGAAGGCTTCTTGTGAATAACTTGGTGAATTAAAAAGATTTTCAAAATTTCTCAGTCCAACGAAGAAGCTCCTATTTCCAAAAGGACTGATCTTGTAAAGAGCTTTTTGAAAGGTCATCACTGCAGGATAGTAGATGAAAAGTCCAATAATCACGAATGTTGGTATCAAAAGCACATAGGGAACATATTTTCTAGGCAACTTGAACGCCTCCCTTAGGTAGATAAAATGGAATTTGAGGTGCTGTTTTAAAACAGCACCTCAAATGATTTTTCTGTATCAGTAGAGTGAATTGTATTCTGCAATAGCAGAATCAGCCTGATCTTGCGCCCATTTAAGAGCTTGAGCAGGTGTCATAGCATGGTCAAAAGTCTTTGAAAGTGCCTGTTCGATAGTTGCTCTAACTTTCGGGAAAACGCCTGTAAGTCCACCACGTGTAGCTGGTGTAACATTTGACATGAGAAGTTGGAAAACAGTCGTAAGGTATTGTGGATGTTTTGCGTAAAATCCTTGGTACATCATTTTAGTTAGAGAATTTTTGTTTATTGGGAAGTATCCTGTTCCCTCACTCCACTGGACTTGTTGCTCAGTCTGTTCAAGCCATTTCAGAAATTCCCATGCAGCTTTTTCTTTCATGGTGTTGTGAGTGTTGATCATCCAGATGCTTGCTCCACCTATTATAACTCCACCGTAAGGCACGCCTGCTGGATGTGGAAGTGCCATAACACCAAGTTCAAAATGCCCTTCCTTCGCCTGTCTCAACATCATTCCAACGTCTGATGTGGAATCCAACAACATGGCAGCTTTTTGCGATGCAAAAATTCCATTTGCATTGTCCCATCCAGGCCCGCCATTGATCATGACACCAGACTGCACCATATCATTCCAGAAATTAAATACTCTTAATCCGGCCGGACTATCAAATGCGGATTTGGTCGCACGTCCTGCACGTCCATTCTCGTTGTTGAACATCAACGCATTTTGCACGGCCATGTACTGCTCAAAGAACCAACCAACTAAACCAGATGTGAATCCATATTGGACGGTTTTACCATCAGCATTCTTCACGGTCAGTTTCTTGGCAACTTCTTTAAATCCTTCCCAGGTCGTAGGTGGATCGTTCGGATTGAGCCCGGCTTTTTCAAAGAGGGTCTTGTTGTAATAAATAACCGGGTTTGAGGAGTTAAAAGGCATACTGTAAAGTTTTCCGCCAACAGTGTAGTAACCACGAACCTGCGGTATGAGAGTGTTCACATCGAAAGTCTTGTCCTGATCTATGAATTTTTGAATTGGAACTATAACCCCACTGTCGATCATCATTTGAGTTCCGATATCGTAAATTTGGACAAGATCCGGTGGATTTCCGCCTTTAACTGCGGCAATCGTTTTGCTAAGTGTTTCGCTGTACGAACCGGCATAGTCTGCCTTTACAACTATATTCGTATGCGTTTGGTTGAACTCACTCACGAGTTTTTGAACCATGGCCCCCAAAGGACCGTTCATTGCATGCCAGAAGTGGATTGTCACTGGAGCAGCAAGAAGAAAAGAAGCTGCAAAGACCACTAACACTCCGAATGTTAACACCTTACGCCACATAAAAAATCACCTCCATTAAAATTTACCCTCTCGGGCATTTTGATTTTAATCTTGAAAGTTTATCTCATTATTTCCTATTTTTTAATAGAATTTTAGTTATCGAGTGTCCATTCGAGATTTAATTCTTTTAGCTTTTCGACTTTTGGAATACCATCTTCATTCCATCCACGTGCTTCGTAATATTCACTGAGCATGGCATCGTAGTCTTTAATGGCACTTTCGGGAACTTTCGAGTATTTTCCGAATTCCGGAGTTTTTTTCACTCTCTCCGGTAGTTGATCGTCTTTTCGTCTCATTCCTTCTCTTACGTTGAACATGCGTTGAAGGTTGTAAACTCTTTCACCAATTTTCAGGAGTTCTTGCCCATCTATTTTCCATCCCGTAAGCTCGGATAATTGCCTGGATATGTCGTCTGGAGTAAGACCTGCGTAAATGTAGAATTTGCATAAACCTATTATATCAGGAATTATTCCAAAATCATGAAGGATTTTCGAGGCTTTTCCCTTTCCTTTTTCTTCGAATCTTCCAACGTCGTTTGGATCTTTGAGACCGTAAGGCATCAAACCGAAATCCACTTTGTAGGCATCGTAAGCCATTCCCTCAATTGGATGAATATGACTCATACCTATGTTACTAACTCCATAGGTAAGCGCCAGTGCTTTTCCCGACCGTGGATCATGAGCTGCACCTTCCAAGCCTTTAACATGAATTGCAAATTCTTCTGAGTTTTTTCCAATGATTTGGGCCGCGCGTTTTACGCCATTCGCAAGAACGTCTCCTATTCCATCGCGTTTGGCTATTTTCTTAACAACTTCGATCGTGGAATCCATATTTCCCCAACTCATATCGAGTCCGTCAAAATCATCCCGAGTTAAAATACCGCGTTCGTAACATTCCATTGCAAATGCCACGGCGGCTCCTGTAGAAATAGTGTCGAGACCGTACGTGTTACAGAGATAAGTTGCATGAACTGCGGCATCTACATCGTCATTCATTATAAAAGCCGTAAATGCTGAAATGGATTCATACTCTGCCCCTTCGTGCACAGGAGTTTTCCACTTACCGGAATCGACCTTTGCGACCCTTCCACAAAAAAGAATGCATCCTTTGTAGCATCCATGAGAGCTAACTAAATTGTTTTTCTTGAACCGATCGTAAAGTTCTTGTCCATTTCCCCAAGAATTCGATCTCCAATTTTTTGTAGGCCAGTCACCGGCTTCGTCGCACTTTCCGAGGTCGCCTGTAGTACCGTTTAATTTGAACCCTAAATTATCCGGATTATCCAACAGTTTTTGTGATGATTCACGACAGGCGCTGTAAAATTCGTCACGATGTGCTATCGGTATTCTTCCTTTTCCCATAACCGCCACGGCGAGCAAATTCTTTGAGCCTAAAATGGCGCCTGCCCCAACTCTACCCGCAGCTCGTGAACCATCCCCAAACATAACGCTTGAATAGGTAACGATATTTTCTCCCGCCAAACCTATGGAAGCGATCTCAAAATTCTTTCCAAGATTTTTCTTGAGAAAAGATGTTTTTTCATAAGTTGTAAGACCAACTATATCTTTGGCGTTCTTGAATTCAACATGCTTTTCCTCTATTACTAAATATGTTGGTATATTTGCTTTGCCTTCAATTATCAGTAAATCATAGCCTGCTTTTTTTAACATTGCTCCCCAATCGCTTCCGCTTCTTGATTCGCCCCATCCACCTGTTAGTGGGGATTTGAAACACAGATTGACACTTCCAGAACCAGGAGCCGCGGTCGCTGTTAAGGGGCCAGTTGCGAAAATGATTTTATTTTCTGAAGACAAGGGATCAAGACCTTTCGGGATCTCTTCATAGAGTATTTTAGCAGCAAGTCCCACACCGCCAAGATAATTTCTCACATCTGAATGATCGAGAGATTCGATCTTGAAACTCCTCTCATTCAAATTAACCCTCAGTATATTTCCAGCATAACCGTTAAGATTTTCCATCTTCATTATCTCCAGTGTCTTTTAGATAAACGTCTTTTCAATGTTTCTCTTCCTTCGTATGCAACTTCAAAGAACTCCTCAAGATTTTCAAGTGTTGCCTTCTTAGGATTGTACATCGACATAGAGTACATTTTTTCTGAGCGTTCTAATATGTATTTCGCAACAATCGGAATATCTTCCCTCTTCATTCCATAGGATTTAAGATCTGTCGGCATGTCCACATCTTCCATAAGATCGAAAGTCATATCTATTGAGGCTTCTGCTGCTTTCTCGACTGACATGTGGCAAGTGTCAACACCCATAGCTTCCGCTATCATTGCGAGTTTCTTTTGAGCGTAATCACTTGGAAAATTGAACCAATAAACATAAGGAAGCAACACACCACAAGCAGCTCCGTGAGGAATATTGTACTTAGGTGATATACCCTCAGAAGCGGCATGCCCAAGAGTAGCAGGACCGGCAACCCAAGGAAAGCTTATGACTATTCCTCCCAGCGCCGCTGACATCGCCATGTTCCATCTTGCTTCCGGATCTTCACCATCATGATACGCTCTTCTTATGTTTTCAGCCATAAGCTTTATTCCCTGAAGAGCCAACGCATCTGAAAAGGGATTTGCCTGTTTTGATATGACACCCTCTGCACAATGACTTAAAGCATCGAATCCCGTGTTGGCGGTAACACGTGGTGGAAGTTTCATCATGAGGGAAGGATCTATTAAAGCATATTCAGCCAAAACATGCTCACCCGTTATCCACGTCTTTGCGGTTCCGACACGTTCTTCAGGTGCTATAACAACAGCGGTGTTTGAAACTTCGCTGCCAGTCCCGGAAGTCGTTGGAATAAGTAATTTAGGTTTCGAGGTTGTTAAGGGTTTGGTGCTTGGAGCCAAATAATCCTCTACTTTCTCATCTGTGCCTGCAAAACATGCGGCTATTTTTGCTCTGTCTAAGCTGCTACCGCCTCCTATACCAATCACGATCCCGTAATCTTTTTTCGAAGCTTCTTCAATGAGCTTGTGTATCTGATCGATGGTAGGCTCAATTGCTTCAGGAGCGTAAACATCTACTTTGAATTCCTGCTTTTCGAGCGAACTCAAAAGTCCGTCTACAAGACCTATATCATGTAAGGCTTTATCCGTTACGACTATGACGTCTTTATTTTTGGATATTTTTTCTGCCACTTCGCCAGCCTTTTCTATGGTGTTAAACCCAAAGAGCATATGAGATGGTAATCCATACTCATCATTTCTACTCAACCAATGAGACGAAAAAATATTCTTTTCCACTGCTATCAACTCCCCAAAAAATTTCAAAAAATAAAAACCACTCCAACAACTTTGGCGTGGTTTCTCTTATTCTCTCCACTCTTTAAAAAACATTATACATCATATTTTTTGACATGTCAATGTTTTTTAAAAACAAATCAATTTATGCGACATATGATTTCCGAATTTTAAACTCCAATTGTACGAGAAAGTAAAGTTCAAAAATTCATACCACCAGACACTGCAAAAGTCCCGATTCGTTCTGCCAATACACGCTGGTAATCAGCGTTGATGTTGAAATTTTTGAATGTGATATTTGCCCCGAAATTCACCGACGGAATAGCCCTTTGGCCTGAGTTTTCAAAGTTTACTCCACCTCTTAAAATCACATTGTTCATTGCCTTGATAAGTAATTCGAGTGTGGTGTAATTTTCAGACTGATACGATATTTCATCGATGCCGTTGTAATTATCGTATATCAATGCGAATTGAGGCAGTACCCATACTGTTCTAAAAAGATAGTCAGTGGAGAAGATAGACTGCCATGACGAATTTACAGGATAGGCCGGTTTCATGTATCTGACAAAATTGAAAATTTTGATGTAAGAAAAGATCTTCGATCCGGGTCCGCCGTTGCCCGTTTTAGGCAAAAACATACTCCACGGCCAGAAACTATTCCAATTATAAATGAACTCCACATCCATTCCTACCTCGTTGTAATATTGTAAATTACCGTCCATAGCATTTATATACCTTATATCGAAACCGGCATTTGGAACGGCAAGACCAATGGTGTATCTGTTAAGTTTGAATGTCGTGTACGACGCATTCACCGTGGCACTCATGTAATCTCCGCCCATGAACCTATCAAAAGCGTAAATTCCCAAAACATTTAAGGCGTTCGAACCACCAGATTCATTCCTGTAATAGCCATTGACCACTACCGTGTTTGTCGCTTCTTTGTAAAGAACTGGAAGCATCCAGGGCGCAGTCCATGTATTGAGACCGGACGGTTCAAACCAACTCACGTATATGTCCTTCAAACTTATTGGAGATGAAAAAGCGAAGGTGAAAATTGCGATCAGGATAGCTAAAGTTGTAATGATCCTTTTCATTTTGAATCGCTTCCTTTCGCGATTGGATTCATTGTAACGTTGAGCGTAGTTTGACCCACAACGGAAACTTTTTCAACAATTGTCGCGTATCCCGTGCATGAGTAAGTTAGGGTTCTGACACCTGGCTTAACCGAAAAGCCGTAATAGTAAGGATGACCGTAATAGTAAGAGGAAGAATTGGGCCCCGTAGTTGTGCTTTCACCAAGATCATCCTTGATAATGACAGTGGCGTTGTTGGTTATCCCGTGGACATATCCACTGACATGGGCGCCGGATGTGATGGTCTGAAATCCTGGTCCCAGGAAACATCCTGTAAGGATGAGGGTAAGGCCAACAATCGAGATGAAACTCAGAAGAATCCATAGTTTCGATTTTTTCATCGTAACACCTCCAAAAGGTTAAAAAAATTAAGCTTTTTCAAATATATGCCTATACTTATATATTATACTCCAAAATTTCTCTTTCTTTTTTCCTTTTTTGTAAAAAAGGAATGATAATCGCTGAATGAGACTTTAAATGCCTTATACTTTACAGCTCATCAAGCGAAAGATCTATGTATTTTGCTGTGACACCATTGATCAAGTTCAACTTCTTGCACATTTCTTCGTTTTGCTCTTCGTTACCAACGATTTCAAACACTAAAAGGCCGAAATCTGAACAATTATCTCAATTACGCGGCAAAGAAATGGTTGAATTACTCCACCGTCTATACGGTGAGACTCGTAGCCATCGATCGCTTCTACGGCCTAAACGACAGCTACAACCAGGAATGACCTACGGTCAGTTCAAAATGCCAATTCAATCGCTTGTGAGTATGCACTTGACTTTATGAAAATTTAGTGATATTATACTAATGCTAACCATTAGCATCATGTTCAGGAAAGGAGAACGTTGTTGAAAAGTAAAATATGTAGAATGACCAATCAAAGGAAGGTCATTCTTGAAGAGCTTAGAAAATCTACAGAGCATCTTTCAGCAGATGAACTCTACATTCTGGTTCGTGAGAAATTGCCCAATATAAGTATCAGTACAGTTTACAGAAACCTTGAAGCACTATCCGAGTGCGGCCTGGTAGGTAAGTTAGAATTGGGAAAAACTCAAAAGAGGTTCGATGCAAATGTGGAACCCCATTTCCATATACGTTGCGTGAATTGCGGAAGATTGGACGATGTGCCTTTCGCTGTTATATCCAAGATCGAAAAAGCTATTCAAGAAGTTGAAGTAGCTGTAAGCAAATTAACAGGTTATGAAATGAAAGGTTACCAACTGGAGTTTCTTGGTATATGCCCAAAATGCAAAGAGAAAATGAAAAATCAAGAAAATTCTACCAATGGGAGGAAAGATAAAAATGGCGACAAGAAAGATCAAAAATGATGTTTACGCAATCGGTGCAATCGATTGGGATAGAACTTTGTTCGATGAGATCATACCACTTCCTGATGGGACAAGTTACAATTCGTACTTAGTGAAGGGTAGCGAAAAAACAGCGCTATTGGATACTGTTGATCCTGATAAAGTAGACGAATTGATTGGAAATCTCAAAGAAATCGGTGTAAAACACATAGATTATATAGTTTCTCATCACGCAGAACAGGATCATTCAGGATCTATTCCAAAGATTCTCGAGCTTTACCCAGAAGCAAAAGTGGTCACGAACAAAAAGTGCAAAGATCTTGAGAAAAATTTGCTCTTAATAGACGATGAAAAATTCATAACAATAAATAATGGGGAAACGCTTTCTCTTGGAAACAAGACACTTGAGTTCATCTTTACACCATGGGTTCATTGGCCTGAAACGATGTCCACATATCTCAGAGAAGACAAAATTCTTTTCACATGTGATTTTTTCGGATCGCATATTGCGTCAAGTGATCTTTTCGTTAGCAACAACGCAAAAATCGTCGAAGATGCGAAACGTTATTACGCTGAGATCATGATGCCATTTAGACCATCAATCCGATCCAACCTTAAAAAAATCGAAAATTTGGACATAGATTTCATAGCTCCAAGTCATGGACAGGTTTACGATCATCCCGATCTCATAATCAACGCGTACAAGGAATGGGTGTCCGAAAACGTTAAGAACAAAGTTGTGATACCTTACGTATCTATGCATGGGAGTACAGAGAAAATCGTGAATTACTTGGTGGATGAACTGATGAAAAGAGATATATCAGTCAGGCCATTTAACTTGATCACAGCGGACATAGGAGAAATAGCCATGGCACTTGTTGATGCGGCAACGATAGTGGTGGCGTCTCCAACGGTTCTAACTGGATTACATCCTGTGGCAGCTTACATAATTTCCTTTGTGAATGCCATAAGGCCAAAAGTTAAGTTCGCATCGTTTATAGGATCGTTTGGCTGGGCTGGGAAGAGGAGTGTAGAACAGTTTGAAAGTTTGACGTCTAATTTGAAAGCAAAACTCCTCGAACCAATTTTGGTGAAGGGATACCCAAAAGTGGATGACTTTAAATCTCTCGACAGATTGGCAGATGAAATATTTAAAGAGCATCAAGAATGCAAATTCATAAAATGAAGGGAAGGGTGTGAGAAAAATGGAAGAGAGAAAAATGCCTTTGATAGGCGAAAAATTTCCGGATTTGGAGGTTCAAACCACACATGGTAAAAAGAAATTGCCAGCGGAATTTGATGGAAAATGGTTTGTGCTTTTCAGTCATCCAGGTGATTTCACACCTGTGTGTACAACGGAGTTCGTAGCCTTTCAAAGAAGATACGAAGATTTCAAAAAACTCAACTGTGGGCTCATAGGGCTGAGCATCGATCAGGTTTTTTCGCATATCAAATGGGTTGAATGGATAAAAGAAAATATGGATTTTTCCATTGAATTTCCAATCATAGCAGACGATCTTGGAAAAGTTGCAAATACGCTTGGTATCATCCACCCAGCCATGGGTACAAACACGGTAAGAGCCGTTTTTATAGTCGATCCAAAAGGTGTGATAAGGGCCATGCTTTACTATCCACAAGAGTTGGGAAGAAATATCGACGAGATCTTAAGAATGGTAAAAGGCTTACAACTTTCAACTGAAAAAGGTGTGGCAATTCCTGCAAATTGGCCAAATAACGAGATAATCAAAGATGATGTTATAGTTCCGCCCGCAAGTTCTTTCAAAGAAAAAGAGGAAAGAGAAAAAGCTCAGGCAAAGAAAGAAATCGAGTGTCTTGACTGGTGGCTTTGCCATAAAAAAGTGTAAAAATCCAATCTTTTAGGAGGTGTTGGAAGTGACAGAAAAGAAACAGATTTACAAGTGCGAAATTTGTGGAAATATCGTTGAAGTGTTGCACCAAGGATCCGGAGAACTCGTGTGTTGTGGACAACCCATGAAGCTTTTTGATGAAAAAACAGCGGATTCTAGCACGGAAAAGCATGTACCCGTCATAGAAAAGATGGATGGCCAGGTAAAAGTCAAAGTCGGAAGTGTTCCTCATCCAATGGAGGAAAAACACTACATTGAATGGATTGAATTGATCGTTGACGGAAAATCGTACAGACAATTTTTAAAGCCTGGAGATGCTCCAGAGGCTATTTTTGATGTGAATGTGAAAAATGAGAAATTGGAAGCAAGAGAGTACTGCAACCTGCATGGACTGTGGAAAGGAAAGCTATAATCATGAGATTAAGTGAAAAAATAGAAAAGGCGTTGAATGCCCAAATAAAAGAAGAATTCGATTCTGCCTATCTTTACCTTTCGATGGCGGCGTACTTAAAATCGAAAAAGTTTCCAGGTTTCGCAAAGTGGATGGAGGCTCAAATGCAGGAAGAATTCACTCATGCGATAAAATTGTATTCTTACGTAAATGAACGCGGCGGTCGAGTTGTCCTCGAGGGTCTTAAAAAACCTCAAGAAAATTGGAATTCTCCACAGGAAGTATTCGAAGCTGCTTACGCACACGAGTGCTACATAAGTGACAAAATAGATGAATTGGTGCGTCTTGCAAGAAATGAAAATGATAACGCAACGGAGGGCTTTTTGCAATGGTTCGTAAATGAACAAGTTGAGGAAGAAGCTTCCACAAGCGAAATTGTAGACAAATTTAAATTCGTAGGAGAGTCTAAAAACGGACTCTTCATGCTGGATAACGCGTTAGGCCAGCGTGGAGAAAAATAAAGCAAAGAAATTCTACCGAAGATAGTGTCATCGCTTACTTACCTAAACCAGGTAGGTAGGCGATGTGTTTTTTTCAAACTCATTTTTTGAGATAGTGTAAACTAATTTGGTGTAAAAGTTGAAAAAAGGAAAAAGTTCCTGTGTCTTATCATTGAGAAGAACCAATAATTCATTCAAAGAATATGATGCAGGAACATTGTGTTTCGAAGATATAATGCCTCAATATTTTTAAAATGACAAAGAAACTATGAAAGATCTTTTGACTTTTTCTCCTCCCCAAATCTCATCCCAGTTTAAAAGTAAGTGAGAATGCGACAGACAAGCCAAAAAACGCGAAAATAAATATCGGAAAGAATCCAAACGCTCCAACGAAAAAACCTCCAAAAAGTGAGAACAAAGAACCTACAAATCCAATTGTTCCTCTTATGCCAACGTACATAACACGTTTTTTCTCAGGTGCTATTTCTATAAGGTAAGCATCCATGAAAACTCCTCTCGCGCCTAGAACAAAGCCTATGACGACGAAGAGCACATAATACCATGCCAACGACGGAAGAAATGAAATCGATATTGCAACAGAAGCGGCTAACAGTGCGGCGATCTTTGCTATAATCACATTTCCGAAATGTTTTGCCAGGATAGCCCAAAGGAGATTGGAAAATATCATTCCAAGGACTTGAAATATCACAAGATTTCCCACAATATTCCCAAACTTGTTCATTGTATAAACTGTGTAGAACGGAAGAACCATCAAGTTGATTCCGCTTAAAATTTGGACGATCTCATACCAAAAGAGTTTTCGATCTTTGAGAAGAGACGGGATGGATTTGATCGTTTTGATCGTGGAGATGCGGGGTTCAATTTCTCCTGGAGGTTCTTTCAAAAACCAGAAGAACCCAGTTGCCATGGCCAAACTAATAGCGGCAAAAAGGAAGAGCATACTGTAGTTATGCGGAAAGTCAAAAGCGTCGAGTGTGTATTTAACCAAAATGCCTGCAAGAAGTGAGGCCAAACCGGCAAAAACCTGTCTCACAGGAAAGAAGTAATACCTTTTTTCGTTTGGAATAGTTTTGCCAAGCAGATCCATGTAAGCTATTCCAGCGAAAGAGCCCGTCGTAGCGAATATCACGAACAATCCAACAATTGCAATGATTCCCCATACGGAGTTGGACACAATGAAGAAAGCTACAACTGAAAGCATAAAGAGAGTTGAAGCTCTTGTGATTATTCCGAATATCAAATATGGTTTTTTGAATTTTTTTGATCTCAAGAAATTGGCAAAGAGCAATTGAGTTATGGCAGGCAATCCCATCAGAATAGACGTGACTATACCTATCAGTATTGGGGAATGATAAACTTTGTTAAGGTAAGCTGACACCACAGTATTCGTGCCGAACATGGTAGAGGCAAAAGAAAGAAAACCCATGTGCCACCAGAAAGATAAAAGCGCCATATCCCGTTTCCTCCTAACATTTATTCAAAGATGTAATTCCTCTTATATTTTTTCAAGTTCTTTCTGAAGCACCGATTAGTACGTCAAACGCATCTTCAAGAATTCCTGAAGATAAATTTTCTCTATACCTTGAATTTAAGGAGTTCATCGAGAGAAATTTTCCCTGTTACGAAGCGACGAACAACGTTCTTCAGAATATCTATCTTTTTTATTCCCATGGAGCCTTTCCACCAATAAGAAATCAAAGAATTGTTCAGCATAAACGGATCTACGTTTTCATCAACTAAACCTTGATTCAATGCCACTTGCCAGTCTAGCGATCCTGGGATTAACGTGTACTCGTTGATCACAGGTTTTACACCCATTCGTGCCAAAAATTTCACATCTTCAAGGGCTGACTCAAAACTTTGATCTTGAAGCCCAACGATCATGTAAGCTCCAACATCTTTTGAATCAAATCCAACACTTTTCAGCAATTCAACGGCACGCTGGAATGACGTGTTGTCTACCTTACCTCCAGTCTTTTTTTGAAGTGCTGCATCTCCGGTTTCATATCCTAGTCGAATTGTGTGAAAATTCTTTTCTTTCAAAAGTTTGGCTATTTCCTCGTCTAAAAGCGCAGCGTGTATTCCATTTGGAAGATGATAACGGATATCATTTGGAAGCCCTTTGAGAATTTTCTTAAATCGCTCACGCTTCACAAGGAGCGCATCATCGTAAAAAGCTATATCTTTGACACCACGTTTTTTCAGTTCTTGTATCTCTTTCAAAACGGAATTTACCGGTCTGACTTTGAATCCTTTTTTCCACGCTACACAGTACGTGCATCTGTAAGGACAACCAAAAGTTGTATGAATAACAGCGGATTCTATCTTAGGATAAAGCGAATTGTCCGGCGTTATTTCTTCAAACCAATTTTCGCCGACGGTATGTTCGACCTTTGTCCCCGTAACTGCTTCCAGAATGTCGTAAATTTTGGGAATTCCATCTCCTTCAACAATGACATCCGCTCCAGAAAGTTTAGCGTGTTCCGGCAATAAAGTCGGGTAGTTTCCACCGAGAATCACGGGAACGTTGAAGTTCTTTTTTATCATTTTTATCGTTTCGAATACTCCACCGTACCAGTACGTCATCATAGATGTGATCAACACAACATCTGGAGAAAAGTTCAATGTATTCAATATCTCCTCTGGTGCACCATAACGTTTCAGATATCTGGGAATTCCGTACTCATTCATCAATGATTTCACAACAATTGAGGAAAATTTTCCCGTACCGTATGGGCCATCGTGCACGTTATTTCCTGGAAGGTGTCGATCGAGAAAATCCAGTAGTTTCACTTCTACACCAGATTTTTCAAGTGCTGTCGCTATGTAAAGCAATCCTACTGGTTTTAACCAATAATCGTAAGCGGACACATCGTAGATGTATGGATTTACGAGTAGTGCCTTCATCTTTCTGACATTTTCCTATGGTAAGTTGCGATACCGAACAATGTGAGATCAGGGATGTATTTCATCGTTTTTTTGGACATTTTGGAAAGTGACTCTCCCTGCCCACCGCTGGAGACGATCTTGAATTTTCTGGATAGTTCCATCTCATAACTGGATATCAATCCGTCAATCGCCATGATCGTACCGAGCATAACTCCAGATTGTATGTTGGTAGCGGTGTCTCTTCCCACAGAAGACGATGGAATTTCGTCATCTACAAATGGAAGTTTTGCGGTGCTGGAAAACATGGCCTTCATTGCGGTACGAGGCCCTAAAAGGATGGAACCGCCCTCATAGACATCTGTCAGTATATCGAGTGTAATCGCCGTTCCGAAGTCCACGACTATGACATTTTTTTTAAAGAGCTCACGTGCCGCTATGACATTTGCCACTCTATCGGCTCCGATTTCGAATGGCGCCTTCACGTGCCATTTCAACCATTTCACCTCTTCTGCTTTCACGAAGAGTGGAAGAGTTTTCAAATACTTTTCTGAAAAGTACCTGAAAATGCTGTTTAATTGTGGGACAACCGAGGCAACACAAAGTCCCTCGATGTTCTGAAATTCATATCCGCCAAAGCTGAGAAAATGGTTCACATGAACCCACAGCTCATCTTCGGTTGAAATGTTGACGCTTCCTATGCGCCATCTTTCAATGATCTTTCTATTATTCCATAATCCAAGAACCGTTTGAGTATTTCCGGCATCAATGACGAGAAGCATCTTTTACCATCCTGAGAAACAACTCGTGTATTCTCAAATCGTTGGAAAGTTCTGGATGAAAGGAAGAAGCCATAACGTTACCTTCGCGTACCATCACTGGAGTTCCATCGTATCTTGCCAAGATTTTAACACCTTTGCCAGTTCTGACGATCAGGGGGGCACGAATGAAGATCGACTTGAATGGTTTTTCGCCGATCAAGGGAATTGATAGATCCACTTCAAACGATTCAACTTGCCGCCCATAACCATTGCGATTCACTGAAATATCGAGAACGTTAAGGGCATCTTGCTCAGAATGAGAAGTGATCTCTTTAGAAAGCAAAATCATTCCTGCACATGTACCAAAAACGGGAAAGCCTTTCTGTATCATATCTTTCAGTTTTCCAAACAATCCTGTCAGCTTGAGCAATCGCAGTATAGTTGTGCTTTCACCTCCAGGGATTACGAGTCCATCAACCGTATTGAGTGCCTTTAACGATTTCACGCGAAAAGCATCTACATTCAATCTTTTGAACACTGCAAGATGTTCTTCTATGTCACCCTGCATTCCAAGCACACCGATTCTCATAGAATTTGCATCAAGAAAACTCCCCGATTCATTTTGGAGAGGAATTGACGCCTCCTCCTTTCGAAAAGAATAGTTATAATCATCGGTACAACTATTCTCTCTCGCAAGCCCTTCACATTTATGCGGGAGATGATCGACATAAAGCACCTCACAACAGGAATAGGAGTACTACTTACCACGCCCAATTAATGTGGAAGAGGTTCACCAACCTCTTTCTTGAAATTTTTCTGAGAGATTTTCCACTTCCTGACCTTCCATAGGCTGCCCTATATCTTCACTGATCCTTACGAGTTCGTCTGGATCATCGTAGTGCAAAACTGACTGAACGATAGCATTTGCCATTTTGGCTGGGTTGGAAGATTTGAAGATGCCAGATCCGACGAATACCCCATCTGCACCAAGTAGCATCATCAGAGCAGCGTCCGCTGGAGTTGCCACTCCGCCAGCTGCAAAATTGACAACTGGAAGCATTCCTCGCTCTTTCACAATTCTCAGTAGTTCTACAGGAGCGTTCAGTTCTTTGGCATACGAAACAAGCTCTTCGTCAGCCATGGATTTAACCCTACGAATTGCATCCATAACTGTTCTCATGTGCTTAACGGCTTCCACGATATTTCCAGTTCCGGCTTCGCCTTTGGTACGTATCATTGCAGCTCCCTCTGCAATTCTTCTGAGTGCTTCGCCTAAATCACGTGCACCACATACAAATGGAGCTTTGAATTCATATTTGTTTATGTGAAACTTGTCATCAGCTGGAGTAAGCACTTCGCTTTCATCGATGAAGTCCACTCCAAGGGATTCAAGTATTCTGGCTTCTGCTATGTGTCCAATTCTAACTTTGGCCATCACTGGAATTGACACTTCTTTCATAATTCTTCGTATCAGACCGACATCGGCCATCCGTGCCACTCCACCAGCTTTTCTTATATCGGCTGGCACACGCTCTAATGCCATAACCGCTACAGCACCGGCTTCTTCGGCTATCTTTGCCTGTTCAGGTGTCGTTACATCCATTATGACACCGTTTTTAAACATATCGGCAAATCCTTCTTTAATTACCCACGTTCCTTTTTCGACCATTTTTTGTACACCTCCTTGAAGCTTAATATCTTCAATATTCCACCTTTTCAAGTTTTGAAAAATCTTTTTTAGCTCTTCCGACTTTCGCACAAGGTTCTCCGTTGACCTCAACTATGTCTGCGGTAATGTCCACTTTTTCTTTTAAAAGTGACGATCCCACTCCGTATGAATCGACGGGAACATTCAACTTCTCGAAAAGCGATATTTTTTCGGCGTTAAAGCCGCCTGATACTATTATTTTTAAGTTGTTGAGTCCCATGGTGTCGAACTCTTTTCTCGCTCTCCATACCAATTCTGGGCATACCCCCAAAGAACTCTCACCAATAGGAGTAACAGAAACATCACGCAGCGATCCAGATGTGTCAAATCTCACACCCCATATTTTCTTTGCACCAGATCCGATCACTTCGTTCAACCGTACGCCTTTTCTGTATTTTTCTCCCGTTACGTATTCGTAGAAATCCTTGATCATTCGCTTTGTGGTACCTATCACATCATTTTCCCAATCAACGAGAATTATTCTGTTTATTTTCGGATCTATGTGCTGATCGAACTTTATTGTGGCGAGAGAAGTGGAACCATTATACGCTGCTATCAAAGCATGTGGGACAGTTCCCATGGCTTTCGCTCCCCAATAATCAGCATTCGCATCTGTGGAAACCACGTTCGCTCCGGCTTTGAAAGCTGCATATCCATCTGTAGCCTGAACCCAGTAATGATCAAATCTGGCTGAAAAGAAAAGAATCGGTTTGTTATGTGCAACCTTGACAACTTTCTTTACAGCCGTGGCTGTCGAGCTTCCACGTGCGATTACACCTAACAATACCGTTTCAAGGTATCCAAAATAAGATGGATCGCCTTCGATGGTCATTATCGGTTCCATGTCGCGTGCTTCTTCACCATCGTACAAAGCTCTAACTTCGATCTCGTCGAATTTGTCAACCCATAAGTTATTGAGTGCTTCTCGAAGATCCCATCTTTTACGATTGGCGTTTTCTATCCCTTTTCTATCCATAACGTATACAGAATTTTGAAGTTCCCTTTCTGCACCAAGCAATTCATCAAATAAGCGCGCTGCTTTTTCCTCATTTTTGTAGTAACCTGTGCACAATTTCAGTATTGCCAGTGCTTCATCTATACCGACAATCACGGCATCTCTTCTCGGAAAATACTGGTACAGAACGCGCGGATGATGATCGTCTTTTTTTAGAACCTCGACGTACCTTGTAAAATACTTATCCGAATAATACCCCGCTCTTATTCGATCGATGGGTACCTTGAACACTCTTGGATCCAGGCGCTTTGCACGCAAAAGATCTCACCTCCACTTTTCTAATTTCGCACCGAGGACATTTTTCATCTGAGAAATTGCGAATTGGTGCAAAGAATTATCGTAAGAAGCCACTCCGTTTTCATAAAGTACAACATCATATTCTCTATTACGCAATTCCTCAACAGTGTACATAACACAAATGTTGGTGGCTACGCCACACACTTCAACTCTTTTTGGTGCCAGATGTTTCAAGATCTCATCGAGATCCGTACCGTAAAAAGCGGAGAACTTCCGTTTACGAATAAAGTAAGCATACCTGTAATTCCAAACGAGTTCTTTAAGCCCTTTGAAAAGTTCGGCGCCAGCTGTGTTGGCTACACAATGTGGCGTGAATAACTTGAACTCGACATCATCTGAACTGTGCCAATCTTGTGTAAAGATCACATGCTGATCGTTTTCAATATGTGAACTGACGCAATCGAGAACCACCGATTTCACGTCTTCTGCAGATTGAAAATACAAAGCGCCTCCTCGCGTCACAAAATCATTTTGCATATCCACAACGAGTAAAAGATCATCACGCATAAATGTTCACCAAATTTCTAATATTGTACGGCATGAACTTACCGTTTCTTACCATTGTAAGCGCGTTGTCGATCTCTGAAATTCGCCTCTTGATTTTTTCTTTGATGTACTCATTTTTCTCAGAAGTTAACCTACCTTTGAGCACGCTTAAAGCTTGTTCTAAACGTTTTTCAACGGCCGATGTGGCATTCTCTTGTTTGATTTTCTGCTTCCCTTTTGGATAATAAATTTCAACGGTTGTTTTTCCCGCAACTGCAGCAAGAAACATACCTCGTTTTCGCATATCGAGTGTTATCGCGGAGTACACCACATACCCACCGTTAGCCGCAGCTTCCGCGTATGCTCGTCCCACATTTCCGGTTTCGTGCCCCGCCACATGTTCAACGCTTAACATGGCAGTAGACGGGTTGGCTACTCCCATTTCTCCCGGATCGAGTTTGTAATTCAAAATTGGATTGTAAATCTTCGCATCGATCGCATTGATCATAATCCGCCTCATTCAATTCCGAACATAAAATGGTATTTCATGCAATACTCAATCAATGATATTGTATCACATACCACTAACTTAACAGCACATTTTGGCGTGTCGATCGATATGCATTTCCCGCGAAAAATATCAGAAGGCTTTGTAAAAACAAGGCTGTGTTTGTTAAGGTTTTTGTCGTTGTAACATTATGGGTGATCAGTTGAAAAATTTATTACCGAATCTTATGATACAATGAGCCCATTTCATGGACAAACTCATAATGTTGATCGATGAGGAGAATGCCATTTATGCATGTAGACGTGATAATTTTAACACTTGCCGTGGTTATGACTTTGGGACTTACTTACAAAGATCCCCAGATGATCGGTTGGGGAGAAACGATACTCACAGCAACGGTTATAACAGTACTCATTTCTGTTATCATCGAAACTGTGTGGATGCCAGTTCTCAACAAAAAACTTTTGAAGAATACGGTTGTTGATAAGTGGTAAAAATTTTTCAAAATTGTAGTGTTAAAAAGGATCCCAGAAGGGAGTCTTTTCAGTGATATCTACCTTTTGATTTTGACTTTTTTTATGTGTGGTTTTTCAAATTCACAAACACCAACCGGACACTCTTTTGCTGCTATATGAGCCATAAATTCATCCTTAAAATTTTCGTAAATACTGGAAAGAGGAAGATTTATCGACTGTCCAAGCGGACAAAAAGCCGTGTCTGCGATTCTTTCAGACATTTTCTGGATCTGATCAAGTTGCTCAATTTTGCCTTTCCCTTTGGAGATGTCGTCCAATATTTTGTAGATCATACGTGTCCCTTCACGACACGGTGTGCATTTTCCGCAAGATTCGTGCATATAAAACTTTGCCACCTTTTTTGCTAAATCCACCGCACAATTCGTATCGTCTATCACGAGTACTGCTCCAGATCCAAGAGAAACACCATCTTTTATAGATTCATAACTCATTGGAATATCAAGTTTATCTGGTTTTACAAAGGTCCCAGCTGTTCCACCAGTTTGGATCATTTTCAGACTTCTCCCCTTGGCAACGCCACCGCCAAATCCGTAAAGAATTTCTCTCAGAGTGGTTCCCATTTCAAGTTCTACAACGCCGCGATTCATCACATTTCCAACCAGTGAAAAGACCTTGGTACCAGGAGATTTTTCCGTTCCATAGTTTTTAAAAGACTTTGCACCGTTCAAGATTATCCAGGGAATGTTGGCCAACGTTTCCACATTGTTTATGAGCGTTGGCTTTCCAAATAAACCATATTCAGTGGGATAGGGTGGCTTCATTCTCGGACGCCCGGGTTTCCCTTCAAGGGATTCCATTAAAGCAGTTTCATCTCCCACAACGTACGCACCCGCGCCAGGTCTTACGGAAATTTTAAAAGAAAAATCACTTCCGAGTACGTTATCTCCAAGTAATCCGAACTTTTCAGCGTCCTCTATGGCTTTCTGCACTCTTTTAATCGATTCGTAGTATTCGCCTCTAATGTATATATATCCTGTATCAGACCCTATTACATAACCTGCAATTGCCATCGCTTCCAGGATTGAATGCGGATCACCTTCAAGAATCAATCTGTCTTTGAATGTTCCAGGCTCGCCTTCATCGGCATTACATAAGACGTATTTTTTTTCACTGTTGGACTTTCTCGTCATTTCCCATTTCAAACCCGTTGGAAATCCTGCGCCACCTCGTCCTCGAAGTCCTGAATCTTTTACAGCTTGGATCACTTCGTTGGGCTTCATTTCCAGAGCCTTTGCCAAAGCAGCGTATCCATCTCTTGCTATGTATTCTTCGATGTTTGATGGGTCTATTAAACCGATATTTCTAAGCACGATACGGGTTTCTTTCTTTTTGTAGGCTTTAGAGAATTTCAATTTATTCAGGTCTACAGAAAGATCGATGACCTCTCGCCCTTTCAAAAGATGTTCTTCAAAGATCTTTAAAAGATCATTGGAAGAATTGATCACGTAATAAACATTATCAGGAAGAATCTGCAGAATTATTCCCTTACCGTAGATTCCATATGTTCCAGTCTCAATTACCTGAATTAGATCGGACATGTTGTGATCATCGATCAACGATTTCAGCAATTCTTCATATTCTTCAGCACCGTTCAAAAGACTGTTAGAATCCATTGAAATCAGAACAGTTGTCACCTGTCTCATTGTTTTTCGCCTCGATAGCCATTGATTATTTCTTTTACTCGATCTGATGTCAGATTACCGTATGCTTTGTCGTCTATCATCATCACCGGCCCGACTCCACACAGTCCAAGGCAGGAAGTTGTTTCAAGTGTAAAAAGTCCGTCTTTGGTGGTCTCTCCCACTTCAATGTCAAGTGTATTTTCAAGAGCCTCTATTACCTCTTTTCCATTAACGACGTGGCACGGCAAGCTTTCACATACTCTGATCAAATGCTTCCCTCTTGGGCGCGTGGAGTACATACTGTAGAATGTAGACAGTTCATATACTCTGTTCATTTTCACTTCTAACGCATCGGATATAGCCTCTGCTGCTTCGATCGGAATTGAGTTGTCAAAAATTTCTTGAGCAGCGTGCAAAGCCATCAGAAGATCGTCGCCGTTTTCTGTTTTTCGTGTCTTTATTTCCTCCACACGGACTTTGAGCTGTTTGATTTTATCCATCGTAAACTTCACACCTTCCTTTCCAAGTATAATGTGAAATTTATAACATTATCTTTTAAAAAATGGCGGAGGTGCTGGGGCTCGAACCCAGAAGGCACGTAGTGCCACCGGTTTTCAAGACCGGCCCCTTAGCCAGTTCGGGCACACCTCCGTCCTCAATTTATTCAGAATTACCAAAAGCGTTATTGTTTCCGGATATACGCTTTGCCTTACTATCTTTAAGACCACTTTCAAGTTTTTCCTTGGTTATTATAGCCTTTTGGGTTTGAATGTCAAAAGCACGAATCATCGACATATCAAACACCAAATCCATTTCTTGACCAACTTCAGCCTCGGTTTTAGGATCTATCGATGCAATGATGTTATCATTTCCCACTCTGGCATGTAAAATCGTCTGATTGCCAAGAGGTTCCAATATATCCACTTTCGCTCTTACCGTATTTTCCGGTTTAGATGCAACAGCGAACATCTTATCGTAAATGTCTTCTGGCCTAATTCCAGCCAAGACTTCTTTGTCTTTGTAGTCCATGAATTCTTCTTCGTAAATCTTCGGAATCCTAAGGAGTATACCATTTGCAAGTCGAATCCACAACCCTCCATCTTTTCCAACCACGGTGACCTTCAAAAAATTCATGGACGGAGAACCTATGAATCCGGCGGCAAAAGTATTTTTAGGATAGTGATAAAGATTGAATGGAGAATCTATTTGCTGAACAATACCGTCTTTAATAACGATTATCTTGTCTGCCATTGTCATGGCTTCGACTTGATCGTGTGTGACGTACACCATAGTGGCGTTTAATCTAAGGTGAAGTTTTTTCAATTCGCTTCTCATCTGAACTCTTAACTTTGCATCGAGGTTGGACAGTGGTTCGTCGAAGAGAAAAACCTTTGGGTCTCTGACTATAGCACGTCCTAAAGCGACACGCTGCCTTTGACCACCTGAAAGCTGTTTTGGTTTTCTATCAAGAAGATTTTCTATTCCAAGAATTCTAGATGCTTCTCTTACCCTTTTTTCTATCTCAGCTTTGGGAAATTTTCTCAGTCTGAGTCCAAAAGACATGTTTTGATAAACGGTCATGTGTGGATACAAGGCGTAATTTTGGAAAACCATCGCTATGTCTCTATCTTTTGGTTCTACATCGTTGACTACTTTATCACCGATCTTTATGGTACCTTTTGTTATCTCTTCCAGTCCAGCTATCATCCTCAGGGTAGTTGTTTTTCCACAACCGGAAGGCCCTACCAAAACCGCAAATTCTTTGTCTTTAATGGATATATTCTCATCTTTTACAGCTTCAACCTTTCCATCGTAAATTTTCCACACATGTTCGAGCAACACATTTGCCATACTTATACCTCCTCAATTTTCTTTGAGAATATCGGCAATGGGATCCTTAATTTCCTCCAGGTCAACATCTAAAAGATAAAGATCCTTGACTTTTTCCATGAAGTCCATCATTTTAACGTATTTATCGTACTTCATTACAGCCGCAACAGGCACACCGTTTTTTGTGATCACGCTATCGCCATTGCCAAGATCTGATATTAATTTAGACAATTCCATTTTCGTTTCTGCTACACTGTAGAATTTCAATTTCCCAAGCACTCTTTCACCTCATGACCATAATTATAGTCATAATTTTGTATCTTGTCAAGCATTAGTTCGAATTTTTGTTAATAGTGCTATAATCTTCAAGAAAAGTGAAAAAGATAGGAGAGGATGTGAAGTGAAAAGTGAATGGGAGGTTGCAGAATCCCAGAAAGAATGGGAAGGTTTTTTGTGTAAGAAATTCAATGTAAGTCCCCTTCTCGCCCATCTTCTTGTTAACAGAGGTGCTAATTCTGTAGAAAAAGCAGAACAATTTTTGATGCCAGACAAAATTCGTTTAGCCGATCCATACAAAATGTTGGACATGGATAAGGCGGTTGAAGAACTGGTAGAAATCAGGGAGAACAAAGAACCCCTAGTCGTATACGGTGATTACGACGTGGATGGAGTCACGGGTACTGCTCTGTACTATCTGGTTCTCAAAAAATGGGGATGGAATGTGAAAACGTATATTCCAAAGCGATTAGATGATGGATATGGTTTGAGTAAAAATTCAATACTTGCATTACACAACAAAGGAATAAATAGAATTATAACCGTTGATTGTGGAATCACCTCGGTTAAAGAGATCGAATATGCCAACTCTCTTGGGTGCAAAGTGATCGTGACCGATCATCATGAGATGAAAGACAGAATTCCTCCGGCCGTTGCCGTCGTAGATCCAAAGCGCCCGATGGATCCCTATCCGTTTAAGGACTTTTCCGGAGTAGGTGTCGCATATAAAGTTCTCCAGGCTCTTCAAAAGAGGATCGAAAATGGTGATGATTTGGAAGAATATCTTGACATAGTTGCCTTAGGTACAATAGCGGACATAGTGCCGATTCTTTGGGAAAATAGATACTTCGTTCATAAGGGTATCGATCTTTTCGGAAGCAAAAAAAGAGTTGGAACTCTGAAACTCATGGAGCTTTCTAACGTTAATCCCGAAGACATTAAAGCCCACGATATAGGATACAAAATCGCTCCCAAAATAAATGCGGTTGGACGAATAGACAGCGCACACATGGCGCTTAGACTTATTTTAGAGAAAGATCCGAAAAAAGCACATGAATTGGCTCAAAATCTCATTGAGAAAAATTTAGAAAGACAATCCATAGAGAACCAAATCTACCAGCAAGCTCTAGCTCAATTGGATGTGATGAAAGACATCGATAAACGAAGAATAATTGTTCTTTCAGGTAAAGGGTGGCACCCCGGTGTTATAGGAATTGTGGCTTCAAGAATTCTCTCACTTTATCACAGACCGGCACTCATGATTTCAATCGATGGTGATGTTGCTCGGGGATCTGCCAGAAGTATCGATGGTGTGAATATCGTGGAAATTCTTAAGGAAGTTGATGATCTGCTTGAAGAATACGGTGGACATAAGATGGCCGCCGGTTTTTCTCTTAAAACTAAGCTCATTCCGGAGTTCGATCGACGCCTCCAAATCGTTATGGAGAGATACGATCCGCAAATCTTCATTCCTAAAATCAGAGTAGATGCGAAGATAGAACTTTCCGATGTGAATGATTCTCTCTTTTCAGATATCGAAAAACTCAGACCGTATGGTAATGGTAATCCTGAACCGATTTTTGCCTTTGAGGATCTTGGAATAGGCCGGATAAGAAGTGTTGGAAAGACCGGAAAGCATTTGAATGCAATTTTCTGGAAAGATCAAGTCAGAATGAACGCCATAGGATTTGGATTTTCTCATTTGTTCGATAGTATAACCATTCCAAATGAATTCACAAGGTTGGATGTGGCAGCGAATGTCTGGAAAAATTCATGGAATAACAAGGTAAAATATCAGTTGAATATCGTTGACTTGGATATAAAATTTGAAGACAGACGCAGAGGTAATTTTTCAGTAAAATCCGAAGTTAGAAAGGAAAAATTCGAGAAGATCTTAAATCAAAATTCAAATGTTTTGGTAATCGGAGATCCTTACATAGAAGAGAGAGTGATTCTTGAAGCATCGTTGAGAAAAAAAAGAAGACTCGTGGTGGTAACGCCAACGAATTCAATGTTAAGAGATCTTTACAACTCTTTAAGTATCATGATGAAGATGTTCGGCATAACATCTTCCTATGTGGATGCTCTTCATCAACCAAAAAGTTTAAAAGACGTGATTTTTACGAATGCGATTTCTTTGTTTAAAGTTTTGAAAGGTGAGGAAGATGTGATTCTTTACGAGCCACAGTTGATGATCGAAACGAATTTGATAAATGAAGTATCTGAGCTCGTGATCAGAAAGAAATCCAAACGCCTTCTGCTACTTTCGTCTTTTCTAAGTCGCGATGCCGAGTCAAAAATACTCGATCTTTTTTCTGTTAAAGAGAGCTTTCATGAATTCCGAAAAAGGGATATTGGAGTCATAGACAACAGAAATACGAATGATAAAGCTGCGATATTGATGAAACTCGTGAAAAACGAGCGCAACAGAATGGCTGTTATATTTTCGGATAGCCAAAATCTCAGAAAAACTCTTTCAACGCTCTGTGATGAATATCCTCAAATGTGTAAAAGCGAGCAGATCGCTTCGTGCATTCCAAATTCAAGACTTTACAATTACCACCGCGTTGTAGATCTTGTTAAAAAAGGGAAAATCAAGGTCCTTTTAACAACATCCGTTTACGCTTCCAGCCTGGAAAAAATCAACAGGATTGTTTATTATGATTTTCCAAGGAATCATATATCTTTCTTAAAGCCGCCTTCTCTCTTTGATAAAACGAATTTCATGTCTGTCGTAGATATGTTATTCGGTAAAGAAGATGTGGATAAGAACATCAAGGATGTTGAATTGCTCTTTCCTTCTTCCGACCGTATTGTAAAAGCAGCATACATGTTGAGAAAAAAATGTGAAGATCCTGAAAAGCGCCTTGTGGACACGGGCTTTGCAAACTCGAAAGCATTTTCAAAACTGTACATTTCTATATTCAAAGAAATGGGAACATTTGATGGAGAAAAGGTTACAAGCATCCCGACTGAAGAGGAAGTGAATTTGACTCTTCGAGAAAGAGAAGGAATGGCAGAGAAGAAAATTCTTAACAGTTTGAAATGTGAACTCATGGATCGAAAATCACGTGATATAGCAAGGATCTTTCACAATCCGTTTGAGGATCATGCGAAAAGCAGCGATTGATTTCGGTTTTAAGAGAACCGGAATTGCCGTAACAGACCCAACAGGAGAAGTCGTAACTTCCGTGAAAACCATAAAACCTTCTGAAATCGTAAAAGAGATAAAAAAGATCTCCTCGCTTTCAGAAGTGGTTTTCGGTTTTCCAGTGAATTTAAAAATGCAGTTCACGAAGTCGACAATTGGAGCTGTTGATAAATCAATTGAAGTTGCTGAACTCATCGCGCCCGTGCCGGTTTATTTGGTAGACGAGCGTTTTACTTCAAATATTGCGAATTCCAGTATAAGCTCTTCAAAAGATCACAAATCCATTGTTGATGGAATTAGCGCCGCAATCATTCTTGAAGATTACATTCATGGAATAAAAGCCCACCGAGTTATGTGGAATCTGCCAACGATATCCAGCGAAATTATTTCTTTTATCAATGCGTTCGGCTATTTTAAGAGAGCTTACCTTGTTGGAAGTGCTTTGCGAGGTGTTGAATTTTCCGATATTGCTGAAGAATACGTCATCTTTGAACCCGATCCGGCTTATTTTAGAATGAGGCAAAGAAAAATTAACGACATTGGTATCCATGCTTTTTTGCATTTTGGAGTATTTTGGGATATAATTTTGAACAGATTGAATGAATTGGATTTAATCATCTGTGATGATGAAAATATGAATGAAATAAATCGGCATGATTTTCCTCCCAATGTAGTTGTGATCGTTGAAAAAAAGTTGCCGAAAGTGCAGATGGGCGAAGGCTGAAAGTTTTGAGAAGTTAGAAAAAATGAAAAGAAAAATTCCAATATCCTTTTTTAAACATTCAAACGTAGTTTTTAATTTTGGTGTTACAATCATGGGCAACGTTCTCGTGGGGGGACTGATTGGTTATTATCTTGACAAATGGACATTCAACAACAAAATTCTACTCATCATCTTTCTCTTTCTCGGCGTCATATCCGGCATGTACAACGGCATGAAACTTCTGCTTAGAGAAGCAAAAAAGGCAGATGATGAGAAAAATAAAAAGAATTAACTGGTCGTTGAATCTTTGGCTATCTTACATACCGGTTGCTATCGTTTCTTTAGATTTTGGATGGAAGTGTTTTGTTGGTTTCACAATTGGGGCAATAGGATCTGAACTTTCTTTGATCATGATGATCAAAGATATTGAACACCTTAAATTGGGTGGGATTCGTGCCCTGAAATTTGGATTTTTGAAAAGATACACATTGAGTATCATCATTCTTGGAATTTCGGCTACTTTGTCAATAGAGAGTCTCGTTTTTGCCTTTTTAGGCTTGGAACTTTTAAGACTTACACTTAGTACTTTTGCGAGGAGTGGTGAGATTTGAAAACATCTGTGAAATTTTCGAAGAATGAGAAGATATTCTTGGGCGTCTTTTTTGCAGTGTACGCTGGAGTGGCTCTTTGGAACTTCGACAAGGTTAAATTCCCATCAGGAGTTGGGCATATCTGGCAAATAAAGGTGCCTCTTCCTTCAATTTTAGGGACTCTCAATCCAATGACTATCATTATGACAGCGGTTTTGCTTGTGGTTTTGATCTACATGGCCATTGATTTCAAAAAGCATCTAAAAAAGATACCATCTCGCAAACAATCAGCGATCGAGATATTGCTTTCTTTTGTGTACGATCTGGTGAAAGATGTCATACCTGCAGAGGAATTCGTAAAACCTGTTTTTTACATTGCGACCACTATTTTCTTGTTCGTACTCTCTTCAAATTTGCTTGGTGGTATACCAGGAATTGGTATTGGTGTGTCATCAAAGGGGGGACTGAAATTAAATCTTTTTACGGACACATGGCATTCTCCAACTGGGGACTTGAACACGAACGTAACTTATGCCGTTATGGTGCTTTTCATCAGTCACATATTTGCCATAAAACGTAAGGGGTTTAAGCAATGGCTTAAGGAGTTCGCCTCACCAAATCCCATAATGCTTCCGATGAACATCATTGGGGAAATTGCCAAGCCAATTTCTCATTCTTTGAGGCTTTTTGGAAATATTGCAGGTGGTGGCATAATGGTTCTTATGCTGAGTTATCTCGTTAAATACACCTTTGTGCCCGTTATCCTTTGGGGGTTTTTTGGATTTTTTGTTGGTACGATCCAGGCTTTCGTTTTTTCCATGTTGGCAATTGCCTACATTGGTGTGCAACTTGAACTATAATAAAAGGAGGGAACTGAATTGACAGATCTTTCAATGGCTCAAGCGGTTGTTCATGCCGCAAAGTACATAGGTGCAGGACTGGCAATGGGGATAGGCGCTATAGGTCCAGCAATAGGTGAAGGGCATATCGGTCAAGGTGCTATGGAGTCAATGGCGCGGCAACCAGAAATGGTTGGCACACTCACGACGAGAATGTTACTCTCTCAGGCTGTTGCTGAATCCACAGGACTTTACGCTTTGCTGATCGCATTTATGATATTGCTCATTTGAAGAGGGGGGCAAAAGATGTCCGGAAGTTTTGTGAATTTCAACGGCACTTCAATACTCCAATTGATGAGTTTCTTCATCCTCATGTATTTTCTCATTAAATTTCTTTACAGGCCCTTCCTGAACATCGTCGATAAAAGAGCCAAAGAAATAAAGGATGAATATAAAAAGGCAGACGATGCTCACAAAGAAGCGGAAGCACTTAAAGAAAAAGCCAAAATTGAGTTGGAAGAGCTGAATGAACGTATTAATAAGATGTATGAGGATGCAAAAATCAGGGTTAACGAATACGAAAAGAAGGAAAAAGTTCGTGTTCAGTCCGAAGTGGAATCATTGATGAAAAGGGCAAGAAATGAGATAGAGGAAGAGCGTGTAAAAGCTGAAGATACTCTTAGATCGAACGTAATTACACTGGCAGTTGCACTCGCATCGCGGATCATTCAAAAGGATCTGAATGAGAAATCGAAACGTGAGTTCTTGATGGAACAACTTTCCAGAATCAGGGATGAGATGTGAAAACGAATCGTGCAATCGCTTTTAGGTACGCAAGAGCGCTTTTTGAGCTGAAAGATGAAAAATGTCTTGAATTTGTTGGCGCTTTGTCTTCGATTGAAGATGACGAACTTAGATTGTTTATAGGCGACCCTACCATTTCACCAAAAATTAAAGCGAAATTCATCGCTGGCGCTTTTGATATGAGTAAAAGCTGTGAAAATTTGTTGAAAGTGATATTTGAACACAAGCGTTTTAGAATATTCCATGCTCTTCATCAAATAGCGCAGGCAATGTGGTTAAGGGCTAACGGAAAAGAGCGTGTAATTGTGAAAAGCGCTCAAAAACTTGGCGAAGATGAAATGAATGAGATCAAGAAAGTCGTAAAACAGCTAAGGAAATCGGATCCTGTTTTTGAAGTGATGTACGATCCTGAACTTTTAGCAGGAATCACAATAGATTTTGAAGATTCGGTTGTGGATCTTAGCGCTGCGGGTGCCCTTAAAAAGGCGGTCACTTTTATGCATGGAGGATGATTGAATGCGTATAAACCCAGATGAAATCACAAAGGTTCTACGTGAGAAGATAGAGAGTTTCGAAAATCTTCCCGATCTCAAAGAGGTGGGACGTGTCATACAGATAGGTGATGGAATAGCACGTGTTTATGGCCTCGAAAACGTGATGTCCAATGAATTGGTAAAATTTTCAAATGGAAGTATGGGAATAGCCATAAATCTTGAGGAAGATAATGTCGGCGTGGTTGTACTTGGAGAATACAAAAACATAAAAGAAGGAGAGATCGTTGAGAGAACGCACAAAATAGTTGAAGTACCAGTTGGTAAGGAACTTATCGGAAGGGTTATCAATCCACTTGGTGTACCATTGGATGGTGGTAAACCGATATCGGCAACGAAAACTCGTCCAGTGGAAAGAAAGGCTGTTGGCATAATCGAGAGGCAACCTGTTGACACACCGTTACAGACAGGTCTGAAATCCATAGATTCTATGATCCCAATAGGAAGAGGACAAAGAGAACTCATAGTCGGTGACAGACAAACAGGTAAAACGGCTATTGCGGTTGACACGATTATCAACCAAAAAGGAAAGGGAGTTTACTGTATATATGTAGCAATAGGTCAAAAGGGTGTGGCGATCGCGAGGACTGTGGAAAAACTCAGACGGTACGGAGCGATGGAATACACCACAGTCGTGGTTGCATCTGCGATCGATTCGGCCCCATTGTTGTACCTTGCTCCATACGCTGGAGTTGCAATTGCAGAAGAAATGATGTTTTCCGGAGAAGACACGCTTATTGTGTACGACGATTTGAGCAAACATGCTATTGCATACAGAGAGATGTCGCTTCTGTTGAAACGTCCACCTGGACGAGAAGCCTATCCTGGCGACATATTTTATCTTCATTCCAGGCTGCTCGAACGTGCTGCAAGATTGAGTGATGAACTTGGTGGAGGCTCCATGACCGCACTTCCAATAATAGAAACTCAAGCAAATGACGTGAGTGCTTACATACCAACGAATGTTATATCCATAACCGACGGACAGATATATCTTGAACCTGGACTTTTCTATTCGGGCTTTAGACCTGCGGTAAACGTTGGGTTGTCCGTTTCACGTGTTGGTGGTGCTGCCCAAACAAAAGCCATGAAAAAAGTAGCGGGAAATCTTAGAATAGAATTAGCGCAGTTCAGGGAATTAGAAGCGTTCGCTCAATTTTCGACAGAACTCGATCCCTCAACCCTGGCACAGATAACAAGGGGACAGCATCTGATGGAACTTTTGAAGCAAGAACAATACAGTCCTATGCCTTTTGAAGAACAGGTTGTTGCACTGTATGTGGCCGTTAATGGATATTTAGACGATATTCCAATCGAAAATGTCAAAAGATTTGAGAATGAATTTCTTTCCGACATGAGAAAAGAGCACATAGATGTACTTAAAGCCATAGAACAGTCTGGAGATCTGACACCGGAAACCGAGGATTCACTTAAGAAAGCAGTTGAGAAATTCAAAGAAAAATTCAAGGTGATATGAATGGGCCGAGGAACAGAGCAGTTCATAAAGAAAAAGATAAAATCCGTTCGTTCCACCATGCACATAACTAATGCAATGGAGATGGTTGCCACAGCAAAATTGAATAAACTCAAACGCATGGTTAAGAATTTTTACGATTACGAACATGAATTTTCCAATTTATTCGAACGCGTGCTTTCTGCAGTAGAAGGGTTCACAAGTGATCTGATTTACAAAGAGGAGCCAAAACACGTAATTTTAGTGGTGATAAGTGGTGATATGGGGCTTTGTGGCTCTTACAACAACGACGTGATCGATCAGGGGTACAAAAGTGCTGAGAAACTTGGAGATAAATTTGCTGGATTTTACGCCGTTGGTACAAGAGTGAAGGCGAGAATGGCATTTGATAAGAAACGCGTTAGGTATTCAAAGTATAACATTTACAGCATGCCTTCGTACGATGATGCTCAGAGCTTTGCTAACGAACTCGCAAAGATTTATCTCGAGAAAAATGTGGATTCCATTAAGATCGTTCACGGTTATCCGAAGAATTCGTTGATTCAAATGGTTAAAGTGGAAGATTTCTTACCTATAAAGCCCATAAAGAGAAGTGAAAATTCGGTTTACGATTATGAACCAGAGCCAGAAGAACTTCTCAAGGCGATTTTGCCCCAATATCTTGGAACGAAGATGTACAGAATAATGTTGGAATCGCGTGTAGCAGAACAAAATGCGCGACAGAATGCCATGAGAAATGCCACTGAAAACGCAAAGGATCTTGTTAAAGACCTCACTCTCAGGTATAACAAAGCAAGACAAGCTTACATAACTCAGGAGATTATAGAGGTAACAAACGGATCTGAAGCACTCAAAGATTAGGAGGTTAGAAATAAATGACTGTGGGCAAAGTGGTGAGTGTTATGGGACCTGTTGTAGATGTGGAATTTCCGTCAGAGTCGCTTCCGGACATACACAACGCTCTCAAAATAAAAATAAAGGAAAGAGAACTCTTTATGGAAGTTGAGCAGCTCATAGGTGATAACGTGGTCAGATGTGTAGCTCTTGATTCTACTGACGGCCTTTCGAGAAATGTGGAAGTTGAGGACACCGGAAGTCCAATAACCGTTCCCGTTGGCAACGGGATCATGGGTAGGATGTTCAACTTACTTGGAGAACCCATAGATGGGAAAGGTGAGGTAAAAGTCAAGGAGCGATCTTCTATACACAAAAAAGCTCCTGATATGAAAGATCAGTCGACAGACATAGAAATACTTGAAACGGGCATAAAGGTTATAGATTTAATCGCTCCATTTCCTAAGGGTGGTAAAATTGGATTTTTTGGTGGTGCCGGAGTTGGGAAAACAGTACTGGTCATGGAAATGATCCGAAACGTTGCCATTGAGCATGGGGGTTTTTCCATGTTTGCAGGAGTCGGGGAGAGGACGAGGGAAGGAAATGAACTCTGGAACGAAATGAGAGAAAGTGGTGTTATTGACAACACAGTTCTCGTTTTTGGACAAATGAACGAGCCTCCTGGTGCCAGATTTAGAGTTGCACTGAGTGCTCTGACAATGGCTGAATATTTTCGAGATAAACAGAACAAGGATGTTTTGCTTTTCATCGACAACATATTCAGATTCGTTCAAGCAGGGTCAGAAGTTTCGGCCCTTTTGGGAAGGATGCCCTCAGCAGTTGGATATCAGCCTACACTTGCAACGGATATGGGAGAACTTCAGGAAAGGATCACTTCTACGAAAAATGGTTCCATAACCTCTGTTCAAGCCATATACGTTCCGGCTGACGATATTACAGATCCGGCTCCAGCTACAACATTTTCTCATCTTGACGCCACGGTAGTTCTATCAAGGCAAATTGCAGAACTTGGACTGTATCCAGCTGTCGATCCTCTGGATTCTAATTCCAAAATACTCGATCCAAAGGTTGTTGGTGAGGAACATTATGCGGTAGCTCGTCAAGTCCAAAAGGTTCTTCAAAGATACAAAGATCTTCAAGATGTAATAGCAATTCTTGGCATCGAAGAACTTTCAGAGGAAGACAAGATCGTTGTTAAACGTGCGAGAAAGATTCAACGTTTCTTGAGTCAACCATTTTTCGTCGCCGAGCATTTTACCGGAACAAAAGGACAATACGTTCCTTTGTCTGAAACGATCAGAGGATTTAAAGAGATAATTGAAGGTAAATACGATGATCTTCCAGAACAGGCTTTCTTAATGGTTGGAAGCATAGATCAAGTGGTGGAAAAGGCTAAAATCCTTAAGAAAGGAGCTTGAATGTGTTTCGGGTGGTTATCATTACTCCAGAGAAACGAGTTTTTGATGGGAAAGCACGTTTCGTTGAGTTTAAAACCAGTCGCGGTGCCATGGGAACGCTTCAAAATAGAGCTCCGCTCTTAGCGGCGATGGCGATCTCGAATTTTGAAATAGAAGACGAAAATGGTGTAAAGCAAGTTTTCGCAGTACGGGGTGGAATATCTGAATTTTTCAACAATACTTTTACGGTGCTATCTGATGAAGCTGAAAGAGTCGACGAGATAGAGGCCGATCGTGCAAAGCGTGCTTTAAAACTTGCGAAGGTGGAGTCCAAGAGTATTAAAGAGTGAAGTTAACAAAACAAAAGAGGGGGCGGTAACGTTGAAAATAGCCATATTAACAGGTGGAGGAGATTGTCCAGGACTCAATGCCGTTATCAGGGGAGTAGTCAAGGCGCGAAGAGAAGAAGATGAAGTTATAGGAATCGTGCGTGGTTGGAAAGGTACTGTTGAAGGTACATATGTGAATCTTTCTGATGATGATGTGGAAGGCATACACCTTATAGGGGGGACAATTCTTGGTACATCAAGAATAAATCCATTCACCGTTGAGGATGGCGTTAAAAAAGTCGAAAATAATTTTAGAAAAGCTAAGATAGATGCCTTGATCGCAATTGGAGGAGATGACACCTTAAGTGTAGCCGCTAAATTTTCTTCTAGGGGATTGAAGATCGTTGGTGTTCCAAAAACGATAGACAACGATGTATCCAACACCGATTACACTTTTGGATTCCACACTGCCGTTAACGTTGGAGCCGATGCCATAGATCGCCTTCAATCCACGGCTAAATCTCATGAGCGTATAATGTTTGTAGAGCTTATGGGAAGAGATGCTGGATGGATAACCTTAGAAGCCGGACTTGCGGCAGGAGCCCATCTCATTTTGATTCCAGAATTTCCAAGAACAATAGAAGAGATCGTAGAAATACTCAACAAGAGAATGAAAACGAAAAGATACGCATTAGTGGCCGTTGCAGAAGGGTTTAAACCTACAGAGCTTGAAAGTGTGGTAGGAGATAAAACATCAGTAGATGCATTTGGACACATAAGATTGGGCGGAATAGCACATTATCTGGCAGAGATAATCGAACAAAAAACTGGTTATGAAACGCGATCGGTGGTTTTAGGACATCTTTTAAGGGGTGGTACCCCAACGGCGTTCGATAGGGTTCTTGGAACTCGTTACGGTGTTGAAGCTATGAGACTTGTACAAAATGGCGATTTTGGGCGGATGGTTGCGTTGCGTGGAAATGAGATCGTTTCCATTCCGCTGGAATACGGTGTTGCAACTAAAAAAGTTGTACCTTATGAATATTACAAACTCGCGGAGATGTTCTTTGGATGAAAGGGAAACACGCTTTTGTAAAATGGGCAATAAAAGTTATAGAATCTAAAATTAGGGACGGAATCGAGTTGGAGCCGGATCCAAAAGAATTGCCATCGGAACTGTTCAAGCGAAGATCGGGCGTGTTCGTAACGCTTCATAAAGCAAATGGTGAATTAAGAGGTTGCATAGGAACTTTCTTACCCACAACTACCGATATTGCCCATGAAATCGCACAAAATGCCATCTCGGCTGCCCTGGAAGATCCAAGATTTAACCCAGTTAGAGAAGAAGAATTGGATTCCATAGTTGTGAGTGTGGATGTACTTTCAACACCAGAAGAGATCGAATCAATTGATGAACTCGATCCCAGGAAATACGGGATAATAGTTGAAAGTGGCTGGAGAAGAGGATTGCTACTTCCAGACCTCGAAGGAGTTGACACGATCGAACAACAGATTCGTATTGCCAAAGCGAAAGCTGGAATTCACGAACGAGAAAGTGTCAAAATTTACAAATTCACCGTTGAAAGATACCATTGAAAAGGAGATAGAATGACAAATGGTAGAGAGAGAGATTGGGAACCTGGAGAAAGTGTTGACATCTCTTGATGGAGTTGAAAAAGCTAAGGTGATAGTTGATGAAGATACAGGGGAGATGAAAGAAATTCACGTTCTCTCTTCTGGCAATAAGAGTTCTAAGCAGATTGTTAGAGATATAGAAACAGTCATTCTCACTGTCATCGGTGAGAGGATAGATCGAAGGATAATAAGTATAGCTCAAATGAAAAATGAATACTTTAAAGACAAAGAAGAAATCGGAAATGACAGTGATTTTAAGATCGATTCAGTTGGATTTTCTGAAGACGGAATAGAGATCGAAGTGAATGTGGGAGTAATGAAAGGTAATGAAATGAAAGAAAGCTCGAAACGAGGCGGTAAATCTTTTAAAAATGTGCTTAAGTTATCGGCAGAATCCACGATAGAATCGATCGAGGGACTGATATCTTCTGAAGTTCGCCTTTCCCTGGATGAAATAAGAGAAGTCTCAACTGGAGAAAAGAAGTTTTTTCTTGGTGTGATAACCATTCTCAAATCTGGTGGAATGAGCAAAGAACTTATCTTCGCGGGGGCTGTCGGTTTTAACCCTGTTAAAAACGTGGCTGATGCCATAATTGATAAAATTAACTCCACGAGTTTAGATTTTTAGGAAGGTGATGTGTAGTTGGCAAAAGTATACGTTTTAACCTCCGGGAAAGGCGGAGTTGGTAAAACAACTCTGACGGCAAATCTTGGAACAGCCATGGCGCTTAAAGGAGAAAGAGTAGCCTTAATAGATGCCGATATAGGTTTGAAGAATTTGGACGTTGTAATGGGTCTGGAGAACAGAATTGTTTACACGCTGATCGATGTTGCTAATGGCAAGGTTCACGTCTTTGATGCTCTTGTAAGACATAAACAACTCAAAAATTTGAGTTTGCTCCCGGCTTCCCAAATTGCCACAAAAGAAATGATATCTCCTGACGATATGAAACAAATAATAGAAGATATGAAAGAAAGATTCGATTATATTTTTATAGACTGTCCGGCTGGAATAGAAAGAGGATTTAGAAATGCTGTTGCAGGATCAGATGAAGCCTTGATCGTGACAACTCCAGAGCTTCCAGCAATAACCGATGCTGACAGAGTAATCGGTTTGTTGGAAAACTTGGGATTTGAAGATGAAAAGATACATTTGATAGTTAACAGATTCAAAGCTCATATGGTAAGAAATGGCGATATGCTTAACATCGATGATATAAAGTCGGCTCTTTCTATAAAAATCATGGGAATAGTTCCTGATTCGGAAGAGGTGATAATTTCCACGAACAAGGGAGTCCCTCTTGCCTTAAACGGTACAGATGGTAAAATGAATAAAATCCTTGATGGGATCGTTCGGAGGCTTAAAGGAGAAGATATCCCGTTCCCAACTCTCAACGATTTAGAAGAAAAAAACACTTTTTGGACTGTGATAAAATCAATTTTCAAACATCGTTGAATCGGAGAAATCGGAGATGAGATTACAATGAGCTTCTTCAGCATATTCACTAAGAAGAAAAGCCATAAAGAAGTTAAAGCACGCGATTCAGCAAGAGAAAGACTCAAAGCTCTTGTTGGAAATGGAAGGCGTATGGTGTACAGGATAGATGATTTCGAGAATCCTGAAGAACTTGTAGAAAAAGCAGAAAAAATAAAAGATGAATTACAGAAGAAAGCTTCTCAATTGTTCAATACCGACGAGAAAAAAGTTAAAGTCGTCGTTGAAGAGCACAACGGATATGTCGTTATAATAGCAAATATAAATTTCGAGTGATCGTTTATGGAAGAAATCAGAATAAGGAGTTCAAAGCACTTCGAGTTTATAGATGTAACAAGAGATATTCAGGATATCGTACGCAAAAACGAGATTAAGGAAGGAATTTGTTATCTTTATGTCCCGCATACTACTGCCGCAATCACGATCAATGAAAATGCGGATCCAGCGGTGAAGAATGATATAATCTCTACTTTTGCGAAGATCGTTCCATGGAATGGAAATTACACGCATTTGGAGGGGAATTCCGCTGCTCACGTACTTTCAACTGTTGTGGGAGTATCCGTTGTTATTCCGATTTCGGGAAGCAAATTGGCACTTGGAAGATGGCAAGGGATTTATTTTTGTGAATTCGATGGGCCGCGCACGAGGCGTTTAATCGTGTCGATCATGGGGGAATGAGTATGAAAAAAGTCTACTTTACCTTTATCGGGTTGATCGGTACTTTAACCTTTTTTGCTTTCGCAATGAGTTTTCCGAAGGAAAGCGTTATGAACTTCAATCCGGCTTACATGGTTTTGAACCAAAAATGGTCCGTTTCGTACGAAACTTATTTCAACAATAACAAAGGAATGGATTTTGCGGTGTTTCAGCCTTTTCAGGATGGTTTTGCAGGTGAAATTGGATTGTATTCGGATGAAAAAACGAGTGGTCTGATCTATTCAGTGGCTTCCATACTTGGCAAAACATCTGTAGGTGCGAAGTTCGATCTTTCATCTGCAGGAACATCTCTCAAGCTGAACGCGGGTTTTGGTGCGATTCAAAGGGTTTGGGAAAACCTCAATCTTGAGTTTCGAGCCCCGAATGTGATCACTTACGTTTACGGCAATGGTTTTAAAGTAAAACCGAATTTTGAATTGGCACTCAGTTTACCTTTTAAAAATTGGAATGCCTCTGCATTCGCAGGAGTCGAGTATCCATGGGTGAAGTCAGGCCTGTGGGGAGGAATCTCATTCTTTGGAGCTCAAATATTTGGACAGTACACATACGTATACAATTCAGAACTGCCTCCGGATATAAACGGGCAAATTATTGATTTAACAGCACAATATTCTGTTGGCGCAATGAAATTCGCATACATTTACGAAAATGAAAAATACTCTTATGCGTATTCGAACACGGAAAATGGCCTAAGATTCACTGTGGAATGGTGATTTGATTTGTTCGTAGATTGGACGAAAATTCGTGTCGTTTCCGGAAGCGGAGGACGTGGTGTTGTCAGCTTCAGAAGGGAAAAATTCGTTCCGAAGGGTGGACCAGATGGTGGCGATGGAGGAAATGGAGGTTCGGTGATCCTTGAAGCCACATCTTCGATGAATACCCTTGCCGATTTCAAACATAAAAAGTACTTCAGAGCGAAATCCGGTGAAAATGGAAAAGGCTCGAACATGTCCGGCAAATCAGCCGAAGATCTCATTATATACGTGCCCGTGGGCACAATGGTAAAAGTCGATGGAACTACGATTTTCGATCTGAATGAACCGAAAAAACGCTTGGTAGTTGCTCGAGGAGGAAAAGGTGGAAGAGGGAACTCTCATTTTGCAACCTCGACAAAACAGGCTCCAACTGTGGCTGAAAACGGAGAACCGGGTGAGGAACACTGGGTTGAATTGGAATTGAAGCTTCTGGCAGATGTGGGACTTGTTGGACTTCCAAATGTTGGTAAGTCGTCTCTTATATCCGTTATGACGAACGCCCATCCAAAGATCGCTGATTATCCTTTCACCACACTTACACCAGTACTTGGAAAAGTGGATCTTGGATTTGGGAAATCTTACGTTTTGGTTGATATTCCTGGCTTAATAGAAGGTGCCCATAAAGGTGGGGGGCTTGGTATTGAGTTCTTGCGTCATGCAGAGCGCACCCGTGCGATTGCTCATGTTATAGATTTAACGAGTGAGAATCCCTTAAAAGACTACAAGAGCGTTAAATCAGAAATGGAGAAATACGATGTTTCTTTATCCAAAAGACCGGAAGTGATTGTACTCAACAAAGCTGATCTCGTAGAAAAAAGCAAAATAACTTCTATTTCAAATCTCTTTCCAAACAAAGATGTTTTTGTCGTTTCGGCATTGACAAGATCGGGAGTAGAAGCACTAAAAAATGCCCTTCATTACGAGGTGCAAAAGGCACCTACAGTTGAATTTCGAACAAGTGAAAAAGAGCAAATCAAAACAATTGAAGAAACCATTCCAATCGTTATTAAAAAAGAAAATGGCATTTTTGTGGTGAAAGGAAAAGAGGTTGAGAGACTCCTATATAAATATCAAATCTCTTATCCGGATGCCATGGAACTCTTCATGAAGAAGATCGATGCACTTGGCCTTGAAAAGCTGCTTAAAAGAGCTGGAGCCAAAGAAGGCGACACCGTGATGATTGGAGATATGGAGTTTGAATATCACATATGAGAGTTGGCATATATGGGGGAACTTTTGATCCGATTCACAATGGTCATTTGATAATAGCCACTTCTATGTTAGAGAATTTGAGATTGGATAAACTCGTAATCATGCCAGCATACATACCTCCACACAAAGAAGGCATCGTTAATGCCGATTTTAATAAAAGGTTTGAATGGGCAAAAAAGGCATTCAACGGAATGGATAAAATAGAAATCTCGGATTTTGAGGGAAGAAAGAAAAACATTTCTTACACTTTTGATACTGTACGTCATTTTAAAAAGTGCTATGCTAAGATCCTCTACGTTATTGGAGAAGATAGTTTTATCGACATCGAAAAATGGTACAAATACAAAGAGCTCATCGAAGAGGTCGAGTTGTGGGTTTATCCCCGTTACTGTGAAAAAAAATATCTCGCGCCCCTTCTTAAAAGATTGGGGAAACTCTCCGCAAATGTTCACTTTTTGGAAGATTTTCCACTTATTCAGATCTCCTCAACGCTTATTCGAGATAGGATAAAAAAAGGATTGACAATAAAAGGGTACGTTCCGGAAGGAATAGAAAGGGAGATCGTTGAATTCTACGGGAACGTAAAAAAATCGTAGGGAGGAAAAAATGAGTGAGATCGTAGATGTGAGTTTTGATTTAAAATCTTACGAGTATTCTGAAGCTTTCAGAATAGCCAATAACGTTAAAGATAAGGCCAACAACATTGAAGTGAAGGTATATTTGAAAGATGGTACTGTTGGAATAGGCGAAGCTTCGTCTTCTTACAGGGTTAACGGCGAAAAAGTACCGGCCTTGTTTGCCCTAAAAGATACCCTCAAAGAGATGATTTCTGGTGAAGATGTTAGGAACTACAGACGCATTTTCAACATTACAGATGGTCTTTCAAGAACCGCCCCCAGTGTAAAGGCCGCTGTTCAATATGCCACTTTGGATGCTTTAAGCGCTGTTATAGGCCTTCCAGTGTATCAAATACTCGGCGGAAGCAAGAGCAAAATTCATACCGATAAAACGATTGGAATTGACACCATTGACAATATGGTAAAAAAGTCCATTAAAACCTTTAACGATGGTTTTAAAACTCTAAAAATAAAGATCGGTGAGAATCTAAAAGAGGATATCGAGAAGATGATAGCCATCTCAGAAGCCACTCCTGGTGCTTCTTACATAGTTGACGCGAATCAAGGTTACACTACAAAAACAGCTATTCAATTTGCTCAATCCATTTACGCACAAAATGTCAATGTGGTAGTTTTTGAACAACCCATCATGTGGAACGATCTCGACGGTTTGAAACTTCTGAGGTACAATTCTCCATTTCCCATTGCTGCAGACGAGAGTGCCAAAACGAAGTACGATGTCTACACTTTGATTCGAAATGAGTGTGTTGATTTTGTGAACATCAAGCTCATGAAATCCGGAATTTCAGATGCCCTAAGCATAGTGGAATTGGCAAAAACAGCGAATGTTGGACTTATGATAGGTTGTATGGGAGAATCGAGTCTGGGAATAAATCAAAGTGTTCATTTTGCAGCTGGAACTGGTGCATTTACTTATCACGATTTGGATTCACACATGCTGCTAAAAGAGAAATTCCATGGAAAGTTCAAACAAGAAGGCGACGCTTTAATACCAAACCCAGTCGTGTAAAATTAGAGATTCAAGTTGTGGGTCAACTTTATAACTTTGAGAAAAATCATTAAAATCGCATCGCTTTTCAAGCAATGAAATTAACTCTTCGCAATGGCTCTGCTTGTGAAAACGGGGTAAGCGATTTTTGTGTCATGAAATTGGAGAATCTATAAAGCTCAGTGAGGTGCAAATTGAGAGTTTTTTTTATTGCGGTGTTGAGTGCAAATGGTAAAATTTCTCGTTCACATACCGCATCAGTGGACTGGAATTCCGAAGCTGATTTGAAGTGGTTTAAGGATATCACGACAAAAGCTGGTGTTGTGGTGATGGGAAGAAGAACATTTGAAACTCTTAAATCCCCACTTCCAAAGAGGTTAAATGTGGTTATGACGCACAATCCATCTCACGAAGAAATTCCAAATGTGATGTTTACCGATGTCCTTCCAGATAATCTCATAAAGACACTTGAAAAAAGAGGATATAATAGCGTTGCCATTGTCGGTGGACAATCCATCTTCACTCTATTCCTAAAAGAAAAATTGGTAGACGAGATGTATTTGACGTACGAACCGATAATTTTTGATGGTATAGATCTCTTTTCGGATCTGAATGGCGATGTTAAAATGAAAATGATAAATGTGAAAATTCTGGATTCCGGCGCTGTGGTTGTACATTATAAAATCATGTATTTGGAGAACGAGTATGGAAAAAGAGTTTGAAGAAATAGAACTACTCATGAGAAGAATTTGCTTTAGGGTAAAAGTCGTTGGAAGATTCGTTTTGAAAGATTTTGGATTGAGTGCTTCTCAATTTGACATTCTTCAATATCTTTATTTTAGCGGATCAAAAAGAATGTCGGAATTGAGTAAAAAAGTGGGCGTGGCGAAATCCACTATGACCGGCTTGGTCTCAAGAATGGAAAGCGCGGGTTATATCAAAAAACACTATTTTGAAGAAGATAAAAGGGTTATTCTCGTTGAAATTTCCTCTCAAGGAAAAAGGATCATAAAGAGAGTCATAGAAGAACGTGTGAAATTCGTGGCAACATCCCTTAAAAACATCAAACATTCAGAGTTGCTGGATAATCTTCGAAAAGTGAACACGGCGATTTCAGAAAAATTCGATCAATTGAAAAATAATTGAAGTGTTTCGGATTTTAGGCGATGGGGAGAAATCATTTCAGATGAGAGCCATTCTTTTAATATTTTCTCATTCAAAACATTTCTAACTGGTTTGTACGTTAAGCGATGAAAAAGAGTCGGACCGTTCTTTTCAAGTGCTTGAATATGTTCGAGTGTCCCGTAACCCATATTGTGTGAAAATCCGTAAGGCTTGAAATGATTCGAAACTTTTCTCATGATCTCATCTCGAAATACCTTAGCCGCTATCGAAGCGGCAGCTATTGAAGGGCTTTTCCCATCTCCTTTTACGATGCACTCGTGAAAAAAATCAAGTCCTATTTCCAGGCCATCAACGATAACGAAGGATTTTATTCCAAGAGCCTTGTAGGCTCTTTCCATGGCAAGTTTAGTTGCTCCTATTACGTTGTGAATATCCACTTCCGTGGGTGTGGCCATTCCAAAGGCTATCTGAGCGTTTAAAAGCAGTTTCTCAAAGAGATTTTCACGTTTTTCACGACTTATTTTTTTTGAGTCATTCACACCGTCAACCCAATTTTTCAGCAAAACAGCAGCCGCTACCACTGGTCCTGCCAGAGCGCCACGTCCAACCTCGTCTATACCTACCACCTTACCGTATTTTAGAATGTAAGGGTAATCAAAATCCCTTTTTATCATTTTTTACTCTTGACCTTTCTTAACTCGTCACGATAAATGGCCGCCTCTTCGAATCTCCAGTCATCTGCCGCTTCGTTCATCTTTTGTTCCAAAACAGTTATGTACTCTTCTGTGTCAAACTTTTCTCTAAGTGTCAATACTTCTTTTACATCTTCTCCAATCTTACTGTATTTCTTGCTTTCTTCGCCTTGAAGTTGCATGAAAAATTCATCGATTTCCTTTTGAATCGTTTTAGGGCTTATAGAGTGACTTTTGTTGTATCGTAATTGCTTTTCTCTGCGACGTTGAGCCTCATCAATTGCTTTTTTCATGGAATCCGTGATCCTGTCTGCGTACAGAATGACTTTTCCGTTGACATTTCTCGACGCGCGTCCCATCGTTTGTACTAAAGACGTTGTAGATCTCAAAAATCCCTCTTTATCTGCATCCAATATGGCAACAAGTGAAACCTCAGGTAAATCAAGTCCTTCTCTTAAAAGATTAACACCTACCACGGCATCTATCTTTCCCTTTCGAAGCCTTGTAAGAACTTTCATCCGATCTATTGTATCAAGATCTGAATGAACGTATTCTGCGCGATATCCCATTTCAACTAAGTATTGACTGAGCTTTTCGGACATATCCTTTGTTAAAGTTACTATCAAGGCACGTTCATTTCTATCCTTGACATTTTCGAGTTCATCGATCAGATTATCTATTTGATTGAGAGTCGGCCTTACTTCAACTACCGGGTCAATAAGTCCCGTTGGTCTAACAATTTGTTCAATTATCCTATCCGATACTTCTCTTTCGTAAGGCCCTGGAGTTGCCGAAACGAAGACAACCTGCGGGGCTCTCTCCAGAAATTCGTTGAACTTCAGAGGCCTGTTATCGTACGCACTTGGAAGGCGAAATCCGTAATCAATCAAATTCTGTTTTCGACTTCTATCCCCTCTGTACATTCCTCTTATTTGAGGCACTGTTATGTGTGATTCATCGATGAAAACCAACAAATCCTCAGGAAAATAATCCATTAAAGTCCAAGGTGGTTCTCCAGGATCTTTCCCGCTGAAGTGACGTGAGTAGTTTTCTATTCCGCTACAATATCCCATTGTATCGAGCATCTCTAAATCGTAGAGAGTTCTCTGACGTAATCGCTCCGCTTCTAATGATTTCCCTTGATGATTCAGTTCCGAAATCCTCTGATTTAATTCATCTTTGATGGATTTGACGGCACGTTTTACTTTTTCTCGACTTGATGTGAATTCCTTTGCCGGGTACAAAACCAATCTGTCGATCTCTTCAAGAGATTTTCGTGAAACAGGTTCAACGAGTAGGATCTTTTCCACATCGTTGTCGAAAAATTCCACCCTCACGATATTCTCTTCGTACGGAGGATGAATCTCGAGAACTTCCCCATGAAGCCTAAAAGTGCCGGATTCGATTTCAGAATCAGAGCGCTTGTACTGCATATCCGTAAGCTTTTTGAGCATTTCTCTTCTCTTCAGAGTCTCTCCGCGTTCGATTGCAAGGTTGATATCTCGAAAATCCTCTGGATCACCGGATGCATATATACATGAGACACTTGCCACTATTATAACATCGCGGCGTGTTATAACAGATTTCATAGCCGAAAGGCGCATTCTTTCCAACTCTTCATTTATGTCAGTTTCTTTTTCTATGTACACATCTTTAGTTGGAAGATAAGCTTCCGGTCGGTAATAATCGTAGTAGCTCACAAAAAATTCAACGCGGTTTTCTGGAAAGAATGCCCTGAACTCCCGGTACAACTGAGCCGCAAGGGTCTTGTTGGGTGATACTACCAGCACTGGTCGGTTAAGATCTTTTATCACATTAGCCATCGTAAAAGTTTTTCCGGATCCGGTAACACCTAACAATGTTAAAAATCTTTCTCCCTTTTTTAGCCCTTTTTCTAAAGATTCTATTGCTTCAGGTTGATCGCCCATGGGAGAAAACTTACTGGAAAGTTTGAATTTCATAAAAATTGCCTCACAAAAACCATCCCACCGTTGTTCCAATGATCAGGCCAACTGCCACTTCTGATATTTTATGACCCGAAGAAGTGTTGAATTTTTCTTTCGTGAGTTTTTCAAGAGCTTCGGAATGACGGCCCACTTCTCGCCTTAAATGCAAAGCATCGGTGATCACGATCGTTGCAAAGATCAGTGCCATGGCAAATTGGGAACTTGAAAACCCCGTACCTCTACCTACTGCCATGGCTAACGCTGAAACAGTTGCTGTGTGTGCGCTTGGCATTCCCCCTGTAGAACCATACAACTTAAAGTCCCATCTTTTTTCTTTTAAAAAATTTAAAATTAACTTCACAGTTTGTGCAGCCATCCACGAAAATACAGCTGCCCATAAATAGACATTCCAAAACAATCTCACGATCTCATTCATGATTCAATTGATCCTCGTTCTGCTGATGAGTCTTGTCTCGATCGTGAATTCATCGTTGTTCTTTCTAACCAAAACGTAATTCATTTCGATCTTCTTGTGAAATGTAATTTGTCCATATTTCCCGACGGATCTTTCGACTAATGGTCTCCAGGTACCTGTATTCGCATAGTATTTCGAACCTGATGGTGTTGGAATGATGTAGAAATCAGGCATGTGATTATGTCCGAAAAGTACCATTTTCAAATGGGAATAATCCATATCAAGAGGCTTTTTGGAATATCCAGCTACATCCTTAGAGCTTATTTCCCATTCCGAATTTATTTCGGCATTCAATATTTTTTCTGCCCTCATTTTGAGGTAATTCGTTCTTTTAAATCTAAAGATATCATCGACAAATTTGGCGATTTTTCTCCCAAATTCAAACCATCCTACTCTCTGAGTGAAGAAATCACTCAGCCAGTAACTACGTGGAAATTTCACTCGGCTCCACATTCTGGCTTCATCACTTTGAAAAGCCCTGAAGAAAATTCGTTGCCACTCTTTCACGAGATCAACAGGAAGTTTGTAAATGTACGTTACATACTTTAACCAATCCATAGTGTAAGAAAGTGGCCTTATGTTGTCGTAGTCTCTGATCACATCTTCAGGTAGATTTATACTTCTTAAAACAGGTTCAAAATATTTCATCGTGTAGCGTGTTATGTAATCCCCGATTGGTGGAATTAAATGCCTATTTTTTGTGCAAACGAAAGAATTGACCACATCGTATTGATTCCCGTGTTGCGCGAAAATGCCGAATTCTTCATCGTAAAAATGGGGAACGATTTCAAGATTTGGAAATACGATCCTTTCTAGCAAAGCTTTTCTCAACTTATCATTCACGAGTATGTAGTAATCGTGATTTCCAACCACGTATATTATTTTATGATGTTTGGCGAACTTCACAAGAGCATCAAAAAAAACTCTATGTTTGTTGAAGATCATTTCGATGACATTCCCATCCAGAGAATCACAAAGCGTGGAAAAATCGGTAAGGCCGAATTGCTTTACGGCTTCACTCTCAAGGATCTCTAAGCCATCTCCAACTATTATGAGTTCAGCGTTTTCATCGGCTTCATCGACATCTTCTAAAAGTTTGGAAAACTCATGATCGTAAGAAAAATCATCGCTCGCCGATCCATCTCCAACATGAAGATCGCTGACGAAGAGTTTCAAAGACATAGTTATAACGCACTCAAGATCTTTGAAATTTCATTTTTTGATTTATTCAAAAGTGATAAGGCTTCCTTTTCTTTTTCAAAATCCATGACCATTATGTAAAATTTTATCTTCGGTTCCGTTCCGGAAGGTCTTACATATATCATCAAATTAGCCCCAAACTCCATTTTCAAAACATTGGAAGGTGGAATCTCTCCCACACCTTGAATGTAATCGGTAACCTTGTTTAGTTTATAACCAACGATCTCAGAGGGAGGAGTATTACGTAAAGAATCCATTATGTTAACTATTTTATCCATTCCCTTTTCTCCTTCAAAAACCGGTGCAAATTGAGTTTCAAAGTGATAGCCGTACTTTTTGTATATCTCATGCAAGGCATCGACAAATGTCATTCCACGTTTCTTGTATTCAGAAGCCATTTCACAGGTGTACATTATCGCAGTAGCAGAGTCTTTATCGTACACGAAATCTCCAATGTTGTATCCATAACTCTCTTCGTAAGAAAAGAGAACGTGTTTTCCCGAACTTCTAAGCTCATCTGCTTTGTTACATATCCATTTGAATCCCGTAAGTACTTCCGTAACTTCCACACCAAAGGAATTCGCAATTTTTGCGAACAACTTGGAAGAAACTATTGATTCTATAACAACTGGATTGGGTGGCATCCCATTTTTTGAGTATTTGTCAAGAATGAAATTCAGAAGTAGCGCACCCATTTGATTACCGTCTATTCTGACAAATTCACCGTTGTGTTTTATCATCACACCCATGCGGTCCGCATCTGGATCTGAGGCAACGATAATATCCGAATCCAGCCTTTTGGCATCTTCGATCGATAGTTTAAAAGCCTTAGGATCTTCAGGATTTGGATACTCAACAGTTGGGAAATTACCGTCAGGGATTCCTTGCGCTTTTTGAACGTATGGATGAAACCCATCTTTCTCAAGAAGTGGTGGAACGATCTTTATGCCTGTTCCGTGAAGCGGAGTGTAAACGATTTTCAAAGAAGGGTCCACTGTATGAAAAGAGAGCGACAGCGCTTTTTCAAAATACACATCATCTATTTCTTTTCCAATTGTCTGGATCAATCCCTGCTTTTTGGCTTCTTCTATTGGCATGCGTTTGATTTCTCCAAATGATTCGATGGCTTTGTACTCACTTATAATGCCTTCATCATGTGGAGGTATTACTTGAGCTCCATTTGACCAATAGGCTTTGTACCCATTGTACTTAGATAAATTATGGCTTGCCGTGATCATCACACCACCGGTCGCTCCCAATTGTCTCACGGCAAAAGACAGTATTGGGGTTGGCCTGAATTCCTCAAACAAATACGCTTTTATACCGTTAGCAGCGAAAATTTCCGCCGTTTCAACGGCAAACTCAGGAGACATTCGACGAGTATCATAGGATATCACCGCACTTTTAGAGCCTTTCACAATTTTGTTTATGTAATTTGCGAAAGCCTGAGTTGCTCTCCCAACGGTGTAAAGATTCATTCTATTATCTCCAAGACCTATTACACCGCGCATTCCGCCTGTACCAAATTCGAGTTCTTTGTAAAACGCATCCTGAAGCTCATCATCATCCGTGGCACGTAACTTCTCTTTGTCTTCCATAGAAACGCCCGGATCCGCGAGCCATTTTTTGTATCTCATAAGAGCTTCTTTTTCCATAATATTTAACACTCCTCTCCTTTTTGTTCTTGACATCTTCGTCGTATATATTGTACAATGAATTCCACAAGCGTAATTCTCATAAGTTACAGCCGCGCGCGGGTGTGTAGCTCAGTGGGAGAGCGCTTCCTTCACACGGAAGAGGGCGTAGGTTCAATCCCTATCACACCCACCAGAAGACCGCCATTGGCGGTCTTCTTTGAATTTAAAAAATCGTCGTACATACTACTCTCTCGTTCCAGCCCCCGATACTTTTGACTACAAACGGTAAAAGAGTTAAAGAAATCAAAAATTTTCTTCACTCCTTCCACATCATTTTACTTAAATTCCCTTGAATTATAGCATATATCTCTCCTTGGCAGAATGATGTGCGATTTTGTAATTAGGATATGATTTTATATTGAAACGAACTTCTTTCAAAGCCTTTGAATTTCACTAAAACATAGAATTTTTCAAGTTTTGTTTGTATTTTTAAAAGTTCATTGTTTAGCTTTGAACAAAATTGAGGTATTGAAAAATGAAATTTTTAATGTTATCATATTGGATGCCTGTTAAGGTAGGATAATGACGATTTCATATTTTTGAAAGGGGGAATTTTAATGAAACGCTCAATTCTATTGAGCCTAATGATCCTTGGGCTATTAACTGTCGGCATCTTTGCCGCCACACCTGGTGTACTAACCATATGGACTTCTGAGGCACAAGCTCCTATTCTTACGCAGCTTGGTAATCAGTTCCAATCAATCTACGGGGTACCTGTAAAAGTCGTTCAGATGAATTTTGGTGATATCAGATCAAAATTCGTCACGGCTGCTTCTGCTGGCGAAGGGCCTGATATTATAGTTGGTGCAAATGACTGGATCGGTGAATTCGTATCGGATGGTCTCCTCACACCGATAACTTTTCTAGATTCCCAGATGAAGAAAGAGTTTGTGCCGGTTTCACTCCAAGCCTTTTCTTACAGCAAAAAACTTTATGCAGTACCTTATGGGATAGATGTTCTCGCGCTGATTTACAATAAAGATTACGTAAGTGAACCACCAACAACAGCAGATGAACTCTTCAAGATGGCTGAAGAAATGACAAGCGGTGGTTTCTATGGTTTTGAATATGACGCCGCAAGTGATCCTTACTTTTCAGCTCCATTCATTCAAGGTTTTGGCGGTTACGTCTTTGGAATGGGCAAAAATGGTGTTCTCAATCCAAACGATATAGGTCTTGACAATGCTGGTGCTGTAAAAGGCGCTCAATACATCCAAAACTTCTTCAAAGAAAAGTTAATGCCTCATGGTATTGACTACAATGGTGCCATGAATCTCTTTACATCCGGGAAAGCTGCTATGATAATCAATGGCGAATGGGCGATACCAGATATTCAGAAGGCCGGAATCAACTTCGGTGTTGCTCCTATTCCAAATGGGAAACCATTTGTTGGAGTTCAGGGATTCATGATCAGTTCCAAATCTCCTAACCAAATTCAAGCTATGGAATTTCTTTCTAATTACATAGACACAAAGGATATCATGTACAAGATATGGCAAGCAGATCCAAGGATTCCAGCCAGATACGACGTTCAAAAATTGGCAGAGTCACACGTTACATGGCTTGCAGGCTTCACAGAAGCTCTAAAGAACACAACACCTATGCCCAACATTCCTCAGATGGCTTCTGTGTGGAATGCATGGGCTAATGCACTGACACTGATAACCAGTCTTAAACAATCTCCTTCACAAGCTCTTCACACTGCGGTTACACAAATAAAGCTGGCAATATCCAAATCCAAATAATTCACGTTCAACTTTAGCTAATGGTAGTCCACTCGCTCAAGTTGTAGTTGCAAGGCGGGACTCAGCCCGCCTTGTTTTTTAGGGGTGATAAGCATTGGTAAGTATCAGAAAAATAATTCTCTGGTTTTTTGTAGCGATCGTTGATGCGTTGTTGGGATGGGCCACTATTACACTTTTTGTAAACGATTCTTATGGACTGGCAGTGATCGTGATTGTTCTTATGGTTTTCATAGATTACGCACTTATAAATCCAAAAGCTTATCCTTACAAATACATGGTTCCCGCCGTAATATTCTTATTTATACTAACGATATATCCGATATATTACACCGTTGAGCTTGCTTTTGAGAACTACGCAACTGGATATTTGTGGAGTCAAAAACAAGCGATAAACATTATGCTTAACGAGATTGTGACAAAGCCTAATCCAAAATTCTTCAATTATTCGGTTTACACGCTTTACAAAGATTACAAGCCAACGCGGAATTTTCTGATTTTACTGAAGAATTCAAAAGATGAATTGTACATCGCAACACAACCTGTTAAAAGTGGAAAGTACGAGACAAGTCAATTCAAAGTGTTGAACGATGGCAAGGTTACAATCAATGGTATCAATTATGCTTTGATCAGGTCACTCAAAAACCCCTCGAAAATAATTGCGATATCCGTTAACGGAAGAATTTACAATTATTTCTACAGTCCATCTGATTCTGAAACTCTCCCGAATTTAAGATTTTTCAACGTTAATTATTCCTCTATCCTCAGTAATACGGAGTTCGTAAATCCGCAAATGGGAACGTTCTTTTTTACGACCACTTATGGATTCAGCAAAATCGTCAGTGCCCAACATAAATACGCTTTAGCTGTAAGAATGGTTACAGAAAATAGTAAATCGGTTGAAAAAACTGTTCTTGTTAACACCATAACACACCAAATCGTTCAGAATCATGACTCGGCTTTCTGGGATGTTAATCCTAAAACCGGCAATGAAACCTATATAATGGGCTATTACAAATTTGTGGGTTTCAACAATTTCAAAAGATTGTTGACAGATCCTCGCGTCACAGGCCCGTTTTTTTCCGTTTTCCTGTGGACATTTGAATGGGCCGCTTTAAGCGTATTTTTTACCTTTATCGTCGGACTAACCTTCGCGCTTATTTTGAACAACAAAGAAATGCGTTTTCGATTCATTTACAGGACACTTTTGATAATCCCCTGGGCCATACCTGCCTTTATTTCCGTTATCGTTTGGAGAATAGGGTTTTTCAACGTTAGTTATGGCATAATAAACAGGATATTTCTTGAGCAGTGGCTTCACCTTCCAGCGTTGAATTGGCTGGGTGATCCGCTGCTCGCTAAAATTGCTCTTTTGATTGTCAACACATGGCTCGGTTTTCCGTACATGATGGTCATCTCTTTGGGTGCACTTCAATCAATTCCTGGGGAGCTTTACGAAGCGGCTTCAATAGATGGAGCTTCGAAATGGTATTCTTTCAAGCGAATCACTTTTCCGCTTTTAATGACACCTCTGGCACCACTTTTGATTGCATCCTTTGCTTTTAATTTTAACAATTTCAATGTCATATATCTTCTAACTGGTGGAAATCCTCCAATTCCAAATGCCGTCACGCCGGCAGGAGCAACTGATATACTTCTGAGTTACACTTACAAACTCGCGTTTGCCGGTACGACCGGTCGAGACTACAGTCTTGCAGCTGCCATATCGATATTGATATTCTTGATAATCGCATCAATAAGTGCCGTGAATTTCAAACTCTCAGGTTCTTTTGAAGAGGTGAATCGTTGATGAAAAGGCGAATACATCCTGTAAGGCACGTTGTTATGATAGCAGTTCTAATCGTTATCCTCTTTCCTTTGTTGTGGATCTTCACCACGTCGATTAGAAGGGATAACGCGGCAATCAGTCCGGAATTGTTTTCAAATCAAATCACCTGGCAGAATTACAAAGATTTGCTCTTTCCAACAAAAAACGTTCCTGCGCTTTACAACCAATTGGTGAATATATACAATCTTGGAAAACCGTACAATAACATGAGTCGAAAAGAGATCCAGAAGCTTCTGAATAACGATTTCAAAAGTTACAACGATTATTTTAAGGAGACAGAAAAACTCTCCGACAACATAAGTTCAAATGCCAGCTGGATAGTAATCAATTTTCTTCCAAAAGCGAAGAATTTTGCGGTTAACGATGTCAAAAATAACAGCATTGAAGACATGACCTACGTTTCCACGGTGAATTTCTATCTTTCCAGGAAATTCAAAACCTTATCAGACAATTACAAAATTGCAGGCCTTAAAGACATTCTCGTTTCAATGAAAAAAGCCACACCGAACACGTACAGCTTAGACCTTGTTGGTAGTTATTTCCCAAATATTTTGAAAACACGTAAAACATTTAGAACGATGATGGAAAGGACCGCTGTAAAGATCCACGCGACCGTTAAAGAGGTTTTGAACTTACTCAGGACCGTTAACAACCCAACAGCAAAAACTCTTGTGGAAGCGTATCAGAAAACTTACAACTCGTTAAAAAATGGGACATTCACATATTCTAAGTGGTTTGCTCCTGTATATCTTAAAGGTATAAACTTGAATACGAATAAGTTGTCAGGTATCGTTAGCGCCGATGTTTTTTCTAAACTTCAGAAGGTGAAAACCAATACCTTCGAAGCGATCGGAAAAGTTCACGTAGCCGAATCCAATTACATCAATGCGCTCAACACGGCAACATCAAAGGTAGAGGATGCCAGAAACGATCTTCTAAATACACTTGAATCTTCACTTACAGCGTTAAACGATGAATATGCGAATTTGGACTCAAAGATAAAGGATTTGAATTCTGATTTTTCGAATTATCACCTCGCCATGTCAAATGATGCTTCTCAGATTTCTATCTTTGCAAACAACATAATTTCAACTTCGCGAGCACTTGAAGATACCGTTTTGATCATGAAGGATGCATTGAAGAAATTCAAACCTACCACAAGTGATACTGGCTCATTCGTCGATGTTTCGCCACAGTTGAAATACATAAAAATGTGGCTATCTCTTTCTACGAAGTATCCCAATTTCAATGCTATAACCAAGAGTATTAAAAGAATAATGACAAACCTGGAATACATTCAATCTAACGAAGCCTTTATGGCCTCCCATTCAAATCTTGATGCGATGATGAATGCAAAAGGGGCCCTTCCACTGATCTTGTTGAAACTCAAATCCGGTATTGAACAATCTTTGATAGCACTTCAAAATTACGATTCGTTGGCACAAAAATACGCAGAAATTTCTGAAAAGATACCACAATTGAAATCGAAAATGTCAAATATTTCTTCTCAGATGACTCTATTACAAAATAAAGTTGATGCAATACGGTCGAAAATTTCACTCGCATCACTTCATTTCAAAACCAATGTAGTCTTTAAGCGTTTAAGTGATATGCAAAAAAAATTAAACACGTACGATGACGCTGGAATATTTCTCGCCACTCTGAATTCCTATTATTCCACATTGCAAAATTCTAATCTTTACCCGTCTCTGCCATCAATGCCGAAATCTTCAAGATACGACCGTTTCTACGAAACCCAAAAACTCGATGATACCATGGTGCTTTCCATTAAAACGATAAGTACGATGAAGAAGATCAACAGACAATACGCTGATTATCTTAACACTCTTAAAAGACGGACACCATCTTATCTCGAAATGAAATTTCTTGGAATTCCATTTTCAATAAATGAACTTAGCACGATAAACGTTCTTTATCATGATCAATACGTTACAAATATCTCCCCAAATCTCTCAATAATATCCAGGAAAACGAGTGATATGATGGGAAAAGGTGATTTTGGAGCTATAAACGGTAGGCTCAACAGCATAAATAATTCTTCATTTAACCTCAGGCAAATATGGATGGTCAAGTACCTCCCACCGTTTCTCAGATGGGTACTTAACAGTGTAATCGTCGCGTTGTCAGCTGCCGTTATTACCGTTTTCCTTTCAGCTTTAATGGCATACCCGTTCTCAAGAATGAGATTTTTGGGAAGAAAATATGGCTTGATGGGTATTTTGCTCATCCAGATGTTTCCACTGATGATGGCCATGGTAGCCCTTTATCTGCTTTTGAACTTCATAGGAAAGTTTTTCCCACCACTGGGTCTTGATAGCCTTGGAGGATTGGCATTCCTTTACATAGGTGGAGGTATAGCATTTGACACGTGGCTGATCAAGGGATTTTTCGACACCATATCCACTTCACTTGAAGAAGCCGCGATGGTTGACGGTGCGACGCGTTTCCAAACCTTCTGGAAAGTGGTGATACCGCTTTCTGTGCCTATACTCGCGGTTGTCACAATTCTCGCATTTGTGGGAAATTTTGGTGATTATATACTTGCTTCTATTGTGATGACAAGTGTTGACAAGTACACGTTAGCGGTGGGATTGCAAAGTTTTTCAACGAGCGCTTACCAAACGAATTGGGGACTTCTTAGTACCGCAGCACTTTTGGGGGCGATTCCTATCCTTATCTTATTTTTGAGTCTTCAGAAGTTCATAGTCGGTGGATTAACACAAGGCTCGGTGAAAGGATGAGACCAAATTACGATCGTTCGATTCTGAATCTCATGAATTCTATAACAGAAAAATTTGGATTTTTGCCTCGTCACAAACCATTACCGCCAGAAATGCTTGAAGAAAAATTCGTCAAGGCAAATCGAGTTGTGCTGTTGTTGATAGATGCCATGAGGTATGATGTTGCTTTTGAACTCGCCAGCAATGGAATGTTCAAATATCTCGGATATCCAAAGAAGTTGTATTCTATTTTTCCATCAACAACTGTGAATGTGTTAAGTACTGTGGCCACTGCAGCTTCGCCGATTGAACATGGAATGCTTGGTTACGTGCTTTACCTCAAAGAATTTGGAACGCTTACGAACATGATAGAATTTTCACCAGTCGGCATGCCTCCCAATACGCTTTTGTCTCGAGGAGCCAATCCTTCAAATTTTCTCGGCGTGCCGACGATTTATGAACAGTTAAAAAATTACGGCGTCAATCCTTTAGTGATCACTGCAAACGCTTTCAAAGAAAGCGGCCTCTCGAAAACGCTCAATCACAATGCAGCAGTTCAGGGTTACATCAGCGCGACCGATATGATGACAAAATTGAGAAAAGCAATAGAGTCTAAAAGATTTTCTTACATATATTCTTATTGGCCAATGGTGGATGCCATGGGTCATGTATATGGCCCGGATTCAGAGGAGTATGTTGAGGAAATTCACAGCATCCTTCGCTCATTTGAAGAAAATGTTTGTGAAAAGTTGTCAGGAGCACTTATGGATGAAACGGTATTTCTCATAGTTGCCGATCATGGACAATTGCGTACTGATTGGCGACACGATTGGATGATATCTGCAGAAGATGATTTTGTTTCCACTTTGAATATCATGCCATGTGGCGAGCCAAGAATATTGTATCTCTACACTAAAAATCCGGACAAAACAATGGAGGTTGGAATGGATTTCTTCAAAGATAACGTTGAGTTTTACAAATCAGAGGAATTTTTGAAAAAAGGCTTTTTTGGTTACGGCAAGCCATATAAGCATTCTATAGAAAGAATAGGTGATCTTATAGCGATACCTAAGTTCGATCATTCGTTCACTGTAAGGTACATTGGAAACGAACGACACCTTAAGGGAAAACATGGAGGAATTTCACCCCAAGAGTTGGAAATTCCCCTCTTTGTCCTGTAAGATCGTGAATGATATGAATAAAATAGAAGAGGCTTACACAAAAGATATGGTTAATTCGGTGAACATATTTTGGCTGATCGCATCGATATTCATTCCGTTGATTATCTACTATGTGATGTACAAGATATCTGCCTCGGTTGACAAGCACGTTGTACATAAGAAAGCCATATACCTTGCAATAAAGAATGAGAAGTTACCTGAGAAATTGAAGGACGATTTGAAACAGTTTCCAGTTGATACGATGAAGTACTACTGGTTTTTTCTTGCATCTGGAGTGTTCGATCTCATAATCGAGATGTTTTTCCCTATAAATTTAGTGACTCCTTACATTCCTACACCTACTTTAATTACATTGGGAATAAATTTTCTCTTTCTCGTCGTCCTCAGTGATGTAATTTCAAAAAGGTTTTACGTTCATCAAGAGATGGAAGAAGATATAAACCATTTTTTTATTGATAATCCCACGAGTGTGAAGGTTTTCAAAAAGAGGAGTGGTTTGAGTTTCATGATTCTTTCTTTTGTGACTTTTGGAATATACATATATCTTTATCTTTTCTTTATTACAAAGGAATATAGACTGCATATTATAGCAGATTATTCAAACGTAAGGCGAATTGTCAAATGATCCTTGGTGTTGGCATCGATGTCGTTCAAATTTCGCGCGTTGAAGAAAAACTTGCGCGCCGTGTGCTTTCAACAGAAGAGCGTATTCTATGGGATAAAAATAGAAATCAGAGCTTTCTTGCCGGGAGATTCGCACTTAAAGAGGCTTTTCTCAAAGCATTGGGAACTGGTATCAGAAGTGTTAGTCTTTCCGATCTTTCCTTTGTTCCAGATGAATTGGGAGCGATTCATCTGTTGAGAAACGACACAGTTGTACATTTGGAAAACGTTCATAAATTCAATTTGGTGCACTCCACTTTATCTCACGATGGAGGAATTGCCATAGCAGTTGTGATATTGGAAAAAGAAGCAGGATGATAACAGTTGATAAATTACTAAAAACTATTAAAAACAGAGACTGTCTAACGATCTGAATGGAAAAATTATAAGCGATCAAAGGACTTTATTCGAGTGAATCGTATCGGAAATTCTGTGAAATTTCCAACAAGGTGCCGTGTATCCGGACTCTGAGCTACAGAGCCTCCAAAATGGACTACAACGCTTTGATTCAAAAGGTCATCTTGCTGTATGAGCTTCAAACAGGCCACAAACCAAAAGATTCAGCAATCGATTCAACAATGGTCAAGCCCTGTCAGGATCATAGGACACAGCTTCAAAGGAAGAATCACAAATACAAGGATAAGAACGCTTCATGGACAAAAACGACGAAGAACAAATGGGAATAAGAAATACTTATAATAGAAAAAAATCTAAGAAAAAAAGGTGGATTACTAACTGGTGGTCTAACAGGGGTTGAATCTGAAAATTCAAATAAAAGGGTGATATGATGAAAGAGGAAATAGGTAAAAATGCACCGGATTTCTGCCTTCCAAACTATCAGGGAAAAGAATACTGCCTGAATGAGTTTCGAGGGAAATGGGTGGTGCTTTACTTCTACCCAAAGGATAATACCTCTGGTTGTACGCGCGAAGCAAAAGAATTCACAGAAAAAAAGGAAGAGTTCGAGAAAATGAATGCCGTAATCATAGGAATAAGCAAGGATTCGAAGAAATCACACGAGAGGTTTATAGAAAAGCATGGCTTGAATATACTGCTACTAAGCGATACGGAACATAAGGTAATGGAACTCTATGAAGTTTGGGGGAAAAAGAAGAACTATGGCAGAGAGTATTTCGGAACGATAAGAAGCACCTTTCTGATAGATCCAGAGGGCAGGATTGTAAAAGGGTGGAAGAATGTCAGGGTCACGGGACATGTCGATAAAGTCCTGGAGACTCTTAAAGAGGAAAAGAGATAAAAGTATGGAAACAAGAACAGGAGATTGAAAAGGGGAAAAACATGTCCCCGTAATAGAAGTGAAAGAAAGAGAACAGAGAAGATATGTGAAAGTAGAAGATATCAATCCTGTTTTATCGGATAAGCAGAAAAAAGATGAAAAAAAGAGGCCTGAAAGATTAAAATTCGAAGATTTCTGTGCTATGAATACATTTGATAATGGAAAATAGAGGAGATCTGTTTTGATGTGGAATTTTGTTTTTATACTGGCTGTGGGAGGAGTATTGTTATGAGTAAGTATAGCAGGCATTATCGTAAACTTACACCTGAAGAAGAGCGTGTAATTATTCATAAAGGAACAGAGAAGCCAGGTAGTGGTAAATACGATAATTTCTTTGAGAAAGGAACCTATATCTGCAAGCGATGTAACGCACCATTATTTCGTTCTGAGGCAAAGTTTAAGTCACATTCTGGCTGGCCAAGTTTTGATGAGGCAATAGAGGGAGCGATAAAAAGGCTGCCAGATCCAGACAAAATAAGAACTGAGGTTCAATGTGCCAAATGTGGTGCCCATCTCGGTCATGTGTTTGAGGGTGAGGATCTTACACCAAAAAATGTAAGATATTGTGTAAATTCAATTTCACTCATGTTTATTCCTGATAAGGAATTCGGAGATGCTGCAAAGGCATATTTTGCCGGTGGGTGTTTCTGGGGTATAGAATATTGGTTTAAAAAGAAAGAAGGCGTGATTTCAGCAGTATCTGGTTATATGGGTGGAACAACGGAAAACCCGACATATGATGAGGTCTGCTCTAACACAACGGGTCACTATGAAGTGGTAGAGGTGACCTATGACACGAGAAGAGTCAGTTATGAAGAGCTTGCTAAATTTTTCTTTGATCTCCATGATCCAACCCAATCCAATGGTCAAGGCCCAGATATCGGAGAACAGTATAAATCTGTACTGTTCTACAGTAATGGAGAGGAGATGAATATTGGTGAAAAACTGATCAAGATTTTAAAGGAGAGAGGATACAATGTTGTGACAAAACTGCTGCCTGTAACCAAATTCTACAAGGCAGAGGACTATCACCAGGATTACTACGAGAAGCACAAGAGAAAACCCTACTTCCATATTCGCAAGAAGCCGTTTTAACCGGATTGTCAAAGAACAGAAAACTGGATACCGTTACTTTATGATCCTAAATCTTTGGACACACTATGTTTAATCATTTAACAGGTAGAGGAAAGGCTACCATCAAAATTCACCATTTTGGTGGGTTTTGTAAAATAGGTGATTGAAAATGGTGAAAAATACTGTAATCATTCTGTTTTTGCTGTTTTCTATATCTGTAATGACGTTTGCCACAACTCAGCATGAGTTCTATGAATACAGAGCATCGCAAAATGCCACTGGCATGGAAAATCTGATATTGAATTTGAAAAACGATCCGTCTCTTGAAGAAAATGCAACAACTCTCAGAGTTTTAGCTGACGCGTGTGTAGAATACGGACTTTGGGGTGCACCTAAAGAAATCAAAGCCAAATACTTCGATGATGCCATTCATTATGCGGATATGGCACTTAAGATCACACCGAATAATGCGTATTTGAATTTCGTGAAAGGTGCTGCAATAGGTAGACTTGCGCAATACAAAGGAATTATTCAGAGTCTTTTCATGCTCGGCGATTTCGACCATTACATAAATAAAGCCATAAAACTCGATCCGAGACTTTATCGAGCTTACACCGCCCTTGCCATGAGGTACAGAGATACCCCATGGCCCTTCGCGAACTTCGACCGTTCTGAGGAACTTTTCAAAAAAGCCCTCTCAATAGATCCTGGATACATTTACGGTTACTATGAGCTGGCTCAACTTTACATCAAATGGGGAAAGATCAAGAAAGTACGTCAAACCTTCGAAAAAATCGCTTCTCTGCCTGTTGAAAAGGAATTTTACGCTCAAGAAATGGAATGTAAAGTGAAGGCAAAGAAATGGCTCGACACTCATAAATGATATTTAAATCGTGTGCCATTACAAGCGATAAGGGAATTTTTTTCGAAGCCTTATCAAGACTGAATCGCTCATTTATCCATCTTCCAGTTCACACCACGAGCGGAGGCATTTTCTTTGCAACAAAAAATACCGGATTGAGATTACAATGCTTTTATTCTTTTCAATGATCATCTAAAAGTTTCAAGCTAAAAACGTTGAACAGTCTATATCGAATACGAAATAACGTTGGAAATGAAATCCAGTAGAGCTTCGAAAATCGACGATTTTTTTACAGTACGATATCTGTATTCTCGCTAAAAAGTGGTATAATTTTTAGACAAAAGTTATCACGGTGAGAGTGCAATGCATGTTTTCCTTTCTTTAATATGATAAGGAGTTCACGCAAGTTCAAATTCAATGATTTTACAGTATTGTACATAGGTGGGTGGTTCTAAAGATGCTTGAAGTATCCAATATTCGTAAAGGTATTCATGTTATGGTTAACGGTAAGATTTACAAAGTTGTCGGATTCGAAATGCATAAAATGGGTCGTGGACACAGTGCGGTGGTTCGAACCAGGCTGAAAGATGTACTCACGGGTTTTGTCCAAGACAAAACCTTCAAAAGTGGAGAGAAAGTGGAAGAGGTTGCATTGTCTTTGAAAAAGGCTCAATATCTTTACAAAGATGAACACTTCGCACATTTTATGACAACTGAAGACTACGAACAATATGAACTTTCAGTGGAAGATCTCGAAGATGAATTGAATTTCATGACAGAAAATATGGACCTTAACCTTGTTTTCCACGAGGATAAGGTAATCGATATTCTTTTACCTTCGAGTGTTACTCTTGAAGTTGTCGATACAGATCCGGGATTCAAGGGTGATACAGTTTCGGGTGGTGGCAAACCGGCAACACTTGAAACGGGTTTTAAAACCACTGTTCCGTTCTTTGTAAAAAAAGGAGAAAAGGTTAAGATCAACACGAAAACAGGTGAATACTTAGAACGGGCGTAAATTCCAATGTATTTCAAAAAATTCAATCAGAAAGGTGGAAGAAACTATGGAAGAACAAGAGAAATCCGATAACACAGAAAATCAAAATTACGATGGCAAGATCGATATCTCCGATCAAGTTATAACGGATGTGATAATTCTGACACTTGCAAAGTTAGAAGGAAAGGAAATAGATCAAAGGTCTCGTGAGTATAAATATTATCGAAAACAGGTAACGATTGAAAGACCAGACGAAAACAGTGTGTCGATTTCGGTAAAAACCAAGATCAGGTATGGCGAAAAGATTCCTGAGGTAACCAAAAATATTCAAAAGGATATTTCGCAGGAAGTAGAGAACATAACAGGGCTTAAAGTGATAGCTGTTAATGTTTACGTTGAAGATATCGTAAATTCCAAATCGAAAGAAGAATATGAAGAAGAAACGGGGGACCAAGAGTAAGGTGTCCAACAGAAGATCTCGACGACGTTTTATGAGAGATCTGGCATTCAAGGCGATTTATCAATTGGAGTTTCAGGACTTAACGCCTTCCGATTCGACCCATAGGGTCTGTCAAGCGGAAGGCGTTTCTTGGGATCTTGAAAAAGAGGTAGAAATTTTTGCTTCGGGCGCTGTCTCTAAAATGACAGAGATAGATAAAATCATTTCTGAGCGATTGATAGGATGGTCTATGGAAAGACTTTCGATTGTTTCAAGAAGCATCCTCAGACTTGAAACTTATGAACTTCTTTACGATTTAAATGTTCCAATAGAGGTCAGTATAAACGAAGCTGTGGAGCTTTCTAAGATCTACGGTACAGAAGGTGATAGGAAATTCGTGAATGGGGTGCTTGACAAGATCGCTAAGAATCTTGCACCACCTCAGAAGTTCAAATTATACAGAGGAGGTAGTAACATGAAAAGTGATATTGAAATCGCACAAAGTGTTGAATTGAAACCTATATCAGAGGTAGCAAAATCTGTAGGAATTCAAGAAGAACAATTGATCCCATATGGAAAGTACATTGCAAAAGTACCCCACCAACTTCTGAAAGACCTTCAAAATAAACAAAATGGGAAGTTGATAATCGTTACGGCCATCACTCCGACGCCTGCAGGTGAAGGCAAAACCACAACGAGTGTTGGTCTTGCTCAAGCGATGAATAAAATCGGAAAAAAGACGATAGTCACTTTGCGAGAGCCATCTCTTGGACCTGTCTTTGGTATAAAGGGAGGAGCGGCTGGTGGAGGATATGCTCAGGTTCTCCCTATGGAAAATATCAACCTGCATTTCACGGGAGACATGCATGCCGTGAGTGCCGCTCATAACTTGCTTTCTGCTCTGATAGATGCCCACATTCATCATGGTAATGATCTCGGAATAGATGTTAGAAGGATAACATGGCCAAGAGCCATTGATATGAACGATCGCGCTCTTAGACACATAGTCGTCTCTTTAGGTGGACGCTCCAACGGTTTCCCTCGGGAAACTAATTTCGTTATCACAGCAGCCTCAGAGGTAATGGCGATTCTATGTCTTGCCAAAGATCTGTCAGATCTGAAGAAAAGACTTTCAAATATCATCATAGGACAAACGGTCAAAGGTGGAAAATACGTGACAGCAGGCGATCTGAAGGCTCAAGGCGCTATGACTGCACTCTTAAAGGATGCACTGAATCCAAATCTTGTTCAAACAATAGATCACACACCCGCTTTCGTCCATGGCGGACCATTTGCTAACATCGCTCATGGGACGAACACCGTTGTGGCAACAAAACTCGCGTTGAAGTTCGCTGACTACGTGATAACAGAAACTGGATTTGCCGCCGATTTAGGCGCGGAGAAATTTTTCGATGTGGTATCGAAATATGCGGATCTCAAACCCGATACAGTTGTACTTGTTGCTACTATCAGAGCCTTGAAAATGCACGGTGGAATGAATAAAAAAGAACTTAGCACAGAAAATCTCGATGCACTCAAAGAGGGTATGAAAAACCTTAAAGTGCACGTCGAGAACGTTAAAAAATTCGGTCTTCCGGTTGTTATAGCTTTAAACAAATTCTCAACCGATACGGATGCCGAGATAAAGCTCGTTGAAGAAGAAGCGAAGAGCATGAACGTACGCATTGCACTGAATGAGGCATGGAGTAAAGGTGGCGCGGGCGCTGAAGAATTGGCGCACGAAGTCGTAGAGTCGATAGAAAAAGATGAAAACCACTTCCATGGAATATACGATTGGAATATGCCTGTTAAGGACAAAATAGGTATTATTGCAAAGGAAATATACAGAGCAGGCAATGTGGTTTACACTTCTAAAGCCTTATCGGATATCAAAAATATAGAAAAAAAGGGATATGGGAAGTTACCGATAATCATGGCGAAAACCCAAGCATCTATCACTGACGATCCCAAGCTTGTAGGTGCACCGTCCGGATACACCTTCACAGTTCGTGAAGTTATTCTTTCAAACGGAGCTGGTTTCATCGTTCCCGTGGCTGGTCAGATCATGACAATGCCTGGACTATCGAAAGTACCAGCGGCCCAATCTATAGATGTAGATGACGAGGGGAAAATTTCTGGACTGTTTTAAGAAAATGATCAATTACTCCCCGCATAAATGCGGGGGAGTTGTGTGATGACAAGTCATTATACTGATGGCTGCAACTATTTTTTTGAAAGGAGGATGCGTCAATTCCTCTCCCTGGTGAATTGGAGAGTTGCTTTGAGGCGAATTCTATGATACTTGATGGAGCAGTTCTTGGGAATGAAATAAAAAAAGAAGTTCAAAAAGAAGTAGAACATCTCAAGTCTAAGGGGATCATTCCAGCTTTGAGATGCCTTGTTTCCTCTGATGATAAATCCACAAGAGTTTATTTGAACTCAATAAAACGTAATTGTGATAAACTCGGAATAAATTACGCCGAGGTTGAAACTGACTCTAAAAACATAATAAAAGATGTGAAGACGCTGAACGAAGATGACAAAGTTCACGGTGTCATGCTCATGCACCCTGTCCCCAAAGGAGTGGATGAAATATCGGTATTGAGTACGCTTGATCCCAAAAAAGACGTGGAAGGGCGAACACCAGAAAATCTCGGAAAGATCTTGCTCAATGCTCCATTCTTTGTGCCCTGTACGGCACAGGCAGTTGTCGAACTTTTGGAATATCATAACGTTCCCTTAAAGGGGGCGAACGTTACAATTGTTGGGAGAAGCACAACAGTTGGGAAACCTCTTTCATTGCTGCTGATGTCTCGAAATGCAACGGTTACCGTGTGCCACTCCAAAACTCAAAATCTCATTGAGAAGACGAAACACGCGGATGTGTTGGTTGTTGCGATCGGAAAACCTAAAATGTTCGATGAAAAATGGGTTAAAAAGGGAGCAGTTGTGATAGATGTGGGAATAAACGTGGTAAACGGTAAAGTCATAGGTGATGTTGACTTTGATTCGGTTTCGAAAAAAGCTTCAGTCTCTAAAGTTCCTGGTGGAGTGGGAAGCATAACAAATGCCGTGCTTATGAGAAATATCGTGAGATCCGCTCGTGGTATTTGAAGAGAATGATCAATGGGAAGAAAATAAGATCGATTCTCTTTCCTTTAAGGAACTTTTGGGTACAATTGAAAAAATGATCTCCCTCTTGAGGTGCCTCTAAAGCTTTTCAAGCGTGGTGTTTTTCTTTATCTACAAAAGATGCAAGAAATCGATCGATTCCGCATTTCTTATTTACTGTTAAAGAAGTACTGGGGGGATCTTGAAAAGGAGATGAATTTTGATGAAAGTCCCTCTAACATGGGACAGAGAACCACTCTTTGAAAAACTTGGGAACATGAAATTTTCCGAAATGGAGAGCATGGCAAATGAAATCCGTAACTATATCGTGGAAATCGTGAGTTCTGGAAATGGACATCTCGCTCCAAATCTTGGAACAGTGGAACTCACACTTGCGTTGTACAAAGTTTTCCCACCAGATAAAAACACGGTCATCTGGGATACAGGTCATCAATCGTACACGCACAAAATATTGACTGGCCGTGCCAGGTCGATGGGTACGATAAGGAAGTTCGGGGGTATAAGCGGATATCCAAGTATTCATGAATCTGAATACGACAAGTTTGGAGTTGGTCATGCGGCCACATCAATAGCAGCGGCTTTGGGAATAGAAAAAGCGCATTCCACGAAAGACATGAACGGCGAGGTGATAGCCATTATAGGCGATGGTGCAATGACATCTGGTCTTGCTTTTGAAGCCCTGAATCAGGTGAAACCCCTTTCATCGAAGATCAAGATCGTTCTCAACGATAATGGAATGAGCATATCTCCAAGCGTGGGTCAATTATCCAATGTTATACTCAACAGACTTAGGACTGCAAAAACTTATAGGATTTTGGATTCAAAACTTCGCGACTTCTTGCGCAAGAATGATTTAGATTGGGTCTCAGAGAAAGTAAAATCATCCCTTAAAAAACTATTTTTATTCGATAATTTCTTTGAAGATTTTGGGATCAAATACATAGGACCTATCGATGGTCATGATGTAAAAATGCTTGTGAGAGCTTTTGAAAGTTTAAAAGAAATAGAAGGCCCTGTGGTTGTGCACGTTTTGACTCAAAAGGGAAAAGGTCTCTCTTATGCTGAAAAAAATCCAACTAAATTTCACAGCGTTTCGATGATAGATTCTAAAAGTGGAATCTCGCTTGAAATAAAAAAAGGAGTATACTCTTACAGTGAGATCTTCGGCAAGGTGCTCTCAATAATAGCAAATGAGGACAACAGAATAGTGGGGATCACGGCAGCCATGGAAGATGGAACAGGGCTCAAGTACTTCCATGCTAAGCATCCTGACAAGTTTTTTGATCTTGGAATTACCGAAGAACTCTGCACGACCTTTGCTGCAGGAGCAGCGGCACAAGGACTTAAACCGGTTATCGCTATTTATTCCACTTTTCTTCAAAGAGCTTTCGATCAAGTGATTCACGATGTGGCACTCCAGGATTTGGACGTGATTTTTGCAATCGATCGTGCAGGTTTAGTGGGTGAAGATGGACCAACTCACCATGGAGTTTTCGATATCGCGTATATGAATCTCATTCCAAACATGAAGTTAGTTGCCCCATCATCCATATCAGAGCTATCTTCCATGATGAAATCGGTAATTGGAAGGATCAAGGGACCTTTGGCAATAAGGTATCCGAAGTCAAGTGAATTCATGGATATAATGGATGTACTTTCAGCCCCCCCTCTTGATAATCCATTCAGTTGGGAAAAGATTCTTGATGGAAAAGATGGTACAATACTTGCAGTGGGTTCGATGGTCAAAATTGCCGTTGAAGCCTCTAAAAAGCTCGAATCGATGGGCATTCACGTGGGAGTTTACAATTGTAGAAGTGTAAAACCTTTAGACATGAAGACTTTGAACGTCATTGCCATGTCTCCGAGAATATGGACTCTTGAAGAAGGGACGGTAATGGGTGGATTTGGATCTTCCGTGTTGCTCAAAGCACCGACTTTGAGATCTAAAACGGAAGTCATAGGTATTGAAGACAGCTTTGTTGAACATGGAACAAGAAATGAGCTTCTGGAATTTGCGGGGCTTTCCGCTCAAAAAGTTACAGAGAGGATAATTTCAAACCTAAAAGCAGAAGTACGGGAGGGATGAATTTGAAGTTTTCTACTGAGTACGGAGAAATTGAGGTTTCAGCACAGGCATTGAAAGGCTTGATAAAGGAAGCAATGGTGAACAGCTATGGGGTTGTAGAACTTTCCAATCCTTCGATGTTGTCAAGTGTCGTTTCCATTTTCAGTGATGTAGATAAAGGAATTAAAATGGTAGATGACGGCATGGATATTAAAGTGGACATATACGTGGTTGTGGAATATGGAACGAACATTCCTCAGGTGGCAAAGAACCTTCGAGATAGCGTGATGTACAGTCTTACCACTTATGCGGGAAGAAAACCATTAGAAGTCAACGTTCATGTTGTGGCTTTGAGTTTCTGAAACGACTCTGTTGTCTAAAAGGAGGTGTTTTCCATCGCGTCTTTGAATGAACAACCGTTTATTAAAAAAATAAATGGTAATGATTTTGCCGTGTGCTTCAAAAAAGGAACCGAGGTGTTGTTATCTCACGTGGACGAGATCAACACTTTGAATGTTTTCCCGGTTCCGGATGGTGATACGGGATCGAATATGGCGTCTGCTCTTTTAGAAGCATGTAGACGTTTGGATTCACTTGACAGGCACGATCTTCCCAATGTAGTTCAGGCTATAGAAACTGGTACCCTTCTCGGAGCAAGGGGGAATTCTGGTGTGATACTCTCACAGATCTTCCGTGGATTCAGTCAGTACTGTAAGAACAAGAAAACATTGACAACGATCGAATTTGCGGAAGCTCTTAAATTGGCAAGTGAAGTGGCATACGGCGCTGTAATGAAACCTGTGGAAGGTACTATGTTAACGGTCATGAGAGTTCTTTCTGAAACATCAAAGGACTACATGATTGAGGATCACAAAGAATTCATGCGTAAACTTTATCAAAAGGCTATGGAAGTAGTTGAAGATACTCCTAAATATCTTAAAAAATTAAGTGATGCGGGAGTTGTTGATTCGGGTGCAAAAGGATTAGCTTATATAATAGAAGGGTTTTACAAAGCACTTAACGGTGATACAGAAGTAAACCTTGAAATTGAAAACGCTGGAGCGGTTGATATCGTGAAGATTTCTCAGGAAGAATTGAAATATCTTTATTGCACAGAAGCCATAGTGAAAACAAAAAAAGAGGTTGATGTTGAGTCGCTAAAAAGTTTTTACAGCTCAATGGGAGATTCTCTGGTGCTTGTGAATTCTGATAGATTTCTAAAATTTCACTTACACACGAATACTCCTGGCAAGGCAATCGATAAAGCTCTTGAATACGGTGAATTAGTCCGTTCTAAGATAGATAACATGAAAATTCAACACCATAAAATAATAAATGAAATGCCACAAAATCAGGATGAGAAAAAGAAATATGGCATAGTTGTGGTTGCAAGTGGAGAAGGCTGGGAATCGATATTCAAAAGCATTGGAGTTGACATTGTTGTAAATGGTGGACAATCATCAAATCCAAGTACATCTCAACTTAAAAAAGCGGTTGACAGTATAAACGCACAGACCGTTTTCATATTTCCGAACAATCCCAATATATTCATGGCATCTGATTCTGTTAAAAAAATGGTCAAAGGGAAAAAAGTGATAACCGTTAAATCCTCAACGGTTCAGGAGGGATTAACCGCGATTTTTGCCTTCAATGCACAGGCGTCTCTTATGGAAAATCTGAACAGATTCAGAGAGGCAATAGCAGCTGTAAAATCAATAGAAATCACGAGGGCCATTCGAGACAGTAAAGTGAAAAAATTGAAGGTGAAAGAAGGTCAGTACATCGGATTCCTCAATGGAAATATGGTATGTGCCAAAGCTGATCTTGACGAGAGTGTGTTTTGTACGTTGGACAAAGCAAAGGCTGCCAATGCCGATATAATAACGATATTCTACGGTAAGGAAGTAACTGAAAAAGACGCTCAAGTTATATTGAAAGAAATAGAGATACGTTATCCGAATGTCGACATTGAAATGTATTACGGCGGTCAAATTCATTACTATTACCTGATATCAGTTGAATGAAGCGTTCAAGGAGGTTCCATAAATGGAAGATAAGATAGAACTTACCCGAAGTGGTTACGAAGCACTCAAAAAAGAATTGAAAGAACTCAAAGAAAGATTGATGAATGATGTTGCCCAAAAAATAAAAGAGGCAAGGGAGTTCGGTGATCTCAGCGAAAATAGCGAATACGATGAAGCAAAAAATTTGCAGGGAAAGATAAACAGCAGGATCAGCGAGATCGAAGGAATCTTATCGCGGGCAACGATCATTTCCGATGATCGCAGCAACATACACGAAGTTAATTTAGGAAATGTTATAAGATTGAAGCGATTGAATAGATTGAAGGACTCGAGTTCTAGGCACGATAAGGATTCAAATTCCGATCAAGATATTATGGAGTTCTTGCTCGTTACCGCACAAGAAGCGGATATTTTTAAAAATAAAATATCAGTTGATTCTCCCTTGGGAAAAGCTATATACAAGCGGAAAGTTGGTGAAACGGTACGGGTTAAAGCGCCAAGTGGTACCAATAAGTACAAGATAGTGGAAATAATGGCAAATGAAGAGTAAGGCTAAGCTAATTTGGTGACAAGTTTTCAGAAGGGGGTTTTTTTTTACATGGACGAGTTGAGACTTCAGAAGATCAAAGAAATTGAACAGCTCAGAGATATGGGAATTAATCCTTATCCATATCGTTTTGAAATCACTCATAAACTTGCTGAAATACGTGGGGAATTCGATACCAAGATCGCAAATGGCGAAAAGGATGAAAATGCGCACTTGTCAACGGCAGGACGAGTGATGGCGATCAGATATCACGGAAAATCTTTGTTTTTTGTTATTCAAGATTCTACAGATCGCTTACAATGTTATATGAATGTATCAGTTGGAGATAGTGCATTCAAGATTTTCAAAGAACATGTTAAAGTGGGCGATTTTGTCGGAGTGAATGGATTCCCGTTCAGATCTCATACGGGAGAACTTTCTATATTCGTCTCTTCTTACGAAATTCTGTCAAAGGCGATACGCACTCTCCCTGAAAAGTGGCATGGTCTAACCGATAGAGAAAAAATATACCGACAGAGATACGTTGATACTACTGTAAACAGAGATTCTTTTGAAAGGTTTAAAACGCGCTATCGAATTATTCAAATGATAAGGAATTTCATGAATGCCGAGGATTTCATCGAAGTTGAAACTCCAACGCTCCAGTTTATTGCAGGCGGTGCGACTGCCAAACCCTTTGTTACACACTTGAATGTTTTCGATCTCGACATGTATCTGAAAATCGCTCATGAACTATATCTTAAGAGATATGTAGTAGGTGGATTCGATGGTGTTTACGAAATCGGAAAATGTTTCAGAAATGAGGGAGTAAGCTACAAACACAATCCGGAATTCACGATGCTCGAATGTTACAAAGCTTACGCCGATTACAATGACATGATGGAACTCACAGAGAAACTCGTTACCCATGTGATAGAGAAAGTTAAGGGAACGACGAAGATCACGTATCAAGACAAAGTGATAGACTTCAGTAGACCCTGGAAACGTGTGAAGATGCGTGATTACATTGGAGAACATTTGAATGTGGACATACTCGATGATTCAAATGAAAAATTGTTGAAAGTTCTAAAAGAACATGACACTTTACCTGAGATCATGGAACGTGGCCATTACATTGAGAAACTCTGGGATCTTGTCGAAGACACCATTAAAAATCCAACTTTTGTGATGGATCATCCAATTGATATTTCCCCACTTGCAAAGCGACACAGAAAAAATCCAAGACTTACCGAACGTTTTGAAGTGGTAGTTCTTGGAAATGAACTTGCAAACGCGTTCAGCGAACTGAACGATCCGATAGATCAGCGCAAACGTTTCGAAGCGCAAGTAGCGTTACGTCAATCAGGAGACGAAGAAGCCCAGATGATGGATTTCGATTTCTTACGAGCTTTAGAGTATGGAATGCCGCCGACTGGTGGACTTGGAATAGGAATAGACAGGCTCGTAATGCTTGCCACTGACGCTCCAACAATAAAGGAAGTCATAGCTTATCCCATGGTTCGTCCGGAAAAATTCACTTCTGAAGGGCTTGAACTCGAAGAAAAGGAAGAGGAATGAGAAAGTATTTTGGAACTGATGGAATAAGAGGAATTGCCAACGATGAACTGACGGCCGAACTGACCTTCAAAATTGGAAAATCAACCGCTTACGTTTTGAAGGCACACAACCGCTCCTTGGATAATGTTCTCATTGCCCGCGATACAAGGATTTCTGGTGAAATGTTTGAGGCAGCCTTGGTTTCTTCGATGCTTTCAATGGGGATCAACGTCATCGTGTGTGGTGTAATGCCAACTCCGGTTTTGGCATGGCTTACTCACCAAGAGCATACAGTTGGCTTTATGGTGAGTGCCAGTCATAATCCATGGATGCACAACGGAATAAAGATATTTTTTGATGGATACAAGCTTCCGGATGAACTTGAAGAAGAGATAGAAGACCATCTTGAAGATAAAATGAAAAGTAAAGAAGTCGGTAAGCGAATTGAGTCCGATCTCTTATCTTCGTACGTGGAATGGATGGTTTCAAAATACGTTGATCTAAAAGGTCTTAAGATCGCTTTTGATCTTGCAAATGGCGCCGCTGTCACAACTGTTCCCGTTATTTCTAAGGAGATCGGAATTGACGCGATTTTTTTCAATTCTGATCCCGATGGAATAAATATAAACGAGGGATGTGGAGCCTTGCATCCACAATTTTTGTCAAGTCGCATTAAATCCACCGGCGCGGAGTTTGGCGTGATTCATGACGGGGATGCGGATAGATGTATCATGATCGGGAAAAACGGGCGGATCGTAGATGGAGATGACATGATCGTTATGAATGCCAAATCCATGAAAAAAGATAGACGTCTTGGTGCCAATACCGTAGTCGGTACTGTTATGACGAACCTTGCTATCGAAGAAGAGCTACGAGCAGATGGAATGAAATTTGCAAGGACAAAAGTGGGGGACAGATACGTTCTCGAAAAGATGCGAGAAATAGGCTCGACACTTGGTGGAGAACAATCTGGACACATAATATTTCTTGACCTTTCGACAACGGGAGACGGATTTCTAACCGCCCTTGAAACGATTAAGAACAGTTTAAGTCTTGGAATCGATATCGAGGAATTCTCTTCAAGGATCAATCGTTACCCTCAAAAGTTAGTGAATGTACCGGTCAAAGATAAAAAAATGGTGATGAAGAATCGCAAAATCTCTGAATTCGCAAAGGAGATCAATTCTAAAGAAGGTTTGAGAATAGTTATCAGATCGTCAGGGACAGAATCTCTGATACGTATCATGGTTGAAGGAAAAAGTGCAGAAACGGTTGAGAAAGTGGTTTCTCAGGCATGTGAGATAGTAGAAGAGGTGAACGCTTCTGGAGAAATTTCTTAAAATAAAGGGAGCTAAAGTTCACAATCTTAAAAACATTCACGTTGCCATTCCAAGAAATAGCTTAACAGTTATAACTGGTTTATCAGGATCAGGAAAATCTTCTTTAGCCTTTGACACGATATACGCTGAAGGTCAGAGGAGGTATTTAGAGTCTCTTTCATCTTATGCACGCCAGTTTTTGGGAGAGTTCAAACGTCCGGACGTTGAAGAAATAGATGGGCTTTCACCCGTCATCGCGATAGATCAAAAAAGCGTTTCACATAATCCGCGTTCAACTGTGGGAACAGTGACGGAAATCCACGATTATCTGAGGTTGCTTTACGCTCGCGTAGGTTCTCCACATTGTGTGAAATGTGGAAGAAAGCTTGAAAAACAGAGTGTGGATGAAATAATTGAAAGGGTGGAAAGCACGTACCCTGAAGAAACCCGCATTGCCATTTTAGCACCGCTGACGATTGAGAAGAAAGGGAAATACAGATCGCTGTTTGAGTACCTGAAACGTCGGGGATTTCTCAGAGTAAACGTAGACGGAAAAGAATATCTTTTGGAAGAAGAAATAAAGCTTGAAAAACATGTGAGACATACGATCAAATTGGTTGTGGACCGCCTTAAAGTTAGGAAAGAAAATCGTCAAAGATTCGTTGAATCCTTGGAAATAGCTCTATCAGAAGCCAATGGACAGGTTGAGATCATGGACTACTCCACTGGCGAACTGAAATATTTCAGCGAAAAACTTGCCTGCCCAGTTTGTGGAATCAGCTTTCCGGAGCTTTCTCCAAAACTTTTTTCCTTCAATTCACCGTATGGTGCTTGTCCGGTTTGCTCAGGATTGGGTTATACCACTGAAGTCGGAGAAGATTTTGTAATAGATTCATCTAAATCCGTGATGAAGGGTGGAATTATTCCTTACAGGACTGGAAAGTCTTTTGTGGTGTCGATCATATCAAGAATGATCAAAAGAATGGGGAGTGATCCACACCTTCCTTTCAAAGATCTCCCCCACAACATTCAAAATGCTGTTCTCCATGGAGGACCTGGATTTAAAGGACTTCTTGTTCACATAAAGGACAGATATCAGACAACAGAATCCGATGAGGTTCGTGAATGGATAGAACGTAATTTCCTGGTTCAAAAAACATGTACGGCCTGTGGAGGTAAAAGGCTTAATCCAGAAGCGTTAGCCGTTACTTTCGAAGGTAAAAACATCGCTGAAGTTTCTGACATGACAGTTCGCAAATCTTATCAATTTTTTAACGATGTGAAATTAAAACCAGGTCAGGAAAAGATCGCCCACGAAATACTTTCAGAGTTGAGAAGGAGACTTAAATTTCTCGTTGAAGTCGGGCTGGGCTACCTCACACTTTCGAGAAATGTTTCGACACTTTCCGGTGGAGAATCGCAACGCATAAGATTGGCAACGCAAATTGGTTCCAAGCTTGTGGGGGTAACGTACATCTTAGATGAGCCTACCATAGGATTACATCACCGAGACACGGCAAAACTCATTAATATGTTGGAAGGTTTGAGAGATCTTGGAAATACCGTCTTGGTCGTCGAGCACGATGAACAGGTGATAAGGTCAGCAGATCATGTGGTGGAAATAGGCCCTGGTGCGGGAGAGCACGGAGGTAAAATTCTGTATTCAGGCAAGGTTTCTGGTTTAGAGAATTCAGACACCCTTACAGGAAAATATCTCAGCAAAAGGTTAAAGGTGCCATCGCCGTCGAGAAGACGCCAAGCCAAAGGGCATTTGGTGATCTACGGGGCTTCGCATAACAATTTAAAGCACATAGATGTTTCCATTCCACTTGGAATTTTTGTGTGCGTAACAGGCGTATCGGGCTCAGGAAAATCTTCATTTGTTATGGAAACGTTGTACCCTATACTGATGAACACGATTTATCACAGTCACATTCCAATTGGTAAATTTGACTCTATCAAAGGTCTTGAGAATATTGATAAAGTGATCTCTGTCGATCAAAGTCCCATAGGAAGAACTCCGAGATCCAATCCGGCGACTTATACAAAAGCTTTCGATGCTGTGCGTTCCCTTTTCGCCATGACTGAAGAGGCAAGAATACGTGGATACAGGCCTGGAAGATTTAGTTTTAACGTTAAAGGTGGTCGTTGCGAGAAATGCTCAGGACAGGGCGTGATACGTGTCGAAATGAATTTCATGCCGGATGTGTACGTTGAGTGTGATGTTTGTAATGGAAAAAGGTACAACAAAGAGACTCTTGAAGTTAAGTACAGAGGGAAAAACATAAGTGATGTTCTGAATATGTCTGTAAACGAAGCACTTGAATTTTTTGAAGATATACCAAAAATCTCAACTCCTTTAAAAGCACTTCATGATGTTGGACTTGGTTACATTAGACTCGGTCAACCTGCAACTACACTTTCAGGTGGTGAGGCTCAACGTGTTAAACTCTCATCAGAGTTGAGAAAATCATCAACAGGTCGAACACTTTACATTCTTGATGAACCAACAACAGGTTTGCATTTTCATGATGTCAAAAAATTGATAAGTGTTCTCCAGAGGTTAGTCGATAAAGGTAACACCGTGATCGTGATAGAACACAATTTAGATGTTATAAAAAACGCCGATCATGTGATAGATTTAGGGCCCGAAGGTGGTGAAGAAGGAGGATATGTGGTGTGTGCAGGTACACCAGAAAAAATTGCCGATTGTCCTTCTTCACACACAGGTGAAGCTTTGAGAGAAATACTTGTGGATTCAGAAATAGTGTGATTGACATTTTTTCGATGCATAGAGGCGATCGAGATTCCTTTTCCCCTCCTGTACAAAAGACGATGAGAGATAGAAAGGGTGAACTCGAAGCTTAAATCCGCTTTTTCTACTCACTCGAGAACATTTCTCACAGAAAACTCTTTTTGCGACTCTTGAATTTTTGAACAGTTTATAATTTAAAATCGCATCGCTTTACAAGCGATAATGGAGCGGAAAAACTTTACATTTCAATGGAGAGATGAATAAATCTGTATTTAATCTTAGAGTGTCCAACAATTTAGGAGCATAAAGTAACGGTATCCAATATAAGTTTGATATTTAAATCTTTTTTCGCTTTTCAAGCGAACAGGAATTTTTTTCGAAGCCTTATCAAG